>NZ_VNXM01000072.1:0-362 GCF_009820205.1 Escherichia sp. HH26CH
AGCCAGGGGAGAGGAACCACGCTGGGCAATCAGTTAGAGGTGATACCGGCAGACCGGACGTGGCGTCCACGGCTGCAAAGCAAACCGAAGGTGGACGGGCCACAGAGCGCCATTGTCACCGGGCCTGCGGGAGAGGAAATCTTCTGTGATGAACATGGCCGGGTACGGGTGAAGTTTCACTGGGACAGGTATAACCCGGCAACGGAGGCGAGTTCATGCTGGGTGCGGGTATCGCAGGCGTGGGCGGGGCCGGGGTTCGGTAACCTGGCGATACCGCGGGTGGGCCAGGAGGTGATTGTTGATTTTCTGAACGGAGACCCGGACCAGCCCATCGTCACGGGACGGACCTACCATGAAGATAA
>NZ_VNXM01000020.1:0-169717 GCF_009820205.1 Escherichia sp. HH26CH
TTTCAAATTTTGGAGCGGGAAACGAGACTCGAACTCGCGACCCCGACCTTGGCAAGGTCGTGCTCTACCAACTGAGCTATTCCCGCGTACTGCTTAATTTTGCTTTCGTAATTTTCGCATTTCTGCGTCGTTACGGGAGGCGCATTATACGAGAAATCTTTCCCTCTGCAACCCCCCTAAAAAATTTTTTTTGAGTTTTTATCTCAAGTGCTGAAATTATCAGCAAGACGTTCAATTTAGCGTCAAAATCACGCCGCCGCAAGTGGATTCCGGCGGTTACGTGACCAGAACAAATTTTACAGCTTGATAAAATGCTCGCGGTAGTAAGCCAGCTCCGCCACCGACTCACGGATATCATCCATCGCCTGATGCGTCCCCTGTTTGGTAAAACCATCAAGAATTTCCGGCTTCCAGCGGCGCGCCAGCTCTTTCAGTGTGCTGACATCCAGATAACGGTAGTGGAAGTAGGCTTCCAGCTCCGGCATGTATTTAAACAAGAAGCGACGATCCTGGCCGATGCTGTTACCGCAAATCGGCGATTTTCCCGCAGGCACCCACTGTTTTAAAAATTCGAGCGTTGCCAGTTCAGCTTCCCGATCGCCCATCGTGCTCGCTTTCACGCGCTCCACCAGCCCGCTGGCGGTATGGGTGCGCACGTTCCAGTCATCCATCAGCGCCAGCTGTTCATCGGACTGATGTACTGCAATGGTCGGCCCTTCTGCCAGAATATTCAGGTTGGCATCGGTCACCAGCGTGGCAATCTCAATAATGCGATCGCGCTCGGGATCCAGACCGGTCATCTCAAGATCGATCCAAATCAGGTTGTTTTCATTGGCACTCATGCTATTTTCCACCCATTCACAGTGACTATATTGATCCACAATTGCGTGTATCATAGATGTTTTGCCCATCAGGGGCGACCAGGAGTCTGTACGATTGAGTAAAAATAAACTCTCCAAAGGCCAGCAGCGCCGCGTGAACGCCAATCACCAGCGTCGTCTTAAAACGTCTAAGGAGAAGCCCGACTACGACGACAATCTGTTTGGCGAGCCTGATGAAGGTATCGTCATCAGCCGCTTTGGTATGCACGCTGATGTGGAATCCGCCGATGGCGACGTTCACCGCTGCAATATTCGCCGTACCATCCGTTCGCTGGTGACCGGCGATCGCGTAGTCTGGCGTCCGGGAAAACCGGCGGCGGAAGGCGTAAATGTCAAAGGGATCGTGGAAGCGGTGCATGAGCGCACCTCAGTGTTGACGCGCCCGGATTTCTACGACGGTGTGAAACCCATTGCTGCCAACATCGACCAGATTGTCATTGTCTCCGCCATTTTGCCGGAGCTGTCGCTCAATATTATCGACCGTTACCTGGTGGCCTGCGAAACCTTGCAGATTGAGCCGATTATTGTGCTCAACAAGATAGACCTGCTGGACGACGAAGGCATGGAATTCGTCAACGAGCAGATGGATATCTACCGCAATATCGGTTATCGCGTATTGATGGTTTCCAGCCATACTCAGGATGGACTGAAACCGCTGGAAGAGGCGTTGACCGGGCGCATCAGTATTTTTGCCGGGCAGTCTGGCGTCGGCAAATCCAGTCTTCTGAACGCGTTGCTGGGGCTGCAAAAAGAGATCCTGACCAACGACGTCTCGGATAACTCGGGGCTTGGTCAGCACACCACGACTGCCGCGCGGCTGTATCACTTCCCGCACGGCGGTGATGTGATTGATTCCCCAGGTGTGCGTGAGTTTGGTCTCTGGCATCTGGAACCGGAACAAATTACTCGGGGTTTTGTCGAATTCCATGACTACTTAGGTCTGTGTAAATATCGCGATTGCAAACACGATACCGATCCGGGCTGCGCTATCCGGGAAGCGGTTGAGGAAGGGAAAATCGCGGAAACCCGTTTCGAAAACTATCACCGTATTCTGGAAAGCATGGCGCAGGTAAAAACGCGTAAAAACTTTTCTGATACGGATGACTGACAATTAAGCTAACCGTCGTTAGAATCGTCCCCTTTTTTTCAGGATCCGGCATGTAGGCCGGATCAGGAACGACAAAACAATGGCCTGGAGGCTACCTTGTTAAATTCATTTAAACTTTCGCTACAGTACATTCTGCCGAAATTATGGCTTACTCGCCTGGCGGGTTGGGGCGCAAGCAAGCGGGCAGGATGGCTGACAAAACTGGTTATCGATCTGTTCGTTAAATACTACAAGGTCGACATGAAAGAGGCGCAAAAGCCGGACACCGCCAGCTACCGCACCTTTAACGAATTCTTTGTCCGTCCGCTGCGTGACGAAGTACGCCCAATCGATACCGATCCTAATGTACTGGTCATGCCTGCCGATGGCGTTATCAGCCAGTTAGGTAAAATCGAAGAAGATAAAATCCTGCAAGCTAAAGGCCACAACTACAGCCTCGAAGCTCTGCTGGCAGGGAACTATCTGATGGCGGATCTTTTCCGTAACGGTACGTTTGTGACCACTTACCTCTCTCCGCGTGACTACCACCGCGTACACATGCCGTGCAACGGTATTCTGCGTGAGATGATCTATGTGCCGGGCGATCTCTTCTCCGTTAACCATCTCACCGCTCAGAACGTGCCGAATCTGTTTGCCCGTAACGAACGCGTGATCTGCCTGTTCGATACCGAATTTGGCCCGATGGCGCAGATTCTGGTCGGGGCGACGATTGTTGGCAGCATTGAAACTGTCTGGGCGGGCACCATTACGCCGCCGCGCGAAGGCATCATCAAGCGCTGGACCTGGCCTGCCGGAGAAAACGACGGTTCTGTGGCGCTGCTGAAAGGCCAGGAAATGGGTCGCTTTAAACTCGGCTCTACCGTTATCAACCTGTTTGCACCGGGTAAAGTTAATCTGGTTGAGCAACTGGAAAGCCTGTCTGTCACGAAAATTGGTCAGCCACTGGCAGTATCTACCGAAACCTTTGTTGCGCCAGACGCAGAACCTGCCCCGCTTCCTGCCGAAGAGATCGAGGCAGAACACGACGCCAGCCCATTGGTTGACGACAAAAAAGACCAAGTCTAATCCATCAAAGGAAACGCTGACGTGCGCCTGATTATCACTTTTCTGATGGCCTGGTGCCTCAGTTGGGGGGCGTACGCCGCGACGGCCCCCGATAGTAAACAAATCACCCAGGAACTGGAGCAGGCAAAAGCGGCGAAACCCGCTCAGCCGGAAGTCGTAGAGGCACTCCAGTCCGCCTTAAATGCGCTTGAGGAACGAAAAGGTTCCCTTGAGCGCATCAAGCAATATCAAGAAGTCATTGATAATTACCCGAAACTCTCCGCTACTCTGCGCGCGCAATTAAACAACATGCGTGACGAGCCGCGCAGCGTATCGCCGGGAATGTCTACCGACGCGCTGAATCAGGAAATTCTCCAGGTCAGCAGTCAGTTACTGGATAAGAGCCGTCAGGCCCAGCAAGAGCAAGAGCGCGCCCGCGAGATTGCCGATTCGCTGAATCAACTGCCGCAACAGCAAACTGACGCCCGCCGCCAGTTGAATGAAATCGAGCGCCGCCTTGGAACGCTTACCGGCAATACCCCGCTTAATCAGGCGCAAAATTTTGCTTTGCAATCTGACTCTGCACGACTGAAGGCGCTCGTTGATGAACTGGAATTGGCGCAGCTGTCTGCCAATAACAGGCAAGAATTAGCGCGCTTGCGCTCAGAGCTGGCGGAAAAAGAGAGCCAGCAACTGGATGCGTATTTGCAGGCCTTGCGTAATCAGTTGAACAGCCAACGCCAGCTTGAGGCGGAGCGGGCGCTGGAAAGCACCGAACTTCTGGCAGAAAACAGCGCCGACTTGCCGAAAGATATCGTCGCGCAATTCAAAATTAACCGCGAGCTGTCGGCGGCGTTGAATCAACAGGCGCAGCGGATGGATCTCGTTGCCTCGCAACAGCGTCAGGCTGCCAGCCAGACACTACAGGTCCGGCAGGCGTTGAATACGCTGCGTGAACAATCACAATGGCTGGGATCGTCCAACCTGCTCGGCGAAGCGTTGCGGGCGCAGGTGGCACGGCTACCGGAAATGCCGAAACCACAACAGCTTGATACCGAAATGGCACAGTTGCGTGTGCAACGCTTACGTTATGAGGATCTGCTTAATAAACAGCCGTTGCTAAGGCAAATCCATCAGGCAGACGGTCAGCCGCTGACCGCCGAGCAAAACCGTATTCTGGAAGCACAGCTACGCACTCAGCGTGAGTTGCTGAACTCATTGTTGCAGGGTGGCGACACGTTACTGCTGGAGCTGACCAAGCTGAAAGTCTCCAACGGGCAACTGGAAGATGCGCTGAAAGAAGTGAATGAAGCGACGCACCGCTACCTGTTCTGGACTTCTGACGTGCGCCCGATGACCATCGCCTGGCCGCTGGAGATCGCCCAGGATCTGCGTCGTCTCATTTCGCTGGACACCTTCAGTCAGTTGGGCAAAGCCAGCGTAATGATGCTGACCAGCAAAGAGACGATTTTGCCGCTGTTTGGCGCGTTGATTCTGGTCGGTTGCAGTATTTACTCGCGCCGCTATTTCACCCGTTTTCTTGAACGTTCGGCGGCGAAAGTCGGCAAAGTGACTCAGGATCACTTCTGGCTGACGTTGCGCACCCTTTTCTGGTCGATTCTCGTCGCATCACCGCTACCGGTGCTGTGGATGACGCTGGGTTACGGCTTGCGCGAGGCGTGGCCTTATCCGCTGGCGGTCGCAATTGGTGATGGCGTAACGGCCACCGTACCGCTGCTGTGGGTAGTGATGATTTGCGCCACCTTTGCCCGTCCGAACGGCTTGTTTATCGCTCATTTCGGCTGGCCACGCGAACGGGTTTCCCGTGGGATGCGTTACTACCTGATGAGCATCGGGCTTATTGTGCCGCTGATTATGGCGCTGATGATGTTCGATAACCTCGACGACCGTGAATTCTCCGGT
Source organism: Escherichia sp. HH26CH (assembly GCF_009820205.1). Classification (NCBI taxonomy): domain Bacteria; kingdom Pseudomonadati; phylum Pseudomonadota; class Gammaproteobacteria; order Enterobacterales; family Enterobacteriaceae; genus Escherichia; species Escherichia sp. HH26CH. Next base: position 4,957 of record NZ_VNXM01000020.1, read on the forward strand.
TCGCTGGGACGGCTTTGTTTTATCCTCATTTGCGGTGCACTGGCGGTAGTCACCCTCAGCCTGAAAAAGGCCGGGATTCCGTTGTATCTCAACAAAGAAGGCAGCGGCGACAACATTACCAACCATATGCTGTGGAACATGATGATTGGCGCACCGTTGGTAGCCATCCTGGCGTCGGCGGTGGGTTATCTGGCAACGGCGCAGGCACTGTTAGCGAGGCTTGAAACCTCGGTTGCCATCTGGTTCCTGCTACTGGTGGTTTATCACGTTATCCGCCGCTGGATGCTGATCCAGCGGCGCAGGCTGGCGTTTGACCGGGCGAAGCATCGCCGGGCAGAGATGTTAGCGCAGCGTGCGCGTGGCGAAGAGGAAGCGCATCATCACAGTAGCCCGGAAGGGGCAATTGAAGTCGATGAAAGCGAAGTCGATCTCGATGCCATCAGTGCGCAATCCTTGCGGCTGGTGCGCTCAATTTTGATGTTGATCGCCTTGCTTTCGGTCATTGTGCTGTGGTCAGAAATCCATTCCGCTTTCGGCTTCCTCGAAAATATTTCGCTGTGGGATGTCACTTCCACGGTACAGGGCGTAGAAAGTTTGGAGCCGATTACCCTCGGTGCGGTGCTAATTGCCATTCTGGTGTTTATCATCACCACACAGCTGGTGCGCAACCTGCCCGCGCTGCTGGAACTGGCGATTTTGCAGCACCTCGATTTAACGCCGGGCACTGGTTACGCCATCACCACCATCACCAAATATCTGCTGATGCTGATTGGCGGGCTGGTCGGCTTCTCAATGATTGGTATTGAGTGGTCGAAATTGCAGTGGCTGGTCGCCGCGCTCGGTGTTGGTCTGGGCTTTGGTTTGCAGGAAATTTTCGCCAACTTTATCTCTGGCCTGATCATCCTGTTCGAAAAACCGATTCGCATTGGCGATACGGTGACGATCCGCGATCTCACCGGTAGTGTGACGAAAATTAACACCCGCGCCACCACCATCAGCGACTGGGACCGCAAAGAAATTATCGTGCCGAACAAGGCGTTTATTACCGAGCAGTTTATCAACTGGTCGCTCTCTGACTCGGTCACGCGCGTGGTGTTGACGATTCCGGCCCCTGCCGATGCCAACAGTGAAGAAGTGACGGAAATCCTGCTCACCGCAGCGCGTCGCTGCTCGCTGGTGATCGATAACCCAGCACCGGAAGTCTTCCTGGTGGATCTACAACAGGGGATTCAGATTTTCGAGCTGCGTATTTACGCCGCTGAGATGGGTCACCGCATGCCACTACGCCATGAGATTCACCAGCTGATTCTGGCAGGATTCCATGCCCACGGTATCGATATGCCATTCCCGCCCTTCCAGATGCGTCTGGAAAGCCTCAACGGTAAACAAACGGGGAGAACATTAACTTCTGCGGGCAAAGGTCGTCAGGCGGGAAGTTTGTAAGGTCTTTGTGGCCGGATGAACCCATCCGGCTCACAAGCAAAACTGATAGCGCAGAAAAAACTGCCACAACCAGTAGCCGAAAATAGCCAGCGCGGTGGCGTACATAAACCAGCCGCGTTTTTTTCGCCACAAAGCGAACCAGAGAAAAGGGAAAAAGAGCGGTAACGTCATTATCACACCGACATCACGGGTATCGTCATCTTCGAGATACATCAGCACATCGCAGACGTTATTAATCCCGCGTCCATCAATCATCCACTCTTTGTCCAGCGCGGACATTATCAGAATCCAGAGAACAGATACGAAGAACCATATGCAGCATAAAATAAACTGACGAGCACTCATGATGCTTCAATCGGTAGTTTAATTTCGCTATAACGCATGCGGAACAAATCACCATACCCGATTAATTCCCCACGAAAAACCAGGCACCTGATCAGGTAAGTGCAATAGATATCAGGCAGGTTTCCCCACCGCGAACCATCGCGATCTTTGAGGGTATTAATGGTATTACCGACCACCATTGCCACTTTACGGGTGTGACAGTCATCGACAAAAGAGAGAATAGTCTGCTCTATTTCCGCTACATCCCAGGCAGAAAATTGCAGCGCCCTGATTTCATCTTCGGTTATCACTGGATCCCGACTACCGTTGTCCATAACGTCTTCCTTACCAGACAACTCATCGCCGGAGAGACGATGAGTTGCAGGATTCCATAGGATCAGTCGAGAGCTAACTCAGGTTTGTTCGCCTTGCGACTGCAATAGTTCTGGTAAATCGCCATCGCTAACAGCGAGAAGAAGACAGGGCCGCCAATCATCCACAATGTGCTGTCCCAGTCTCCGGCTTCAACCACAGGTTGAATGATGGTGAACACGTTCGCAAATGTCACCACCAGTACGACAACCACTGTCGCAATCATTGCCGACATATGTGTTTTGAAAATCACAAACGGTCTGTCGAGATCCTGACGTGCTTTAAAGAACGGGAAAGCCAGCGCGAGGAACAGGTAAGGAAGCGTCATAGACACGTTCGCCATCAGCGTCAGTTTGTTAAAGAACGCCGATGCGGTACCGCCACCAAACGAAACCAGCAGGATGAAGACAGTAACCAGCCCGCACTGCATCCACATTGCGATAGAAGGCATACCCATCGTATTCAGGCGAGTCATCGGTTCCGGCCACAATGCTTTCGGCGTCCCCTGGATGATGGCTTTCAGCGGTGAATAGCAAAGCGTAAAGAACGCACCGGTATAGGCGAGGAACATCGACAGTCCGGTAATACGCGCAAACCACACACCCAGCGACAATGACGCTTCAGGTGACAAATGCAGTGCGTTACCCAGCGTCATTCCGAGGCTCTTCATCAGCACATAGGTAATATTGCCGAGGTTAACGGAACCATTACTTAATACCTGCTGCCAGTTTGTGCTGACGCCCCATAAAAATATTGCCAGCGAATAACCGATTGAAATAACAATAGCGGCAAAAACAATACCTTTGGCAAAGTTCTTTTCTGGATTTTCCGTTTTATCGACCAGACCACCCACCGCTTCAATTCCGCCATAGGCAAAAATAGCAAATACCACAAACGATAGCATTGCCAGACCGGACTGATAACCTGGGTTCGGTGATGCAAGGAAATTAATATCCTGCGCGAAATGCCCACCATTTAATAACAAAATAGTAATGCTTACTAACAGTAATACTAAATTCAGGCACATTACTGCAATACCGCCCACCGCAGTAATGCGGGCAATTTTATTAATCCCTTTTGAAGCAACGACGGTGACCAGAATCATCCATGCCACTGCCAGCAGACCAACCACCTGCGTAGGTTCCAGTCCGGCAATACGCCAGTGCTGGGTCATGTCGCTACCGTAGAGAAATGTTGAGAACGGTACCCAAACTTTCGCGGAGGTGCTCACCATCCAGATGATATAAGAGGAAAACCACATAAACGTACCAATGAAGGCAAAACGTGGTCCGACACTATTATTCATCCAGGAATAGATACCGCCTTCTTCTTTGCGATACGCAGCGCCCATTTCAGCCATCATTAAGGCGAATGGAATAAAGAATAACAATGCAGAAAATATATAAAAGGGAATCGCACTATAACCCATTAAGTAATAAGCCGATGGGCTATTGGCAAATCCAAATACGGAAGTAAAGATCATCAATATGAGTCCTATCAGACTCATCTTTTTTATCGTGTGAGGCATGAAACCATCCTTCATTTCAGCGCGTGTATAAAACGCGCCCACTGAACTGCACCGCCCAACATTGAGCGGGCAGCGTAAAAACCAATACAGAATTGATACCTGGATGATATCAAATATCCAGTCTTAAATTGTGGCCTTTAGCGGAAAAATGAAAACATATGCTACAGAATGGCGCTCATCACGCCATTCTTCGCGGTTAATTCAGTAATTTTTCAGAATTATGCCCGGTCAACGCTAAAGGCGATGACTTCAGCCAGTGTCTCCGCGCCCAGCGCCAACATCACCAGACGATCAACGCCTAATGCCACGCCGGAACAGTCAGGCATACCGACTTTCAAGGCTTCAATAAGATTCTGGTCAATGGGGTGCTGCGGCAAACCGCGCGCCGCGCGCTTACGGTTATCTTGTTCAAAACGTTGTTGCTGCTCACGGGCATCCGTCAATTCATGGAAACCATTCGCCAGCTCAATACCTTTATAATAAACCTCAAAGCGTTCAGCGACCCGATGATCTTCGGTACTGATTTGCGCCAGTGATGCCTGGCTGGCCGGAAAGTGGTACACAAAGGTCGGTTTTTCTTTGCCAATATTTGGCTCTACGCCAAAGGTAAACAGCAGTTGTAGCAGCGTGTCGCGGTCTTCTTCGGTATCGGCAACGTTGCTCAAATCCAGTTTCGCTGCCACTTCCCGCAGTTGCGTTTTGTCGGCAGAGAGTGGGTCAATTTCCAGATAACGCAAGAAAGCTTGTTGATAAGAAAGACTTTCTGCTGCCGGGCAGTCCAGCACCTGTTGCAAGAGATCGTCCACCTCGTTCATCAACCGGTACATATCATAGTGCGGTCGATACCACTCAAGCATAGTGAATTCAGGGTTGTGATAACGCCCCATCTCTTCATTACGGAAGCTGCGACACAGCTGGAAAACCGGCCCACAACCGGCAACCAGCAGGCGTTTCATATGGTATTCCGGGCTGGTCATTAACCAGAGATTCATCCCCTGCGAATGCCCGGGGCCAACGAAACGCGTCTCAAACGGGACCAAATGAATATCGGTTACCGTCGCCTGGCTCATACAAGGCGTCTCCACCTCCAGCACTCCACGATCGGCAAAGAAACGACGGATCTCCGCCATAATCGCCGCGCGTTTTAATAAGTTAGGAATGGATGCGCTCGGCTGCCAGGATGCCGTTTCGCTCATAGTTAAATCTCCATTTTTTGACAAGGGCACGAAGTCTACTCGCAACGCGGCGGCGAGACAAATTTTACGCAGGTATCAATCAACGGTGGGCGGTGACTAAAAAAAGCACGATCTGATGGTTTAGTAATTAAATTAATCATCTTCAGTGATAATTTAGCCCTCTTGCGCACTAAAAAAATCGATCTCGTCAAATTTCAGACTTATCCATCAGACTATACTGTTGTACCTATAAAGGAGCAGTGGAATAGCGTTCGCAGACCGTAACTTTCAGGCACTTACCCTGAAGTACGGGGCTGTGGGATAAAAACAATCTGGAGGAATGTCGTGCAAACCTTTCAAGCCGATCTTGCCATTGTAGGCGCCGGTGGCGCGGGATTACGTGCTGCAATTGCTGCCGCGCAGGCAAATCCAAATGCAAAAATCGCACTAATCTCAAAAGTATACCCTATGCGTAGCCATACCGTTGCTGCAGAAGGGGGCTCCGCCGCTGTCGCGCAGGATCATGACAGCTTCGAATATCACTTTCACGATACAGTAGCGGGTGGCGACTGGTTGTGTGAGCAGGATGTCGTGGATTATTTCGTCCACCACTGCCCAACCGAAATGACCCAACTGGAACTGTGGGGATGCCCATGGAGCCGTCGCCCGGATGGTAGCGTCAACGTACGTCGCTTCGGCGGCATGAAAATCGAGCGTACCTGGTTCGCCGCCGATAAAACCGGCTTCCATATGCTGCACACGCTGTTCCAGACCTCTCTGCAATTCCCGCAGATCCAGCGTTTTGACGAGCACTTCGTACTGGATATTCTGGTTGATGATGGTCATGTTCGCGGCCTGGTAGCAATGAACATGATGGAAGGCACGCTGGTGCAGATCCGTGCTAACGCGGTCGTTATGGCTACCGGCGGTGCAGGTCGCGTTTATCGTTACAACACCAACGGCGGCATCGTTACCGGTGACGGTATGGGTATGGCGCTAAGCCACGGCGTTCCGCTGCGTGACATGGAATTCGTTCAGTATCACCCAACCGGTCTGCCAGGTTCCGGTATCTTGATGACCGAAGGCTGCCGCGGTGAAGGCGGTATTCTGGTCAACAAAAATGGCTACCGTTATCTGCAAGATTACGGCATGGGTCCGGAAACTCCACTGGGCGAGCCGAAAAACAAATATATGGAACTGGGTCCACGCGACAAAGTTTCTCAGGCCTTCTGGCATGAATGGCGTAAAGGCAACACCATCTCCACACCGCGTGGCGATGTGGTTTACCTCGACCTGCGTCACCTCGGCGAGAAAAAACTGCACGAACGTCTGCCGTTCATCTGCGAACTGGCGAAAGCGTACGTTGGCGTCGATCCGGTTAAAGAACCGATTCCGGTACGTCCGACCGCGCACTACACCATGGGCGGTATCGAAACCGATCAGAACTGTGAAACCCGCATTAAAGGTCTGTTCGCCGTGGGTGAATGTTCCTCTGTTGGTCTGCACGGTGCAAACCGTCTGGGCTCCAACTCCCTGGCGGAACTGGTGGTCTTCGGCCGTCTGGCCGGTGAACAAGCGACAGAGCGTGCAGCAACTGCCGGTAATGGCAACGAAGCGGCAATTGAAGCGCAGGCAGCTGGCGTTGAACAACGTCTGAAAGATCTGGTTAACCAGGATGGCGGCGAAAACTGGGCGAAGATCCGCGACGAAATGGGCCTGGCAATGGAAGAAGGTTGCGGTATCTACCGTACGCCGGAACTGATGCAGAAAACCATCGACAAGCTGGCTGAGCTGCAGGAACGCTTCAAGCGCGTGCGCATCACCGACACCTCCAGCGTGTTCAACACCGACCTGCTCTACACCATTGAACTGGGTCACGGTCTGAACGTTGCTGAATGTATGGCGCACTCCGCAATGGCACGTAAAGAGTCCCGCGGCGCGCACCAGCGTCTGGACGAAGGTTGCACCGAGCGTGACGACGTCAACTTCCTCAAACACACCCTCGCCTTCCGCGATGCTGATGGCACTACTCGCCTGGAGTACAGCGACGTGAAGATTACTACGCTGCCGCCAGCTAAACGCGTTTACGGTGGCGAAGCGGATGCAGCCGATAAGGCGGAAGCAGCCAATAAGAAGGAGAAGGCGAATGGCTGAGATGAAAAACCTGAAAATTGAGGTGGTGCGCTATAACCCGGAAGTCGATACCGCACCGCATAGCGCATTCTATGAAGTGCCTTATGACGCAACTACCTCATTACTGGATGCGCTGGGCTACATCAAAGACAACCTGGCACCGGACCTGAGCTACCGCTGGTCCTGCCGTATGGCGATTTGTGGTTCCTGCGGCATGATGGTTAACAACGTGCCAAAACTGGCATGTAAAACCTTCTTGCGTGATTACACCGACGGTATGAAGGTTGAAGCGTTAGCTAACTTCCCGATTGAACGCGATCTGGTGGTCGATATGACCCACTTCATCGAAAGTCTGGAAGCGATCAAACCGTACATCATCGGCAACTCCCGCACCGCGGATCAGGGTACTAACATCCAGACCCCGGCGCAGATGGCGAAGTATCACCAGTTCTCCGGTTGCATCAACTGTGGTCTGTGCTATGCCGCGTGCCCGCAGTTTGGCCTGAACCCCGAGTTCATCGGTCCGGCTGCCATTACGCTGGCGCATCGTTATAACGAAGATAGCCGCGACCACGGTAAGAAGGAGCGTATGGCGCAGTTGAACAGCCAGAACGGCGTATGGAGCTGTACTTTCGTGGGCTACTGCTCCGAAGTCTGTCCGAAACACGTCGATCCGGCTGCGGCCATTCAGCAGGGCAAAGTAGAAAGTTCGAAAGACTTTCTTATCGCGACCCTGAAACCACGCTAAGGAGTGCAACATGACGACTAAACGTAAACCGTATGTACGGCCAATGACGTCCACCTGGTGGAAAAAATTGCCGTTTTATCGCTTTTACATGCTGCGCGAAGGCACGGCGGTTCCGGCTGTGTGGTTCAGCATTGAACTGATTTTCGGGTTGTTTGCCCTGAAAAATGGCCCGGAAGCCTGGGCGGGATTCGTCGACTTTTTACAAAACCCGGTTATCGTGATCATTAACCTGATCACTCTGGCGGCAGCCCTGCTGCACACCAAAACCTGGTTTGAGCTGGCACCGAAAGCGGCCAATATCATTGTAAAAGACGAAAAAATGGGACCAGAGCCAATTATCAAAAGTCTCTGGGCGGTAACCGTGGTTGCCACCATCGTAATCCTGTTTGTTGCCCTGTACTGGTAAGGAGCCTGAGATGATTAATCCAAATCCAAAGCGTTCTGACGAACCGGTATTCTGGGGCCTCTTCGGGGCCGGTGGTATGTGGAGCGCCATCATTGCGCCGGTGATGATCCTGCTGGTGGGTATTCTGCTGCCGCTGGGGCTGTTTCCGGGTGATGCGCTGAGCTACGAGCGCGTTCTGGCGTTCGCGCAAAGCTTCATTGGTCGCGTATTCCTGTTCCTGATGATCGTTCTGCCACTGTGGTGTGGTTTACACCGTATGCACCACGCGATGCACGATCTGAAAATCCACGTACCTGCGGGCAAATGGGTTTTCTACGGTCTGGCTGCTATCCTGACAGTTGTCACACTGATTGGTGTCGTTACAATCTAACGCATCGCCAATGTAAATCCGGCCCGCCTATGGCGGGCCGTTTTGTATGGAAACCAGACCCTATGTTCAAAACGACGCTCTGCGCCTTATTAATTACCGCCTCTTGCTCCACATTTGCTGCCCCTCAACAAATCAACGATATTGTGCATCGCACAATTACCCCGCTTATAGAGCAACAAAAGATCCCCGGTATGGCGGTGGCGGTAATTTATCAGGGTAAACCTTATTACTTTACCTGGGGCTATGCGGACGTAGATAAAAAGCAGCCCGTCACGCAGCAAACGCTGTTTGAGTTAGGCTCGGTCAGCAAAACATTTACGGGCGTGCTTGGTGGCGACGCTATTGCACGAGGGGAAATCAAGTTAAGCGATCCCGCGACAAAATACTGGCCTGAACTTACCGCTAAACAATGGAATGGGATCACACTATTACATCTTGCGACCTACACCGCTGGCGGCCTGCCGTTACAGGTGCCGGATGATGTTAAATCCTCAAGCGACTTGCTGCGCTTCTATCAAAACTGGCAACCTGCATGGGCTCCAGGAACACAACGTCTGTATGCCAACGCCAGTATTGGGTTGTTCGGTGCACTGGCGGTGAAACCATCCGGTTTGAGCTTTGAACAGGCGATGCAAACTCGTGTTTTCCAGCCACTCAAACTCACTCATACGTGGATTAATGTGCCGTCCGCAGAAGAAAAGCATTACGCCTGGGGATATCGCGAAGGTAAGGCAGTGCATGTTTCGCCAGGGGCGTTAGATGCTGAAGCTTATGGTGTGAAGTCGACCATTGAAGATATGGCCCGCTGGGTGCAAAGCAATTTAAAACCCCTTGATATCAATGAGAAAACACTTCAACAAGGGATACAACTGGCACAATCTCGCTACTGGCAAACCGGCGATATGTATCAGGGCCTGGGCTGGGAAATGCTGGACTGGCCGGTAAATCCTGACACCATCATAAACGGCAGTGATAATAAAATTGCACTGGCAGCACGCCCCGTAAAAGCGATTACGCCCCCAACTCCTGCAGTACGCGCATCATGGGTACATAAAACGGGGGCGACCGGTGGATTTGGTAGCTATGTCGCGTTTATTCCAGAAAAAGAGCTGGGCATTGTGATGCTGGCTAACAAAAACTATCCCAATCCAGCGAGAGTTGCCGCCGCCTCGCAGATTCTCAACGCTCTACAGTAAAATTTCATCGGGTCCGAATTTTCGGACCTTTTCTCCGCTTTTCCTTGCTGTCATCTACACTTAGAAAAAAACCAGTAAGGAAACATTTATGCGCCTGCTCCCTCTCGTTGCCGCAGCGACAGCTGCATTTCTGGTCGTTGCCTGCAGTTCTCCTACGCCGCCGCGTGGCGTGACAGTAGTGAATAATTTCGACGCCAAACGTTATCTCGGTACCTGGTATGAGATTGCCCGTTTTGATCACCGCTTTGAACGTGGACTGGAAAAAGTCACCGCAACATACAGTCTGCGGGATGATGGCGGCCTGAATGTCATTAATAAAGGCTATAATCCTGACAGAGAAATGTGGCAGCAGAGTGAAGGGAAAGCGTACTTTACCGGCGCACCAACTCGCGCTGCGCTGAAAGTGTCATTCTTTGGCCCTTTCTATGGCGGTTATAACGTCATTGCACTTGATCGGGAATACCGCCATGCGCTGGTTTGCGGCCCGGATCGCGACTACCTGTGGATACTCTCCCGCACGCCAACCATTTCTGACGAAGTGAAACAGGAGATGCTGGCAGTCGCGACCCGGGAAGGGTTTGATGTCAGTAAGTTTATTTGGGTACAGCAGCCCGGTAGTTAGTGAGTGCTGAGTTTCAGACCAATAATCCCCAATACGATTAACGCCAGGCTCGCCAGGCGCATCGGGTTAGCGGACTCACCGAGCAGCACAATGCCGATGATAGCCGCGCCGACTGCGCCAATCCCCGTCCACACAGCATAAGCCGTCCCCACCGGTAACGATTTCATTGCCCAGGCAAGTAACGCCATACTGACAATCATCGCCGTCACGGTAATAACACTAGGCGTCAAACGACTAAAGCCGTGGGTATATTTCAGGCCAACGGCCCATACCACTTCCAGCAGACCAGCAATAACTAAGATAATCCAGGACATATCAGGCTCCGGAGAATTGGGGCCGTCCCCGGTGAAAAGAGGCGTTTGCAGGTCGTCCTGCAAAGCTGATGGTTGAACGGATATTTTGCCAGGTGGCAGGGGAATTTCAACTATTACCTTTGTGACTATCGCAAAAAAACAAACGGCACGACATAACTGTCGTACCGTTATTGCTTACTGCTGCGCTTTCGTTGCTGCGCCAGAAATCGCGTTACCGCCATCAGAAATGTCTTCACCAACGCCACGCGTGGTGTTGCAAGCAGTTAATACTGTTGAAAGCACCAGAACAGAAAAGATCGCTGCAATTGTCTTCTTCACCATAACGTCTTCCTTTTAGGTAATGTTATTTATGTTTGCCTATAGCAAATTAATAATAGACAACATCGCCAAAAATGACGGAAATCTGATGATTTTTCGGAAGAGAAGAAAAACTAGCTGGCAGCGCGGGAGATTGAGTTGCCGAGATGTTTGATATCTTCGCCGAAACCGCGAGCGGTGTTACAGCCCGTGAGCAGCGTGCTGGCAAGCAAAACAAGAACGATAAGGCGTTTCATCATCTCTGACCAGAATAAGTGATGGTGCAGCCAACAGGCCGCACCAAAACCGCATTACTTCACGCGAGAGACGTATTCACCAGAGCGGGTATCCACTTTGATGACTTCTCCGATCTGTACGAACAGCGGAACTTTAACCACTGCGCCAGTAGACAGGGTAGCCGGTTTGCCGCCAGTACCTGCGGTATCCCCTTTCAGGCCTGGATCGGTATCAACGATTTCCAGTTCAACAAAGTTCGGCGGAGTAACGGAGATCGGCTGACCATTCCACAGAGTTACGATACACTCTGCCTGATCCAGCAACCATTTAGCGTTGTCGCCAATTGCTTTTGCATCAGCAGACAGTTGCTCGAAAGTTTCGTTGTTCATGAAGTGCCAGAACTCACCGTCGTTGTACAGGTAAGTCAGGTTCATATCGACAACATCAGCGCCTTCAGCGGAATCAGTAGATTTGAAGGTTTTTTCTACGCGAGTACCGGTCAGCAGACGACGCAGTTTAACGCGAGCAAATGCCTGGCCTTTACCCGGTTTTACGAATTCACTCGCTTCAACCGCGTAAGGTTCGCCGTCTAACATGATTTTAAGACCAGCACGAAAATCGTTGCTATAGTACGTTGCCATAAGGCCCTCTGAAATTTGTTAATTGGTAGCTAAGCCACAAAATGGCGCATATTGTAACCCTAAATACCCCATCCAGAGAAGATTGGTTAACGCAACTTGCCGATGTTGTGACCGATCCTGATGAACTTCTGCGTCTTTTGAATATAGACGCGGACGAAAAACTGTTGGCCGGACGCAGCGCCAAAAAGCTGTTTGCCCTGCGTGTGCCCCGCTCATTTATCGATCGCATGGAGAAAGGCAATCCGGACGATCCACTTTTGCGTCAGGTACTTACCTCGCAAGATGAGTTTGTCGTCGCGCCCGGATTCTCCACCGACCCGCTGGAAGAACAGCACAGCGTAGTGCCAGGTTTGTTGCATAAATACCACAACCGGGCGCTTTTGCTGGTCAAAGGCGGCTGCGCGGTAAATTGCCGCTATTGCTTTCGTCGCCATTTCCCGTATGCCGAAAATCAGGGCAACAAGCGTAACTGGCAGACTGCACTTGAGTATGTTGCTGCGCATCCGGAACTGGACGAGATGATTTTCTCCGGCGGCGATCCGCTGATGGCGAAAGATCACGAGCTGGACTGGTTGCTTACACAACTGGAAGCCATCCCGCATATCAAACGTCTGCGGATTCACAGCCGTCTGCCGATTGTTATCCCGGCACGCATCACAGATGCGCTGGTTGAACGCTTTTCACATTCTACGCTGCAAATCTTGCTGGTGAATCACATCAACCATGCCAATGAGGTAGATGAAACATTCCGCCAGGCGATGGCTAAGTTGCGCCGGGTAGGCGTTACTTTGCTGAACCAGAGCGTTCTGTTACGTGGTGTGAATGATAACGCACAAACGCTGGCAAACCTGAGTAATGCGTTGTTCGATGCGGGCGTGATGCCGTATTACCTGCATGTGCTCGATAAAGTACAGGGCGCGGCGCATTTTATGGTGAGTGATGACGAAGCACGGCAGATTATGCGTGAGTTGCTGACGCTGGTATCTGGATATATGGTGCCGAAACTGGCGCGCGAGATTGGCGGCGAACCCAGTAAAACGCCACTGGATCTCCAGCTACGCCAGCAGTAACTGATTAAACAGGGAAGTTTAATCTTTGCACGTTGCATAACCTTTAATTATTCATATACATTGCTGTTATTACTTTTTATATAACCAACACCAATAATTAACCTTTCTTTTCTGTTTATATAGAGTGAGCACGGCTATTTATGTTATTTTAACAACTATTACTACCAAGCCCATTTATCTGGCTTATAAATTAAAATTAATTATTTAATTGAGAAATGGTTAGGGAGAACCTACATGGCCATAAGCATCAAGGGAGTTAATACCGGTGTTATTCGCAAGAGTAATAATTTCATTGCACTGGCGCTGAAAATTAAAGAGCCTCGCAATAAAGAATCGTTGTTCTTTATGTCTGTCATGGAACTGCGAGACCTGCTGATTGCGCTGGAAAGCCGTCTGCATCAAAAGCATAAACTGGATGCTGCAGCACGCCTTCAGTATGAGCAAGCTCGCGATAAAGTCATTAAGAAAATGGCAGAAAATATCCCAGAAATTCTGGTTGATGAGCTTAAAAATGCCGATATTAATCGTCGAGTTAACACGCTGGAACTTACCGATAATCAGGGTGAAAATCTTATCTTCGTATTAACGCTACATGACGGTAGCAAATGTGAGTTAGTCGTCAATGAGTTGCAGATTGAAATGCTGGCGCGAGCAATCATTCATGCAATTAATAATGCGGAAATGCGCGAACTGGCATTACGTATTACATCACTCTTAGATTTCCTGCCGTTATACGACGTTGACTGCCAGGACAATGGCAATCTGGAATATGACACCTATTCCCAACCAGAATGGAAACATAATCTGTTTAGTCATTATCTGGCGGTACTTTATCGCTTTAAAGATGAAAGTGGCAAAGAGCAATTTAGCGGCGCAGTAGTGAAAACGCGTGAAGCAACACCGGGTAAAGAAGTGGAGGCTATCACTCGCCGGATGCTTGATTTCAGCCCTAGATTGAAAAAACTCGCGGGTGTGCCATGTCAGGTCTATGTTCGCACCGTAGCGGCAAATAACACCCAACCGCTAACCCAGGATCAATGCTTACGCGCGCTGCATCACTTACGTGTTCAGTCCATCAGCAAAAGTGCACCACAAGCAAAATAATCTCATCTTTGCTAATGCGAGGCTGGAGTCATCCAGCCTCTGAATCACATCAATTCGGGCACTTATATACCTGGCCGATAATCTGACTATCCGTCGGGACAAAACTGGACAACATTCCCTGCGACGGGCTGCTGATACCATAAATCACGTTACCACCCATTGCCGCTGCCTGGTTGCGCAGATCGTTTGCTGCGCCGCGCATAGAACCGCCTTCTTCACCGTGTTGCCCGGAAAGCCAGTTACTTTGCTTACCTGTCGCAGTACCAATCAGCTGGCACTCCGCACCTGGCTGCTCGTCCACAATGCGTACACTCTGACCGGCAGCACTCAATTCGTTGCTGGAGCTACAACCCGCCATCAGTAGCGCGGCACCGACAATCCCTGCTAAGTATTTTACGTGCATGTTATTCCCCATAATCAATGAGCTGGACGCCACTCGCGTCGTCCGTGTCTGAATCTTATACTAGAAAGATGACTAAAAGAAAAACCCCCAGACATTTCTGCCCGGGGGTTTGTTTATTTCTGCGAGTTGCAGGGCAATTACATCATGCCGCCCATGCCACCCATGCCGCCCATACCGCCAGCAGCGCCTAAGTCAGCTGCATCGTTTTTCGGCAGGTCGGTAACCATGCACTCGGTGGTGATCATCAGGCCAGCCACAGAAGCCGCGTACTGCAGAGCAGAGCGGGTTACTTTGGTTGGGTCCAGGATACCCATGTCGATCATGTTGCCGTATTCTTCGGTTGCTGCGTTGTAACCGTAGTTGCCGTCGCCGCCTTTAACGGTGTTAGCAACAACAGACGGTTCTTCGCCGCAGTTCAGGACGATCTGACGCAGCGGAGCTTCCATTGCACGCAGTGCAACTTTGATACCTACGTTCTGGTCTTCGTTCTGACCACGCAGGTCTGCCAGTTTAGACGCTACGCGGATCAGCGCAACACCACCACCAGCAACCACGCCTTCTTCTACCGCAGCACGGGTCGCGTGCAGGGCGTCTTCAACGCGTGCTTTTTTCTCTTTCATTTCAACTTCGGTAGCAGCACCAACTTTGATAACTGCAACGCCGCCTGCCAGTTTCGCTACGCGCTCCTGCAGTTTTTCACGGTCGTAGTCAGAAGTTGCTTCTTCAATCTGCTGACGGATCTGAGCAACACGGCCCTGGATTGCAGCTTCTTCACCCACGCCATCGATGATAGTGGTGGTGTCTTTGTTGATCACAACACGTTTAGCCTGACCCAAGTCTTCCAGGGTTGCTTTTTCCAGCTCCATACCAATCTCTTCAGAGATCACGGTACCGCCAGTCAGGGTTGCGATATCCTGCAGCATAGCTTTACGACGATCGCCGAAGCCCGGTGCTTTAACCGCAGCGACTTTCACGATGCCACGCATGGTGTTAACAACCAGAGTTGCCAGCGCTTCGCCTTCAACATCTTCAGCGATGATCAGCAGCGGTTTGCCTGCTTTTGCAACGGCTTCCAGAACCGGCAGCATTTCGCGGATGTTGGAGATTTTCTTGTCAGCCAGCAGGATGAACGGGCTTTCCAGTTCTACTGCGCCAGTTTCCGGCTTGTTGATGAAGTAAGGAGACAGGTAACCACGGTCGAACTGCATACCTTCAACCACGTCCAGTTCGTCCTGCAGACCAGTACCGTCTTCAACGGTGATAACGCCTTCTTTACCGACTTTGTCCATCGCTTCAGCGATCAGTTTACCTACGGTTTCGTCGGAGTTAGCGGAGATGGTACCAACCTGAGCAATCGCTTTAGAGTCAGAGCACGGTACGGACAGGGCTTTCAGTTCTTCAACTGCAGCGGTAACGGCTTTGTCGATACCACGTTTCAGGTCCATCGGGTTCATGCCCGCAGCAACAGCTTTCAGGCCTTCAGTGATGATAGCCTGAGCCAGTACGGTTGCGGTGGTGGTACCGTCGCCTGCAGCGTCGTTCGCTTTAGAGGCAACTTCTTTCACCATCTGCGCACCCATGTTTTCGAACTTGTCTTCCAGTTCGATTTCACGAGCAACGGAAACACCATCTTTGGTGATGGTCGGTGCACCGAAAGATTTATCCAGAACTACGTTACGGCCTTTCGGACCGAGGGTAACTTTCACTGCATCTGCCAGTACGTTTACGCCGCGCAGCATTTTCACACGAGCGTCGTTACCGAATTTTACGTCTTTAGCTGCCATTATCTTTATTCCTTAAATTCGTATGTTCAGTGTCGTGCGCGGATTACGCTTCAACAATTGCCAGAATGTCGCTTTCGGACATGATCAACACTTCTTCATTGTCGATCTTCTCAGATTTCACACCGTAGCCATCGTTGAAAATAACGATGTCGCCAACTTTCACGTCCAGCGGCTTCACTTCGCCATTTTCAAGGATACGGCCATTGCCGACAGCCAGCACTTCGCCACGGGTAGATTTAGCCGCTGCAGAGCCGGTCAGAACGATGCCGCCAGCAGATTTAGTTTCAACTTCTTTACGCTTGACGATCACGCGATCATGCAATGGACGAATATTCATTGATAACTCTCCTTTGAGAAAGTCCGTATCTGTTATGGGTGACGCCGGACCTTACGTGGTTTCCCGGCTGGTGACCAGAGAAATGGGGGTGAGGCTTCGCCCCTTCAAGGGGGAAAATGAAAAAAAATTCTGATCAGCACAAAATCGGGTGAAAACACTGATTCACCTCACATTTCATCGCAATTTATTCATCGCCGTCATAAGCGAATCTGATTGTGCTACCATCGAAAATCTACGCAGTTGCCCAAGATTTGGGCGCAATCGGACATCAACCCATGAGTGGACTCAAACAAGAACTGGGGCTGGCCCAGGGCATCGGCCTGCTATCGACGTCATTATTAGGCACTGGCGTGTTTGCCGTTCCTGCGTTAGCTGCACTGGTAGCAGGCAATACCAGCCTGTGGGCGTGGCCCGTTTTGATTATCTTAGTGTTCCCGATTGCAATTGTGTTTGCGATTCTGGGTCGCCACTATCCCAGTGCAGGCGGCGTCGCACACTTCGTCGGTATGGCGTTTGGTTCGCGGCTTGAGCGAGTCACCGGCTGGTTATTTTTATCGGTCATTCCCGTGGGTTTGCCTGCCGCGCTACAAATTGCCGCCGGGTTCGGCCAGGCAATGTTTGGCTGGCATAGCTGGCAACTGTTGTTGGCAGAACTCGGTACGCTGGCGCTGGTGTGGTATATCGGTACTCGCGGTGCCAGTTCCAGTGCTAATCTACAAACAGTTATTGCCGGACTTATCGTCGCGCTGATTGTCGCTATCTGGTGGGCGGGCGATATCAAACCTGCGAATATCCCCTTCCCTGCGCCAGGAAATATCGAACTTACCGGGTTATTTGCTGCGTTATCAGTGATGTTCTGGTGCTTTGTCGGCCTGGAGGCATTTGCCCATCTTGCCTCGGAATTTAAAAATCCAGAGCGTGATTTTCCTCGTGCTTTGATGATTGGTCTGCTGCTGGCAGGATTAGTCTACTGGGGCTGTACGGTAGTCGTCTTACACTTCGACGCCTATGGTGAACAAATGGCGGCAGCAGCATCGCTTCCAAAAATTGTAGTGCAACTGTTCGGTGTAGGAGCGTTATGGATTGCCTGCGTGATTGGCTATCTGGCCTGCTTTGCCAGTCTCAACATTTATATACAGAGCTTCGCCCGCCTGGTCTGGTCGCAGGCGCAACATAATCCTGACCACTACCTGGCACGCCTCTCTTCTCGTCATATCCCGAATAATGCCCTCAATGCGGTGCTCGGCTGCTGCGTGGTGAGCACGTTGGTGATTCATGCTTTAGAGATCAATCTGGACGCTCTTATTATTTATGCCAATGGCATCTTTATTATGATTTATCTGTTATGCATGCTGGCAGGCTGTAAATTATTGCAAGGACGTTATCGACTACTGGCGGTGGTTGGCGGGCTGTTATGCGTTCTGTTACTGGCAATGGTCGGCTGGAAAAGTCTCTATGCGCTGATCATGCTGGCGGGGTTATGGCTGTTTCTGCCAAAACGAAAAACGCCGGAAAATGGCATAACCACATAATCCGGCGTTTCGGCATTAATCCTGGCGATCGTCTTTATGATCAAGGCGGTCGCGGTCATCATCCTTTCGCTGATACTCACCATCAAAAGTATTACCGCCACCGGTCCCTGCGCTAAAACCGCCGCCTGGCATGCGAGAAAAGCGCAAATGCGGCATCAACTTCACTGTCAGATGCTTTTGCACCGGCGGTAATAAAAGCAGAAGACCGAGGAAGTCGGTGAAAAAGCCCGGTAATAAAAGCAGCAAACCGGCAATGATCAGCGAAACACTTTTAATCATCTCCGCCGCTGGGTTTTCACCTGCCGCCATTTTTTGCTGCATCAGCACGAAATTCTTAAAGCCCTGGTTACGTACCAGTGACATACCGATAACTGACGTGAATATAACCAGCACGAGGGTCAGCAATACCCCCAATACATGGGCAACTTGAATAAAGATTGAAATCTCAATATAGACATAAAGAAAAATGGCAATAAAAGGTAACCAGCGCAAAGGTTTCTCCTGTAATAGCAGCCGGTTAAACCCGGCTACCTGAATGGGTTGCGAATCGCGTTCAGCTTATATTGTGGTCATTAGCAAAATTTCAAGATGTTTGCGCAACTATTTTTGGTAGTAATCCCAAAGCGGTGATCTATTTCACAAATTAATAATTAAGGGGTAAAAACCGACACTTAAAGTGATCCAGATTACGGTAGAAATCCTCAAGCAGCATATGATCTCGGGTATTCGGTCGATGCAGGGGATAATCGTCGGTCGAAAAACATTCGAAACCACATATATTCTGTGTGTTTAAAGCAAATCATTGGCAGCTTGAAAAAGAAGGTTCACATGTCAAACAACATTCGTATCGAAGAAGATCTGTTGGGTACCAGGGAAGTTCCAGCTGATGCCTACTATGGTGTTCACACTCTGAGAGCGATTGAAAACTTCTATATCAGCAACAACAAAATCAGTGATATTCCTGAATTTGTTCGCGGTATGGTAATGGTTAAAAAAGCCGCAGCTATGGCAAACAAAGAGCTGCAAACCATTCCTAAAAGTGTAGCGAATGCCATCATTGCCGCATGTGATGAAGTCCTGAACAACGGAAAATGCATGGATCAGTTCCCGGTAGACGTCTACCAGGGCGGCGCAGGTACTTCCGTAAACATGAACACCAACGAAGTGCTGGCCAATATCGGTCTGGAACTGATGGGTCACCAGAAAGGTGAATATCAGTACCTGAACCCGAACGACCATGTTAACAAATGTCAGTCCACTAACGACGCCTACCCGACCGGTTTCCGTATCGCAGTTTACTCTTCCCTGATTAAGCTGGTAGATGCGATTAACCAACTGCGTGAAGGCTTTGAACGTAAAGCTGTCGAATTCCAGGACATCCTGAAAATGGGTCGTACCCAGCTGCAGGACGCAGTACCGATGACCCTCGGTCAGGAATTCCGCGCTTTCAGCATCCTGCTGAAAGAAGAAGTGAAAAATATCCAACGTACCGCTGAGCTGCTGCTGGAAGTTAACCTTGGCGCAACAGCAATCGGTACTGGTCTGAACACGCCGAAAGAGTACTCTCCGCTGGCAGTGAAAAAACTGGCTGAAGTCACTGGCTTCCCATGCGTACCGGCTGAAGACCTGATCGAAGCGACCTCTGACTGCGGCGCTTATGTTATGGTTCACGGCGCGCTGAAACGCCTGGCTGTGAAGATGTCCAAAATCTGTAACGACCTGCGCTTGCTCTCTTCTGGCCCACGTGCCGGCCTGAACGAGATCAACCTGCCGGAACTGCAGGCGGGCTCTTCCATCATGCCAGCTAAAGTAAACCCGGTTGTTCCGGAAGTGGTTAACCAGGTATGCTTCAAAGTCATCGGTAACGACACCACTGTTACCATGGCAGCAGAAGCAGGTCAGCTGCAGTTGAACGTTATGGAGCCGGTCATTGGCCAGGCCATGTTCGAATCCGTTCACATTCTGACCAACGCTTGCTACAACCTGCTGGAAAAATGCATTAACGGCATCACTGCTAACAAAGAAGTGTGCGAAGGTTACGTTTACAACTCTATCGGTATCGTTACTTACCTGAACCCGTTCATCGGTCACCACAACGGTGACATCGTGGGTAAAATCTGTGCCGAAACCGGTAAGAGTGTACGTGAAGTCGTTCTGGAACGCGGTCTGTTGACTGAAGCGGAACTTGACGATATTTTCTCCGTACAGAATCTGATGCACCCGGCTTACAAAGCAAAACGCTATACTGATGAAAGCGAACAGTAATCGTACAGGGTAGTACAAATAAAGAAGGCACGTCAGATGACGTGCCTTTTTTCTTGTGAGCAGTAACTTAAAAATAACAACCTAATATCAACTTGTTAAAAAACAAGGAAGGCTAATATGCTAGTTGTAGAACTCATCATAGTTTTGCTGGCGATCTTCTTGGGCGCCAGATTGGGGGGAATAGGTATTGGTTTTGCAGGCGGATTGGGGGTACTGGTTCTTGCCGCTATTGGCGTAAAACCTGGTAACATCCCGTTCGATGTCATTTCCATTATCATGGCGGTTATCGCCGCTATTTCTGCCATGCAGGTTGCTGGCGGTCTGGACTATCTGGTTCATCAGACAGAAAAACTGCTGCGCCGTAACCCGAAATACATCACGATCCTCGCACCGATCGTGACCTATTTCCTGACTATCTTTGCTGGTACTGGCAACATCTCTCTGGCGACACTGCCAGTTATCGCTGAAGTTGCGAAGGAACAAGGCGTTAAACCTTGCCGTCCGCTGTCTACTGCAGTGGTATCCGCGCAGATTGCGATCACCGCATCGCCAATCTCAGCGGCCGTGGTTTACATGTCTTCCGTAATGGAAGGTCATGGCATCAGCTACCTCCATCTGCTCTCCGTGGTCATCCCGTCCACCCTGCTGGCGGTTCTGGTGATGTCCTTCCTGGTCACTATGCTGTTCAACTCCAAACTCTCTGACGATCCGATTT
Source organism: Escherichia sp. HH26CH (assembly GCF_009820205.1). Lineage (NCBI taxonomy): Bacteria > Pseudomonadati > Pseudomonadota > Gammaproteobacteria > Enterobacterales > Enterobacteriaceae > Escherichia > Escherichia sp. HH26CH. The sequence continues at coordinate 25,973 of NZ_VNXM01000020.1, forward strand.
ATCGCAAGCGTCTGGAAGAGGGCCTGGTTGAACTGCGCGGTGAAAAGCAGATTGAAATCAAATCCGGTGCAAAAACGTCCGTCTGGCTGTTCCTGCTGGGCGTAGTTGGCGTTGTTATCTATGCAATCATCAACAGCCCAAGCATGGGTCTGGTTGAAAAACCGCTGATGAACACCACCAACGCAATCCTGATCATCATGCTCAGCGTTGCAACTCTGACCACCGTTATCTGTAAAGTCGATACCGACAACATCCTCAACTCCAGCACCTTCAAAGCAGGTATGAGCGCCTGTATTTGTATCCTGGGTGTTGCGTGGCTGGGCGATACTTTCGTTTCCAACAACATCGACTGGATCAAAGATACCGCTGGTGAAGTGATTCAGGGTCATCCGTGGCTGCTGGCCGTCATCTTCTTCTTTGCTTCTGCTCTGCTGTACTCTCAGGCTGCAACCGCAAAAGCACTGATGCCGATGGCTCTGGCACTGAACGTTTCTCCGCTGACCGCTGTTGCTTCTTTCGCTGCGGTGTCTGGTCTGTTCATTCTGCCGACCTACCCGACGCTGGTTGCTGCGGTACAGATGGATGACACGGGTACTACCCGTATCGGTAAATTCGTCTTCAACCATCCGTTCTTCATCCCGGGTACTCTGGGTGTTGCCCTGGCTGTTTGCTTCGGCTTCTTGCTGGGTAGCTTCATGCTGTAATGACCAATCGCGGGGCTTCAGGCCCCGCTTTCTTTCCCGCCGACTAACATCCTTCCCCCGTCCGTTGTATAGTGACCTCTCTCTTGCGGTTCCATCTGTTCTTGCGAGGTGTTTATGCTTGATGAAAAAAGTTCGAATACCGTGTCTGTCGTGGTGCTATGTACCGCACCGGATGAAGCGACAGCCCAGGATTTAGCCGCCAAAGTGCTGGCGGAAAAACTGGCAGCCTGCGCGACCTTGATCCCCGGCGCGACCTCTCTCTATTACTGGGAAGGTAAGCTGGAGCAAGAATACGAAGTACAGATGATTTTAAAAACTACCGTATCTCACCAGCAGGCACTGCTGGAATGCCTGAAGTCTCATCATCCATATCAAACCCCGGAACTTCTGGTTTTACCTGTTACACACGGAGACACAGATTACCTCTCATGGCTCAACGCATCTTTACGCTGATCCTGCTACTTTGCAGCACTTCCGTTTTTGCCGGATTATTCGACGCGCCGGGACGTTCGCAATTTGTCCCCGCGGATCAAGCCTTTGCTTTTGATTTTCAGCAAAACCAACATGACCTGAATCTGACCTGGCAGATCAAAGACGGTTACTACCTCTACCGTAAACAGGTCCGCATTACGCCGGAACACGCGAAAATTGCCGACGTGCAGCTGCCGCAAGGCGTCTGGCATGAAGATGAGTTTTACGGCAAAAGCGAGATTTACCGCGATCGGCTGACGCTTCCCGTAACCATCAACCAGGCGAGTGCGGGAGCGACGTTAACTGTCATCTACCAGGGCTGTGCTGATGCCGGTTTCTGTTATCCGCCAGAAACCAAAACCGTTCCGTTAAGCGAAGTGGTCGCCAACAACGCAGCGTCACAGCTTGTGTCTGTTCCGCAGCAAGAGCAGCCCACCGCGCAATTGCCCTTTTCCGCGCTCTGGGCGTTATTGATCGGTATTGGTATCGCCTTTACGCCATGCGTGCTGCCAATGTACCCACTGATTTCCGGCATCGTGCTGGGCGGTAAACAGCGACTCTCCACTGCCAGAGCATTGATGCTGACCTTTATTTATGTGCAGGGGATGGCGCTGACCTATACGGCGCTGGGTCTGGTGGTTGCCGCCGCAGGGTTACAGTTCCAGGCGGCGCTACAGCACCCATACGTGCTCATTGGCCTCGCTATCGTCTTTACCTTGCTGGCGATGTCAATGTTTGGCTTGTTTACCCTGCAACTCCCCTCTTCGCTGCAAACGCGCCTCACGCTGATGAGCAATCGCCAACAGGGCGGCTCACCTGGCGGTGTGTTTGTTATGGGGGCGATTGCCGGACTGATCTGTTCACCATGCACCACCGCACCGCTTAGCGCGATTCTGCTGTATATCGCCCAAAGCGGGAACATGTGGCTGGGCGGCGGCACGCTTTATCTCTATGCGTTGGGCATGGGCCTGCCGCTGATGCTAATTACCGTCTTTGGTAACCGCTTGCTGCCGAAAAGCGGCCCGTGGATGGAACAAGTCAAAACCGCGTTTGGTTTTGTGATCCTCGCACTGCCGGTCTTCCTGCTGGAGCGAGTGATTGGTGATATATGGGGATTACGCTTGTGGTCGGCGCTTGGTGTCGCATTCTTTGGCTGGGCCTTTATCACCAGCCTACAGGCCAAACGCGGCTGGATGAGCGTAGTGCAAATAATTCTGCTGGCAGCAGCATTGGTTAGCGTGCGCCCACTTCAGGATTGGGCATTTGGTGCGACGCATACCGCGCAAACTCAGACGCATCTCAACTTTACACAAATCAAAACGGTGGATGAATTAAATCAGGCACTCGCCGAAGCCAAAGGTAAACCAGTGATGTTAGATCTCTATGCTGACTGGTGCGTCGCCTGTAAAGAGTTCGAGAAATACACCTTCAGCGACCCTCAGGTGCAAAAAGCGTTAGCAGACACGGTCTTACTTCAAGCCAACGTCACTGCCAACGACGCCCAAGATGTGGCGCTGTTAAAACATCTCAATGTCCTTGGCCTACCGACAATTCTCTTTTTTGACGGACAAGGCCAGGAGCATCCGCAAGCGCGTGTCACGGGCTTTATGGATGCTGAAACCTTCAGCGCACATTTGCGCGATCGCCAACCGTGAACGACACTTGCAGTGGGAAAGACGGAGGAAAATAGCGTGCAACGTGAAGATGTACTGGGAGAAGCCCTGAAATTATTAGAATTACAAGGGATTGCCAACACCACGCTGGAGATGGTTGCTGAACGTGTGGATTATCCACTGGACGAGCTACGCCGCTTCTGGCCAGACAAAGAGGCAATCCTCTATGATGCGCTGCGCTATCTTAGCCAACAGATAGATGTCTGGCGTCGTCAGCTGATGCTGGACGAAACGCAAACCGCCGAACAAAAGCTGCTGGCGCGTTATCAGGCGCTATCGGAGTGCGTTAAAAACAACCGCTATCCGGGCTGTCTGTTTATCGCTGCCTGTACGTTTTATCCCGATCCTGGCCACCCTATTCATCAACTGGCCGATCAACAAAAAAGCGCGGCCTACGATTTCACCCACGAACTGTTAACCACGCTGGAAGTTGACGATCCGGCGATGGTAGCAAAGCAGATGGAACTGGTGCTGGAAGGCTGTTTAAGCCGAATGCTGGTGAATCGTAGCCACGCGGATGTCGACACCGCACATCGGCTGGCAGAAGATATCCTGCGCTTCGCTCGCTGCCGCCAGGGTGGCGCACTGACCTGACAGAAACACAGAAAAGAAGCGATTTGCCGCAATCTTAAGCAGTTGAATCGCTTTTACTGAAATTAGGTTGACGAGATGTGCAGATTACGGTTTAATGCGCCCCGTTGCCCGGATAGCTCAGTCGGTAGAGCAGGGGATTGAAAATCCCCGTGTCCTTGGTTCGATTCCGAGTCCGGGCACCAAATTCATATAAACGGACCTCCACGGAGGTCCGTTTTTCGTTTCAGGACGCCATGTGATTTAAGCGTTCTGCCTTCAAATCATTTCTAACAATCTCAACCAAATTTTCCCACATCGCCAGCATGTTGCGGGTATACCCCAGCTCTGGGAAATTTATCCCTAAGCTATGAATGACTCTCACGAAATGTCGTGCGGCTGCGTGATGCAGTTGAAAATCAAATGATGTCATCAAGAGCTTAACGGTATCGTTGCCGATGACATATATAAAGCACAACCTCGGGCAGAACGCCGACTGATGAGATTTTCTGAATGAGAACAAAGAGAAATGTATCAGTCCGCTTGCTCATGCAAAGACTAACAATCCATTAAAATAGTAAGCGCTCCGGGCAATTTTCCATGGATTATTTTCTGCACATTTTTCTTTGGCAAAGATGATGAATAATGATGGTAAGGTAAATTACTTCTGGTGCTCATTAAACTCCTTTCGTAATACTATGTAATCAAGAAGTTTATGGCGGGTAAAAATAACGTCTTACATTCACCAATAATATGTAAATAAACCCATCTATAGATGGTAAAAATAGGTCATGGCAATTATCATTGAACCATTCCCTTTTCGAATGAGTTTCTATTATGCAACAACCTGTAGTTCGCGTTGGCGAATGGCTTGTTACTACGTCCATAAACCAAATTAGCCGCAATGGGCGTCAACTTACCCTTGAGCCGAGATTAATCGATCTTCTGGTTTTCTTTGCTCAACACAGTGGCGAAGTACTTAGCAGGGATGAACTTATCGATAATGTCTGGAAGAGAAGTATTGTCACCAATCACGTTGTGACGCAGAGTATCTCAGAACTACGTAAGTCATTAAAAGATAATGATGAAGATAGTCCTGTCTATATCGCTACTGTACCAAAGCGCGGCTATAAATTAATGGTGCCGGTTATCTGGTACAGCGAAGAAGAGGGAGAGGAAATAATGCTATCTTCGCCTCCCCCTATACCAGAGGCGGTTCCTGACACAGATTCTCCCTCCCAAAGTCTTAACATTCAAAACACCGCAACACCACCTGAACAATCCCCAGTTAAAAGCAAACGATTCACTACCTTTTGGGTATGGTTTTTTTTCCTGTTGTCGTTAGGTATCTGTGTAGCACTGGTAGCGTTTTCAAGTCTTGATACACGTCTTCCTATGAGCAAATCGCGTATTTTGCTCAATCCACGCGATATTGACATTAATATGGTAAATAAAAGTTGTAACAGCTGGAGTTCCCCGTATCAGCTCTCTTACGCGATAGGCGTGGGTGATTTGGTGGCGACATCACTTAACACCTTCTCCACCTTTATGGTGCATGACAAAATCAACTACAACATTGATGAACCGAGCAGTTCCGGTAAAACATTATCTATTGCGTTTGTTAATCAGCGCCAATACCGTGCTCAACAATGCTTTATGTCGGTAAAATTGGTAGACAATGCAGATGGTTCAACCATGCTGGATAAACGTTATGTCATCACTAACGGTAATCAGCTGGCGATTCAAAATGATTTACTGGAGAGTTTATCAAAAGCGTTAAACCAACCGTGGCCACAACGAATGCAGGAGATGCTCCAGCAAATTTTGCCGCATCGTGGTGCGTTATTAACTAATTTTTATCAGGCTCATGATTATTTACTGCATGGCGATGATAAATCATTGAACCGTGCCAGTGAATTACTAGGTGAGATTGTTCAATCATCCCCCGAATTTACCTACGCGAGAGCAGAAAAAGCATTAGTTGATATCGTGCGCCATTCTCAACATCCTTTAGATGAAAAACAATTAGCAGCACTGAATACAGAAATAGATAACATTGTTACACTGCCGGAATTGAACAACCTGTCCATTATATATCAAATAAAAGCAGTCAGTGCTCTGGTAAAAGGTAAAACAGATGAGTCTTACCAGGCGATAAATACTGGCATTGATCTTGAAATGTCCTGGCTAAATTATGTGTTGCTTGGCAAGGTTTATGAAATGAAGGGGATGAACCGGGAAGCAGCAGATGCATATCTCACCGCCTTTAATTTACGCCCAGGGGCAAACACCCTTTACTGGATTGAAAATGGTATATTCCAGACTTCTGTTCCTTATGTTGTACCTTATCTCGACAAATTTCTCGCTTCAGAATAAGTGACTCCCGGGTTGATTCATACTCGGGAATATTTGTTGTTGATTTTTTGTATGTTATTGTTGGTATAATATGTTGCGGCAATTTATTTGCCGCATATTTTTTATAACAGAAATTTAACCGAAAAACATCTCTTAATTCATTGTAAATATTGAATGTTTATCTTTTCATGATATCAACTTGCGATCCTGATGTGTTAATAAAAAACCTCAAGTTCTCACTTACAGAAACTTTTGTGTTATTTCACCTAATCTTTAGGATTAATCTTTTTTTTTGAGTAATCTTGTCGCCAGTTTGGTCTGGTCAGTAAATAGTTACGCATCATGACCCGGACTCCAAATTCAAAAATGAAATTAGGAGAAGAGCATGAGTTCTGCCAAGAAGATCGGGCTATTTGCCTGTACCGGTGTTGTTGCCGGTAATATGATGGGGAGCGGCATTGCATTATTGCCTGCGAACCTTGCAAGTATCGGTGGTATTGCTATCTGGGGTTGGATTATCTCTATTATTGGTGCAATGTCGTTGGCTTATGTATATGCCCGACTGGCAACAAAAAACCCGCAACAAGGTGGCCCAATTGCTTATGCCGGAGAAATTTCTCCTGCATTTGGTTTTCAGACAGGTGTTCTTTATTACCATGCTAACTGGATTGGTAACCTGGCGATTGGTATTACCGCTGTATCTTATCTTTCCACCTTCTTCCCTGTATTAAATGATCCTGTTCCGGCGGGTATCGCTTGTATTGCTATCGTCTGGGTATTTACCTTTGTAAATATGCTCGGCGGTACCTGGGTAAGCCGTTTAACCACTATTGGTCTGGTGCTGGTTCTTATTCCTGTAGTTATGACTGCTATTGTTGGCTGGCATTGGTTTGATGCTGCAACTTATGCTGCTAACTGGAATACCGCAGGTACTACTGATGGTCATGCGATCATTAAAAGTATTCTGCTCTGCCTGTGGGCCTTCGTGGGTGTTGAATCCGCAGCGGTAAGTACTGGTATGGTTAAAAACCCGAAACGTACCGTTCCGCTGGCAACCATGCTGGGTACTGGTTTAGCAGGTATTGTTTACATCGCTGCGACTCAGGTGCTTTCCGGTATGTATCCGTCTTCTGTAATGGCAGGCTCCGGTGCTCCGTTTGCAATCAGTGCTTCTACTATCCTGGGTAACTGGGCTGCGCCGATGGTTTCTGCATTCACCGCTTTTGCGTGCCTGACTTCTCTGGGCTCCTGGATGATGCTGGTAGGTCAGGCAGGTGTGCGTGCCGCTAACGACGGTAACTTCCCGAAAGTTTATGGTGAAGTCGACAGCAACGGTATTCCGAAAAAAGGTCTGCTGCTGGCTGCAGTGAAAATGACTGCCCTGATGATCCTCATCACTCTGATGAACTCTGCCGGTGGTAAAGCATCTGACCTGTTCGGTGAACTGACCGGTATCGCAGTACTGCTGACTATGCTGCCGTACTTCTACTCTTGCGTTGACCTGATTCGTTTTGAAGGCGTTAACATCCGCAACTTTGTCAGCCTGATCTGCTCTGTACTGGGTTGCGTGTTCTGCTTCATCGCGCTAATGGGCGCAAGCTCCTTCGAGCTGGCAGGTACCTTCATCGTCAGCCTGATTATCTTGATGTTCTACGCTCGCAAAATGCACGAGCGCCAGAGCCACTCAATGGATAACCACACAGCGTCTAACGCACATTAATTAAAAGTATTTTCCGAGGCTCCTCCTTTCATTTTGTCCCATGTGTTGGGAGGGGCCTTTTTTACCTGGAGATATGACTATGAACGTTATTGCAATATTGAATCACATGGGGGTTTATTTTAAAGAAGAACCCATCCGTGAACTTCATCGCGCGCTTGAACGTCTGAACTTCCAGATTGTTTACCCGAATGACCGTGACGACTTATTAAAACTGATCGAAAACAATGCGCGTCTGTGCGGTGTTATTTTTGACTGGGATAAATATAATCTCGAGCTGTGCGAAGAAATTAGCAAAATGAACGAGAACCTGCCGTTGTACGCGTTCGCTAATACGTATTCCACTCTCGATGTCAGCCTGAATGACCTGCGTTTACAGATTAGCTTCTTTGAATATGCGCTGGGTGCTGCTGATGATATTGCTAACAAGATCAAGCAGACCACTGACGAATATATCAACACTATTCTGCCTCCGCTGACCAAAGCACTGTTTAAATATGTTCGTGAAGGTAAATATACTTTCTGTACTCCTGGTCACATGGGCGGTACTGCATTCCAGAAAAGCCCGGTAGGTAGCCTGTTCTATGATTTCTTTGGTCCGAACACCATGAAATCTGATATTTCCATTTCAGTATCTGAATTGGGTTCTCTGCTGGATCACAGTGGTCCACACAAAGAAGCAGAACAGTATATCGCTCGCGTCTTTAACGCAGACCGCAGCTACATGGTGACCAACGGTACTTCCACTGCGAACAAAATTGTTGGTATGTACTCTGCTCCGGCAGGCAGCACCATTCTGATTGACCGTAACTGCCACAAATCGCTGACCCACCTGATGATGATGAGCGATGTTACGCCAATCTATTTCCGCCCGACCCGTAACGCTTACGGTATTCTTGGTGGTATCCCACAGAGTGAATTCCAGCACGCTACCATTGCTAAGCGCGTAAAAGAAACACCAAACGCGACCTGGCCGGTACATGCCGTAATTACTAACTCTACCTATGATGGCCTGCTGTACAACACCGACTTCATTAAGAAAACGCTGGATGTGAAATCCATCCACTTTGACTCCGCGTGGGTGCCTTACACCAACTTCTCACCGATTTACGAAGGTAAATGCGGTATGAGCGGTGGCCGTGTAGAAGGGAAAGTGATTTACGAAACCCAGTCTACTCACAAACTGCTGGCGGCGTTCTCTCAGGCTTCCATGATCCACGTTAAAGGTGATGTAAACGAAGAAACCTTTAACGAAGCCTACATGATGCACACCACCACTTCTCCGCACTACGGTATCGTGGCGTCCACTGAAACCGCTGCGGCGATGATGAAAGGTAATGCTGGTAAGCGTCTGATCAACGGTTCCATTGAACGTGCGATCAAGTTCCGTAAAGAGATCAAACGCCTGAGAACGGAATCTGATGGCTGGTTCTTTGATGTATGGCAGCCGGATCATATCGATACCACTGAATGCTGGCCGCTGCGTTCTGACAGCTCCTGGCACGGCTTCAAAAACATCGACAATGAGCACATGTATCTTGACCCGATTAAAGTCACCCTGCTGACCCCGGGGATGGAAAAAGACGGCACCATGAGCGACTTTGGTATTCCGGCCAGCATCGTGGCGAAATACCTCGACGAACATGGCATCGTTGTTGAGAAAACCGGCCCGTATAACCTGCTGTTCCTGTTCAGCATCGGTATTGATAAGACCAAAGCATTGAGTCTGCTGCGTGCTCTGACTGACTTCAAACGTGCGTTCGACCTGAACCTGCGTGTGAAAAACATGCTGCCGTCTCTGTATCGTGAAGATCCTGAATTCTATGAAGATATGCGTATTCAGGAACTGGCTCAGAATATCCACAAACTGATTGTTCACCACAATCTGCCGGATCTGATGTATCGCGCATTTGAAGTTCTGCCGACAATGGTTATGACTCCGTATGCGGCGTTCCAGAAAGAGCTGCACGGTATGACCGAAGAAGTTTACCTCGACGAAATGGTAGGTCGTATTAACGCCAATATGATCCTTCCGTATCCGCCGGGAGTTCCTCTGGTAATGCCGGGTGAAATGATCACCGAAGAAAGCCGTCCGGTTCTGGAGTTCCTGCAGATGCTGTGTGAAATCGGCGCTCACTATCCGGGCTTTGAAACCGATATTCACGGTGCATACCGTCAGGCTGATGGCCGCTATACCGTTAAGGTATTGAAAGAAGAAAGCAAAAAATAATTAGCTCGTACAAGGGAAGTGGCTTGCCACTTCCCTTTTTTGCTCATAAGGAGAACACATGAAAACACCCTCACAGCCGCGCGCGATATACTATATCGTGGCGATCCAAATCTGGGAGTACTTCAGTTTTTACGGCATGCGTGCCTTACTCATTCTCTATCTCACCCATCAGCTTGGTTTTGATGATAACCATGCCATCAGCCTGTTCAGCGCATATGCATCTCTGGTTTACGTTACCCCTATTCTCGGCGGCTGGCTTGCCGACCGCCTGCTCGGCAACCGCACTGCAGTGATTGCCGGCGCGCTGTTAATGACCCTTGGCCATGTGGTGCTGGGCATTGATACAAATTCAACCTTTAGCCTGTATCTGGCGCTGGCAATCATTATTTGTGGCTACGGTTTATTCAAATCAAACATCAGCTGTTTGCTTGGCGAGCTCTACGACGAGAACGATCATCGACGTGATGGCGGTTTTTCGCTGCTGTATGCTGCGGGCAATATCGGTTCTATCGCAGCCCCCATCGCCTGCGGCCTGGCTGCTCAGTGGTATGGATGGCATGTTGGCTTTGCCCTTGCGGGTGGCGGCATGTTTATCGGTTTGTTGATTTTCTTAAGCGGTCATCGTCATTTCCAGTCAACGCGTAGTATGGATAAAAAAGCGCTCACTCGCGTGAAATTTGCCTTACCGGTATGGAGCTGGTTAGTGGTGATGCTCTGTTTAGCCCCAGTATTTTTTACCCTACTGCTGGAGAACGACTGGTCCGGATATTTGCTGGCGATCGTTTGCCTTATTGCTGCACAAATCATTGCCCGCATGATGATCAAATACCCCGAACACCGTCGTGCTCTTTGGCAAATAGTATTGTTGATGCTTGTCGGAACGTTGTTCTGGGTACTGGCACAACAGGGCGGCAGCACCATCAGCTTGTTTATCGATCGCTTTGTGAATCGTCAGGCATTCAATATTGAAGTGCCGACTGCGCTATTCCAGTCAGTGAATGCGATTGCAGTGATGCTCGCTGGGGTTGTTCTGGCCTGGCTGGCGTCGCCAGAAAGCCGCGGCAATTCAGCATTGCGCGTCTGGCTGAAGTTTGCCTTTGGCTTACTGCTGATGGCTTGTGGCTTTATGTTGCTGGCATTTGATGCCCGACATGCAGCGGCTGGCGGTCAAGCGTCAATGGGCGTGATGATATCCGGGCTGGCGCTAATGGGCTTTGCTGAACTCTTTATTGACCCGGTGGCGATTGCGCAAATCACGCGTCTGAAAATGTCTGGCGTATTAACCGGTATTTATATGCTGGCAACAGGCGCGGTCGCCAACTGGCTGGCAGGCGTCGTGGCACAGCAGACGACAGAGTCGCAAATTAGCGGTATGGCAATTGCAGCTTACCAGCGATTCTTTTCTCAGATGGGAGAGTGGACGTTGGCTTGTGTCGCGATCATCGTGGTATTGGCCTTTGCTGTCCGTTTTCTGTTTAGCACGCCGACGAATATGATACAGGAGAGCAACGATTAACTGTCGTAAAAACAATTGGTTATGAATAAATTAACTTTCAGTTTATCACACTAATAAATCGAGATTAATAAGTCATTTAAACCATTTTGATGGTTATTTATTAGTGATATCAACTTGAGGTAAGCGTTAGTTTCGATAAGATAAACTGAGTTATTAATAGTCGAGGCAGATAATACAGTGTACCGATCTGTCTCTTTATCTACGCTAAATTGAAAGCTGGATTTAGAGGAACCAAAATGTCTGAACGAGAAACACGGGGAGCCAATGAGGCTATTGATTTTAACGATGAACTGAGAAATCGCCGCGAAAAACTGGCGGCACTACGTCAGCAAGGTGTGGCGTTTCCCAATGATTTTCGCCGCGACCATACCTCTGACCAGTTGCACGAAGAGTTTGATGCAAAGGATAACCAGGAACTGGAATCCTTAAACATTGAAGTCTCGGTTGCTGGCCGAATGATGACCCGTCGTATTATGGGGAAAGCCTCCTTTGTAACGTTGCAGGATGTCGGTGGCCGTATTCAACTGTACGTTGCAAGAGATAGCCTGCCAGAAGGTGTTTATAACGATCAGTTTAAAAAATGGGACCTCGGCGACATTATCGGTGCCCGCGGTACGCTGTTTAAGACGCAAACGGGTGAGCTTTCCATTCACTGTACTGAGTTACGCCTGCTGACTAAGGCACTGCGTCCTTTACCAGATAAATTCCATGGTCTGCAGGATCAGGAAGTCCGTTATCGTCAACGTTATCTGGACCTCATCGCTAACGATAAATCCCGTCAAACGTTTGTTGTCCGTTCAAAAATTCTGGCCGCTATCCGTCAGTTCATGGTCGCGCGCGGCTTTATGGAAGTAGAAACCCCGATGATGCAGGTAATTCCAGGTGGGGCATCTGCTCGCCCGTTTATTACCCATCATAACGCTCTGGATTTAGATATGTACCTGCGTATCGCGCCGGAGCTGTATCTGAAACGTCTGGTTGTAGGCGGTTTTGAACGGGTATTCGAAATCAACCGTAACTTCCGTAATGAAGGTATTTCTGTTCGCCATAATCCTGAGTTCACAATGATGGAACTCTACATGGCATATGCGGATTACCATGATTTGATTGAACTGACGGAGTCACTGTTCCGCACCCTGGCACAAGAGGTACTGGGTACCACTCAAGTCACTTATGGCGAGCATGTGTTTGATTTCGGCAAACCGTTTGAAAAACTCACCATGCGCGAAGCAATCAAAAAATATCGTCCAGAAACCGATATGGCGGACCTGGATAATTTTGATGCTGCTAAAGCATTAGCTGAATCTATCGGAATTACGGTAGAGAAAAGCTGGGGGCTGGGACGCATTGTCACGGAGATCTTTGATGAAGTGGCAGAAGCACATCTGATTCAGCCAACCTTTATCACAGAATATCCGGCAGAAGTGTCACCGCTGGCGCGCCGTAATGATGTTAACCCGGAAATCACCGACCGTTTTGAATTCTTCATCGGTGGTCGTGAAATTGGTAATGGTTTTAGCGAATTAAACGACGCAGAAGATCAGGCGGAACGTTTCCAGGAACAGGTTAACGCTAAAGCTGCAGGTGACGACGAAGCCATGTTCTATGACGAAGATTACGTGACTGCGCTGGAATATGGTCTGCCGCCAACCGCGGGTCTGGGTATTGGTATCGACCGAATGATTATGCTGTTTACTAACAGTCATACTATTCGCGACGTTATTCTCTTCCCGGCGATGCGCCCACAGAAATAAATTTCATTTTAACGAACGAAGCAGTCAGACGACTGCTTCGTTCGTCGTTCCACAAATCCAGTTTTGAGGAGAGACGCTTCGTTTCAAGATAACCAGCGGGTCCACTCAACTACAGCTCCTAAAAGAGAGAAAAAAGTAATGCCACAGGCAGGCTCATTGGCCAGGTTATTCCGACCAGGAATGCACTAAGTAAACGAATATGTGTTTTCTCATGTGAGATAAACCAGATAATGACAAAGGATATGTTCACACCAATCACATAAAAAATTAATATTTTAGAGAATAGTGCCATTTTTTATGTTCTTCTTATCCTTCCTGACTACTTGTAAAACTGACGGAAATAGTCATCAACGGTCATAATGTTGAGGTCAAAATCAATATCCGGTAAGTCTAAGCATTTGAGCCTGATTAAATCTTCGATTTCACTTGCGGCTAACGATGTCGTTATTGCGAAGGAATTTTCATTCAATTGTCGTGGTATCCCATATTCATCAGCCACGATAGAGGAGAAATTCATATCATACATCAATGATCTTAACCTTAAGAACACTGAGGAATAAGATGATGGATAATCAAAAGAAACAACATAAGTATTGAACTTGTTTTTACCTTCCATAATATGACTCCTATCAATATTAAACGCTCTGGGGACGCACAACTTATTAACCCCGATCGATGATTCTCATATAGGAGATATTCTTTTTTTTTTGCTCAGTAAAGGGGATGACTTGGGACAAGAAAACGCTCTCTCTGACCATTCTTTGTGCATCCCCCTACCCTTCAGATTCTCTCCTGCATCACACCGCGGAGAGCATGAAAAATATCGTGACTCTGTACTCTCCCATCAACTGCGAATATCATCATACTCACGCGTTTTATCAAATTCGTGTTTCGCAAATGGGCATAATGGGATAATTTTTCGTTTTTCCCGACGCATTTTTTCCACGACTTTCGCAACCAGCTGTTTACCGATCCCTTGCCCTTTCAGGCTTTCATCGACATCGGTATGTTCGATAATCGCTAAATTCTCTCCGGTCGGCACAAAGACAATTTCAGCGATTTGCTTGCCCTGTTCGTCATTAATGTAAAATTTATTGTGGCCTTCGCGTATTTCCATTTTACCCTCGCTTATTTATGACGGTATTTCAGCGCGCCGCTCGGGCACATATCAATCACTTTCATTACAGTGGTGACATCAACTTCATCCGGCATGATCCACGGCTTACGTTTGAGGTTAAATAACCTGCCGTTGCCACGTACGCAATTGCCAGAATGCTGACATATTGCAGTGTTGAAATAGACATCGATCTTTTCGCCGGTATAACAGCGATAACCCCCGTCCAGTAGCGCCTGATCCATGACCTTCCCTCTCTCATCAGTATGGTTTTCACTATAAGCATAGCCCCGGAATCTTCATACAGCACTGGCAGTTTCCGTTGCCAGAGTCTCTTCCCCTATATAGCCAATCATTCTTACTCCCTTTGAATTACCCGCCTCATCAGAGATAATGCTTAAGAAATTTGTCACACAAGGAAGCTGATGAGACATTCATTGCCCTACCGTATGTTACGCAAACGTCCGATGAAATTGAGTACCACTGTGATCTTAATGGTCAGCGCGGTACTGTTCTCGGTGCTATTGGTGGTGCATCTGATTTACTTCTCGCAAATCAGTGATATGACGCGAGACGGGCTAGCCAACAAGGCACTGGCAGTGGCGCGTACTCTCGCCGACTCGCCGGAAATCCGTCAGGGCTTGCAGAAAAAACCGCAGGAGAGCGGCATCCAGGCCATCGCGGAAGCCGTGCGCAAACGCAACGATCTGCTGTTTATTGTCGTTACCGATATGCAAAGTCTTCGCTACTCGCATCCTGAAGCCCAGCGTATTGGTCAGCCATTTAAAGGTGATGACATCCTTAAAGCGCTGAATGGCGAAGAAAATGTCGCTATCAATCGCGGTTTTCTGGCGCAGGCTTTACGCGTATTTACCCCCATCTACGATGAAAATCATAAACAAATTGGCGTGGTGGCGATCGGCCTTGAGTTAAGTCGCGTGACCCAACAGATCAATGACAGTCGCTGGAGCATCATCTGGTCGGTATTATTTGGCATGCTGGTCGGGCTGATTGGCACCTGCATTCTGGTTAAGGTACTGAAAAAAATCCTTTTCGGCCTGGAACCCTACGAAATCTCCACGCTGTTTGAGCAACGCCAGGCCATGTTGCAGTCTATCAAAGAAGGCGTCGTTGCCGTGGACGATCGCGGCGAGGTCACGCTGATCAACGATGCCGCACAAGAATTGCTGAATTACCGTAAGTCGCAGGACGATGAGAAACTGTCGACGCTAAGCCACTCGTGGTCACAGGTGGTAGATGTCTCGGAAGTGTTACGCGACGGTACCCCGCGGCGCGACGAAGAGATTACGATTAAAGATCGGCTATTACTGATCAACACCGTTCCGGTGCGCAGTAATGGCGTTATCATCGGTGCCATTTCAACCTTCAGGGACAAAACTGAAGTACGTAAACTGATGCAGCGACTCGACGGTCTGGTCAACTATGCTGACGCACTTCGTGAACGATCCCACGAATTTATGAATAAATTGCATGTGATTCTCGGATTATTGCATCTGAAGAGTTATAAGCAGTTGGAAGATTACATTCTCAAAACAGCCAATAACTATCAGGAAGAGATTGGCTCTCTGCTGGGTAAGATCAAATCTCCGGTTATCGCTGGTTTTTTAATCAGCAAGATTAACCGCGCGACCGATTTAGGCCATACGCTGATTTTAAACAGTGAAAGCCAGCTGCCAGACAGCGGCAGTGAGGACCAGGTCGCGACGCTGATTACCACGTTGGGAAATCTGATAGAAAACGCGCTGGAAGCATTAGGGCCGGAACCCGGTGGCGAAATTAGCGTAACATTGCACTACCGTCACGGCTGGCTGCACTGTGAAGTTAACGATGATGGACCGGGGATCGCACCCGACAAAATCGATCACATTTTTGACAAAGGTGTCTCGACAAAAGGAAGCGAGCGAGGCGTCGGTTTAGCACTTGTCAAACAACAGGTAGAAAATCTCGGCGGCAGCATCGCCGTGGAATCGGAACCCGGGATTTTCACACAATTTTTTGTCCAGATACCCTGGGACGGGGAGAGGTCGAACAGATGATCAATGTATTAATTATCGATGACGACGCAATGGTCGCGGAGCTGAATCGCCGATACGTGGCACAAATCCCAGGCTTTCAATGCTGTGGAACGGCCTCGACGCTGGAGAAAGCCAAAGAGATTATCTTCAATAGCGATACGCCTATCGACCTGATATTGCTCGATATCTATATGCAAAAAGAGAACGGGCTCGATTTACTGCCTGTTCTGCATAATGCGCGTTGCAAAAGTGATGTGATTGTTATCTCTTCCGCTGCCGATGCCGCAACCATTAAAGATTCGCTGCATTACGGAGTCGTGGATTACCTGATCAAACCCTTCCAGGCTACCCGCTTTGAAGAGGCGCTCACCGGCTGGCGGCAAAAGAAAATGGCGCTGGAAAAACATCAGTATTATGACCAGGCCGAGCTTGATCAGCTAATCCACGGCAGCAGCTCCAACGAGCAAGATCCTCGTCGCTTGCCAAAAGGCTTAACACCACAGACGTTACGCACGCTGTGCCAGTGGATTGACGCGCATCAGGACTATGAGTTTTCAACCGACGAGCTGGCTAATGAGGTTAACATCTCGCGTGTTTCCTGCCGTAAATATCTCATCTGGCTGGTCAACTGCCACATCTTGTTCACCAGTATCCATTATGGCGTCACAGGTCGTCCGGTTTATCGTTATCGTATTCAGGCAGAACATTACTCACTACTTAAACAATATTGCCAATAACGATCACGGTTATCTGTAAGTAATAATTATTACAGTAATGCAAAATACCCCTGGCACAAGTTACATCGTTTATCAGTAAAACTTGTGCCAGATCAAATATAATTACCCCTCTCTCACCGCTGAAATTAATATCTCTTCGGATGAACGGTGTTTTTAATTTCAAAACGCTAACAAAAGTTAATTAACTATTATGTCGCCCGCATTATGTGTATTTTTACCCATAAATGGGTAGTTAAGAATAATCTATAAACCTGATGATACCTACCCTGAGAACAAAAAATATACCGATAAGTATCAATAAGATAGCAGCAAACAAAACATTAACATCTGCGTAGTACAAACTATAAACCCATCGCCAGAGAGTATTTCTCTCTGAAAAAACCGCTTATCACAGTGCATAAATTTGCCGCTGCTTTAATCAGCCAATATTCACTGTGAGGTATTTACTCAAGCCGGTAACGACCAAACGGATATTTAGTCAAGCTCTGAAAACAGTTCATACAAAACAGAACGTGACTGTGATCTATTCAGCAAAAATTTAAATAGGATTATCGCGAGGGTTTACACATGTTATTTACTATCCAACTTATCATAATACTGATATGTCTGTTTTATGGTGCCAGAAAGGGTGGTATCGCGCTGGGTTTATTAGGCGGTATCGGCCTGGTCATTCTGGTCTTTGTCTTCCACCTTCAGCCAGGTAAACCACCGGTTGATGTCATGCTGGTTATCATTGCGGTGGTGGCGGCATCGGCGACCTTGCAAGCTTCGGGCGGTCTTGATGTCATGCTGCAAATTGCCGAGAAGCTGCTGCGCCGTAACCCGAAATATGTCTCCATTGTCGCGCCGTTTGTGACCTGTACGCTGACCATTCTTTGCGGTACGGGTCATGTGGTTTACACCATTCTGCCGATCATCTACGACGTTGCTATTAAGAACAACATCCGTCCGGAACGTCCGATGGCGGCAAGTTCTATCGGTGCACAGATGGGGATTATCGCAAGCCCAGTGTCGGTTGCGGTTGTATCTCTGGTTGCGATGCTGGGTAATGTCACCTTTGATGGTCGCCATCTTGAGTTCCTCGACCTGCTGGCAATCACCATTCCATCGACGTTAATCGGTATCCTGGCGATCGGTATCTTCAGCTGGTTCCGCGGTAAAGATCTGGATAAAGATGAAGAGTTCCAGAAATTCATCTCCGTACCGGAAAACCGTGAGTATGTTTACGGTGATACCGCGACGCTGCTGGATAAAAAACTGCCGAAAAGCAACTGGCTAGCAATGTGGATCTTCCTCGGGGCAATCGCTGTAGTTGCACTTCTTGGTGCTGATTCGGACCTGCGTCCATCCTTCGGTGGCAAACCGCTGTCGATGGTACTGGTTATTCAGATGTTTATGCTGCTAACCGGGGCGCTGATTATTATCCTGACCAAAACCAATCCCGCGTCTATCTCAAAAAACGAAGTCTTCCGTTCCGGTATGATCGCCATCGTGGCGGTGTACGGTATCGCATGGATGGCGGAAACCATGTTCGGTGCGCATATGTCTGAAATTCAGGGCGTACTGGGTGAAATGGTGAAAGAGTATCCGTGGGCCTATGCCATTGTTCTGCTGCTGGTTTCCAAGTTTGTAAACTCTCAGGCCGCGGCGCTAGCGGCGATTGTTCCGGTCGCGCTGGCGATCGGCGTTGACCCGGCATACATCGTGGCTTCAGCACCGGCTTGCTATGGTTATTACATCCTGCCGACTTATCCGAGCGACCTGGCAGCGATTCAGTTTGACCGTTCCGGCACCACCCACATCGGTCGCTTCGTCATCAACCACAGCTTTATTCTGCCGGGGTTGATTGGTGTGAGCGTATCGTGCGTCTTCGGCTGGATCTTCGCTGCGATGTACGGGTTCTTATAAATGCACTTTGCGTGCCGCCCGTGACTGCGCGGCACGCCATTTTCGAATAACAAATACAGAGTTATAGGCTGGAAGCTATGTCAAACAAACCCTTTATCTACCAGGCACCTTTCCCGATGGGGAAAGACAATACCGAATACTATCTACTCACGTCCGATTACGTTAGCGTTGCCGACTTCGACGGCGAAACCATCCTGAAAGTGGAACCAGAAGCCCTGACCTTGCTGGCGCAGCAAGCCTTTCACGACGCTTCTTTCATGCTCCGCCCGGCACACCAGAAACAGGTCGCGGCTATTCTTCAAGATCCAGAAGCCAGCGAAAACGACAAGTACGTGGCGCTGCAATTCTTAAGAAACTCAGAAATCGCCGCCAAAGGCGTGCTGCCGACCTGCCAGGACACCGGCACCGCGATCATCGTCGGTAAAAAAGGTCAGCGCGTGTGGACCGGTGGCGGCGATGAAGAAGCGCTGTCGAAAGGTGTCTATAACACCTATATCGAAGATAACCTGCGTTACTCACAAAACGCGCCGCTGGACATGTACAAAGAGGTCAACACCGGCACGAACCTGCCTGCGCAAATCGACCTGTACGCGGTAGATGGCGACGAATACAAATTCCTCTGCGTCGCCAAAGGCGGTGGCTCTGCCAATAAAACGTATCTCTACCAGGAAACCAAAGCTTTGCTGACTCCCGGCAAACTGAAAAACTTCCTCGTCGAGAAAATGCGTACACTCGGTACTGCAGCCTGCCCGCCGTACCATATCGCGTTTGTGATTGGCGGTACGTCTGCGGAAACCAACCTGAAAACCGTCAAGTTAGCAAGCGCTCACTATTACGATGAACTGCCGACCGAAGGGAACGAACATGGTCAGGCGTTCCGCGATGTCCAGCTGGAACAGGAACTGCTGGAAGAGGCCCAGAAACTCGGCCTTGGCGCGCAGTTTGGCGGTAAATACTTCGCGCACGACATCCGCGTGATCCGTCTGCCACGTCACGGCGCATCCTGCCCGGTAGGTATGGGCGTCTCCTGCTCCGCTGACCGTAACATTAAAGCGAAAATCAACCGCGAAGGTATCTGGATCGAAAAACTGGAACACAATCCAGGCCAGTACATTCCACAAGAACTGCGTCAGGCCGGTGAAGGCGAAGCGGTGAAAGTCGACCTTAACCGCCCGATGAAAGAGATCCTCGCCCAGCTTTCGCAATACCCGGTATCCACCCGCTTGTCGCTCACCGGCACTATTATCGTGGGTCGCGATATTGCACATGCCAAGCTGAAAGAGCTGATTGACGCCGGTAAAGAACTGCCGCAGTACATCAAAGATCACCCGATCTACTACGCGGGTCCGGCGAAAACGCCTGCCGGTTATCCATCAGGTTCACTTGGCCCAACCACCGCAGGTCGTATGGACTCCTACGTGGATCTGCTGCAATCCCACGGCGGCAGCATGATCATGCTGGCGAAAGGTAACCGCAGTCAGCAGGTTACCGACGCGTGTCATAAACACGGCGGCTTCTACCTCGGTAGTATCGGCGGCCCGGCGGCGGTACTGGCGCAGCAGAGCATCAAGCATCTGGAATGCGTCGCTTATCCGGAGCTGGGTATGGAAGCTATCTGGAAAATCGAAGTAGAAGATTTCCCGGCGTTTATCCTGGTCGATGACAAAGGCAACGACTTCTTCCAGCAAATCGTCAACAAACAGTGCGCGAACTGCACTAAGTAACCTCTTCGGCCCAGCGCCTGGCAGCATGCTGCCAGGTGATCCCCCTGGGCCACCTCTTTTGCGATTGTAATTTCACGCTTGCTGGTGAATAGTCAGTATTTTCCCTGACTTGCGAACTCACCATGACCCGCACACTCAAGCCGTTAATTCTTAACACCGGCGCACTGGCGCTAACGTTAATCCTGATTTATACCGGCATTTCGGCCAATGACAAACTCACCTGGCTGATGGAAGTGACACCGGTGATTATTGTCGTGCCGCTACTGCTTGCCACCGCCAGACGTTATCCGTTAACGCCGCTGCTCTATACGCTCATTTTCTTTCACGCCATCATCCTGATGGTCGGCGGACAATACACCTACGCGAAAGTCCCCGTTGGTTTTGAGGTGCAGGAATGGCTGGGGTTGAGTCGTAATCCGTATGACAAGCTGGGGCACTTTTTCCAGGGGCTGGTGCCTGCACTGGTGGCACGAGAAATTCTCGTTCGCGGGATGTACGTGCGCGGACGTAAAATGGTGGCGTTCCTGGTCTGCTGCGTGGCGCTGGCGATAAGCGCGATGTATGAATTAATCGAGTGGTGGGCAGCGCTGGCAATGGGTCAGGGAGCGGATGATTTTCTCGGTACCCAGGGCGACCAATGGGACACACAATCCGATATGTTCTGCGCGCTGCTTGGCGCATTAACGACGGTGATATTCCTTGCTCGCTTTCATTGCCGCCAGCTACGGCGCTATGGCTTAATCACCAGAGCGCCGGAAGCGATTACCTCTTAACGGTGCAACCAGCCTGGCAGCCAGTCGCCGTGGGCGGCAATCAGGTCGTCAACAAGAGCATATATTTCGTCAATGCCCAGCACGGCGGCAGTATGCGGGTCCATCATCGCGGCGTGGTAAACACGGTCGCGATTTTCTGTGAGAATGGCTTCCGTCAGCAGCGTCTGTACGTTGATATTGGTTTGCATCAGGGCGGCCAGATGCGAAGGTAGCGTACCGACTTTGGTCGGCTGAATGCCATTAGCATCAACTAAACAGGCCACTTCCACACAACATCCTTGTGGCAGGTTATCAATCAATCCATCGTTACGGACGTTGCCGTAAATCACACTCGGCTCGCCAGTCCAGATAGCGTTCATGATTGTGCTGGCATATTCCCGTGACGGTTTAATATCAATCCGGGAGGCGTTCTTATACTCCTCCAGCTCTTTATGCCAGTTCGCCAGCTGCTCGACGCAGCGTTTCGGGTACTCATCCAGCGGTACTTTATAACGCTCAATCAAATCCTCACGACCTGGCTTAATAAACCACGGTGTGTACTCAGCAAAATGTTCTGACGATTCAGTGACGAAGTAGCCCAGCTTTTTGAACATTTCGTAACGCACAATATTCTGGCAGCGAGTATTACCATGAATATTTGGCTTCGGTGCCTGCCCTGCCTCATAAGCCGCCAGCAGTTCCGGGTAGAGATTCACGTAACTGCCGTCGGCGGTTTTGCGCTCCAGTTCCAGGTAAAACGCCATATGGTTGATACCCGCACAACGGTAACGCAGCGTAGCCGGGTCGATATTGAGGTCACGCGCCAGCTCTTCCGCCGTTCCCTGCACCGAATGGCACAGCCCTACCTGTTTGATATGCGGATAACGGGCATACATCGCCCAGGTATTCATCGCCATTGGGTTAACATAGTTGAGCATGGTGGCATCGGGGCAGACTTCCGTCATGTCCTCGCAAATTTGCCACAGGTGAGGAATGGTACGTAGCGCGCGCATAATACCGCCCGGCCCCAGTGTATCGGCAATGGTTTGTTCCAGACCGTGGCGCTTACAGACCTCAAAATCAGTCACCGTGCAAGGTTCATAACCGCCAATCTGAAATGCCACCACGACAAAATCGGCATCCTGTAAGGCTTCTTTCTGTTGGGTGTGGCAGGTGATTTTGCCGCTGGCCCCTGCTGAATCCATCAACTTGCGCACCACAATATGCGACTCTTCCAGGCGGGTGGGATCAATGTCCATCAGGGCAATATGCGCCGTTTTCAGCGCCTCGCGATGGAACACATCACCAAGAATATTTTTAACGAAAATCGTCGAACCAGCGCCGATAAATGTAATTTTGGGTGCAGACATCATGCAGATCTCCTGGCTTGCTTGAATAACTTCATCATGGCAGGCGAATCTGCAGAAAACCTCCGGCTTCCAGGTTGAGCATTCCCATAAACTCAGATCCTGCGTGAAGTATCAGTAAATCTGAGTTTATGGGAATAAATTACCTGAAAAGAAGAGTTTTCGGCCTCATGGTACTCGGATGATCCCTTCGCCCCTCTGGCAAGAGGGCGAAAACCGTGCTCCCACTCGCAGTCATCCTCCCTCACTCCTGCCATAATTCTGATATTCCAGGAAAGAGAGTCATCCATGAATACAGATACTTTTATGTGCAGCAGCGACGAAAAACAGACCCGCAGCCCGCTGTCGCTGTATTCGGAGTACCAGCGGATGGAGATTGAGTTTCGCGCACCGCATATCATGCCCACCAGCCACTGGCATGGTCAGGTCGAAGTGAATGTGCCTTTCGATGGCGATGTGGAATACCTGATCAACAATGAAAAAGTGAGTATCAATCAGGGACATATCACGCTGTTCTGGGCCTGTACACCGCACCAACTAACAGATACCGGAACCTGTCAGAGCATGGCGATTTTTAATCTGCCGATGCATCTGTTTCTCTCCTGGCCGCTGGATAAAGACCTGATTAACCACGTCACTCACGGCATGGTGATCAAATCACTGGCGACACAGCAACTTAGCCCGTTTGAAGTGCGCCGCTGGCAGCAGGAATTGAACAGTCCGAACGAGCAAATTCGCCAGCTCGCCATTGATGAAATTGGCCTGATGCTCAAGCGATTTAGCCTCTCTGGCTGGGAACCGATTCTGGTCAATAAAACCTCGCGCACACACAAAAACAGCGTCTCGCGCCATGCGCAATTTTATGTCAGCCAGATGCTGGGCTTTATTGCCGAAAACTATGATCAGGCGCTGACCATCAACGATGTGGCTGAGCACGTCAAACTTAACGCCAACTATGCAATGGGGATATTCCAGCGGGTCATGCAATTGACGATGAAACAGTACATTACTGCGATGCGCATCAACCACGTTCGTGCGTTACTGAGCGATACCGATAAAAGTATTCTCGATATTGCCCTGACGGCAGGCTTTCGTTCGAGTAGCCGTTTTTACAGCACGTTCGGCAAATATGTCGGCATGTCACCGCAACAATACCGCAAACTTAGCCAACAGCGCCGCCAGACGTTTCCCGGCTAAAGACGATATCAGTATCAGCCAAAAAAATAGTTTAGCCGTCGATAATAAGCAGTGAAAATAAATCAAAATAATCACATAACATATTGTTTATAAAAATGAATATTTAAAAAATGTTTGTTTTTCATGCGCTTTACAGCCCGAAAAGGCCGGAAGATACTTGCCCGCAACGAAGATTCCTTCATAACCGGGTAAGCAATGATGAAAGTATTAATTGTTGAAAGCGAGTTTCTCCATCAGGACACCTGGGTCGGTAACGCCGTTGAGCGTCTGGCAGATGCTTTAAGCCAGCAAAATGTTACCGTGATTAAATCCACCTCCTTTGATGATGGCTTTGCCATTCTCTCTTCAAACGAAGCCATTGACTGCCTGATGTTCAGCTATCAAATGGAACATCCGGACGAACATCAAAACGTCAGACAATTGATCGGTAAGCTTCATGAGCGCCAACAAAACGTGCCGGTCTTCCTGTTGGGCGATCGGGAAAAAGCCCTCGCC
This sequence comes from Escherichia sp. HH26CH, assembly GCF_009820205.1. Taxonomy (NCBI): domain Bacteria; kingdom Pseudomonadati; phylum Pseudomonadota; class Gammaproteobacteria; order Enterobacterales; family Enterobacteriaceae; genus Escherichia; species Escherichia sp. HH26CH. The sequence goes on from NZ_VNXM01000020.1 coordinate 50,293, forward strand.
GCAATGGACCGAGATCTGCTGGAGCTTGTCGATGAATTCGCCTGGATTCTGGAAGATACCGCCGACTTTATCGCCGGACGCGCCGTTGCCGCAATGACCCGCTACCGCCAGCAGCTGTTGCCGCCACTGTTCAGCGCGCTGATGAAATATAGCAACATCCATGAATATTCCTGGGCAGCGCCAGGCCACCAGGGCGGCGTTGGCTTTACCAAAACACCCGCCGGACGTTTCTACCATGACTACTATGGTGAAAATCTGTTCCGCACCGACATGGGCATCGAACGGACTTCCCTCGGTTCTTTGCTTGACCATACTGGCGCATTTGGCGAAAGCGAAAAATATGCCGCACGCGTATTTGGTGCCGATCGCTCCTGGTCGGTAGTCGTCGGTACTTCCGGCTCTAACCGTACCATCATGCAGGCTTGCATGACCGATAACGATGTAGTGGTCGTTGACCGTAACTGCCATAAATCCATCGAACAAGGCTTGATGCTGACGGGCGCGAAACCGGTCTACATGGTGCCAAGCCGCAACCGCTACGGCATTATCGGGCCAATCTATCCGCAGGAAATGCAACCTGAAACCTTGCAGAAGAAAATCAGTGAAAGCCCGCTGACCAAAGACAAAGCCGGGCAAAAACCGTCTTACTGCGTGGTAACCAACTGCACCTATGACGGCGTGTGTTATAACGCTAAAGAAGCGCAGGATCTGCTGGAAAAAACTTCCGATCGTCTGCACTTTGACGAAGCCTGGTACGGCTATGCACGTTTCAACCCGATCTATGCCGATCACTATGCCATGCGCGGTGAACCTGGCGATCACAACGGTCCTACCGTTTTCGCCACCCACTCAACCCACAAACTGCTGAATGCGCTGTCACAGGCCTCTTACATTCATGTGCGTGAAGGTCGTGGGGCGATTAACTTCTCCCGCTTCAACCAGGCATACATGATGCATGCCACCACCTCCCCGCTGTATGCCATCTGTGCATCTAACGACGTGGCGGTGTCGATGATGGACGGCAACAGTGGCCTGTCACTGACCCAGGAAGTGATCGACGAAGCGGTTGATTTCCGTCAAGCGATGGCACGGCTGTATAAAGAGTTCACCCATGACGGTAGATGGTTCTTCAAACCGTGGAACAAAGAAGTGGTCACCGATCCACAAACCGGCAAAACCTACGACTTTGCTGACGCGCCAACCAAACTGCTGACCACCGTTCAGGACTGCTGGGTAATGCATCCGGGCGAAAGCTGGCACGGCTTCAAAGATATTCCGGATAACTGGAGTATGCTCGACCCAATTAAAGTCAGCATTCTCGCACCGGGAATGGGTGAAGATGGTGAACTGGAAGAAACCGGTGTTCCGGCGGCGCTGGTCACTGCCTGGCTTGGTCGCCACGGCATTGTGCCTACCCGCACCACTGACTTCCAAATTATGTTCCTGTTCTCTATGGGCGTAACCCGTGGGAAATGGGGAACTCTGGTTAACACCCTTTGCTCCTTCAAACGCCACTACGACGCCAACACACCGCTGGCGCAGGTCATGCCGGAACTTGTTGAACAATATCCTGACACTTACGCGAATATGGGGATTCACGATCTGGGTGACACCATGTTTGCCTGGCTAAAAGAAAATAACCCTGGCGCACGGTTGAACGAAGCCTATTCCGGCCTGCCGGTGGCGGAAATCACCCCGCGTGAAGCGTACAACGCAATTGTCGATAACAATGTCGAACTGGTATCCATTGAAAATCTGCCTGGACGCATCGCGGCAAACTCAGTTATCCCGTATCCGCCAGGAATCCCGATGCTACTGTCTGGTGAAAACTTCGGCGATAAAAACAGTCCACAGGTAAGTTATTTACGCTCCCTGCAATCCTGGGACCATCATTTCCCTGGATTTGAACACGAAACTGAAGGGACTGAAATTATTGACGGTATTTACCACGTCATGTGTGTGAAAGCGTAACCACTATTCCGCTGAAGGCGTAATTGTTAAATAACATTACGCCGCCTGGCTTGAGGCCTTTTTAGTATGGCAACGTTTTCATAAAAATTGCTGCAAACAAAAATGTCATACTTTTTGCGCGGTCCCACCCCGCGCTTTTTTTCGCCTGTTATTTATCCTGTAAAAAAATATGTACATGAGAAATTACTATAAAAATTTGTAATATTAGTAAAACTCGTTATTTTTATGCATGTTTATATTCATCATACAATTATATAACCATTTCCCGGTATCGCTTTGCTTTAGCGAGAACTGGTCTTTTATTCGCACTCAGGAGTACATGTATGAGGATTTGCAGCGACCAACCTTGTATTGTTTTATTGACTGAAAAAGATGTCTGGATAAGGGTGAATGGGAAAGAACCTATTAGCCTTAAAGCTAACCATATGGCGTTATTAAATTGTGAAAATAATATTATCGACGTCTCCTCTCTTAATAACACTTTGGTTGCTCATATTAGTCACGACATCATCAAAGATTACCTCCGGTTTCTGAATAAAGATCTCTCGCAAATACCAGTATGGCAACGTAGCGCTACGCCCATCCTCACCCTGCCATGCCTGACGCCAGACGTCTTTCGCGTTGCCGCGCAACATAGCATGATGCCCGCTGAAACTGAGTCAGAAAAGGAACGAACACGTGCATTATTATTCACTGTGCTATCCCGTTTTCTCGACAGTAAAAAATTCCTTTCTTTAATGATGTATATGTTACGTAATTGTGTAAGTGACAGCGTTTATCAAATTATTGAAAGCGATATCCACAAAGACTGGAATCTTAGTATGGTAGCCAGTTGTTTATGTCTTAGCCCAAGTCTGTTAAAGAAAAAGCTGAAAAGCGAAAACACCAGTTATAGCCAAATAATCACCACCTGCCGCATGCGTTATGCCGTCAATGAATTAATGATGGACGGTAAAAATATCTCTCAGGTCTCACAGTCGTGTGGCTACAACAGTACGTCGTACTTTATTTCTGTCTTTAAAGACTTCTACGGTATGACGCCTCTGCATTATGTTAGTCAGCACAGAGAACGCACTGTCGCCTGATTTTTAACCTTAACGAAGAGCTATATTAATAACGGCATCAGCGATAACCCGGTCGATAATAATTCAACTATCGAATGCAGGCGTATGATATGACGTAATTTATTGTCACGAAGCTCGCCTTCGCAGGAGTTTAATTATGTCTTCGGATGCTGATGCTCACAAAGTGGGCTTAATCCCCGTCACCCTGATGGTGTCGGGGAATATTATGGGGTCAGGTGTTTTTCTGTTACCTGCAAACCTGGCCTCCACTGGCGGGATTGCCATTTATGGATGGTTGGTGACGATTATCGGTGCGCTGGGGCTCTCGATGGTATACGCCAAAATGTCGTTCCTCGACCCAAGCCCTGGTGGTTCTTACGCTTACGCCCGCCGCTGCTTTGGCCCGTTTCTCGGTTATCAAACTAACGTCCTCTACTGGCTGGCCTGCTGGATCGGCAATATCGCCATGGTGGTCATTGGCGTTGGATATTTAAGTTACTTCTTCCCGATTCTGAAAGATCCACTGGTATTAACCATCACCTGCGTCGTGGTGCTGTGGATCTTCGTCCTGCTGAACATTGTCGGTCCGAAAATGATCACCCGCGTGCAGGCCGTTGCCACCGTGCTGGCGCTGATCCCCATCGTCGGGATTGCCGTATTTGGCTGGTTCTGGTTCCGTGGTGAAACCTATATGGCGGCATGGAACGTCAGCGGCCTGGGCACCTTCGGCGCGATTCAAAGTACCCTTAACGTTACGCTGTGGTCGTTCATCGGTGTGGAAAGTGCCTCCGTTGCCGCAGGTGTGGTGAAAAACCCGAAACGCAACGTCCCTATCGCCACCATTGGTGGGGTATTGATTGCCGCCGTTTGCTATGTACTTTCTACCACCGCGATTATGGGGATGATCCCTAATGCCGCACTGCGCGTTTCTGCTTCGCCATTCGGTGATGCCGCACGGATGGCGCTGGGTGACACCGCCGGGGCCATTGTTTCTTTCTGCGCAGCTGCGGGTTGCTTAGGTTCACTGGGCGGCTGGACATTGCTGGCGGGTCAAACGGCGAAAGCCGCTGCCGATGACGGGCTGTTCCCACCGATTTTTGCTCGTGTAAACAAAGCGGGTACGCCAGTGGCGGGGCTGATTATCGTCGGAATTTTGATGACCATCTTCCAGCTCAGCAGCATTTCGCCAAACGCGACCAAAGAATTCGGTCTGGTTTCTTCCGTGTCGGTCATCTTTACACTGGTGCCATATCTTTACACCTGTGCGGCGTTACTGCTGCTCGGCCACGGCCACTTTGGTAAAGCACGCCCGGCATATCTGGCTGTTACTACCATTGCCTTCCTCTACTGCATCTGGGCCGTAGTAGGGTCCGGCGCGAAAGAGGTTATGTGGTCATTTGTCACCCTGATGGTCATCACCGCCATGTATGCGCTGAATTACAACCGGCTGCATAAAAACCCGTATCCCTTAGATGCACCAATAAGCAAAGATTAATTCCCCTTAATCCCGCAAACATAAAAGCCAACCTTAAGAACTTAAGGTTGGCTTAATTTTGCTTTGCGAGCATATGCGCACTTTGTTCGATGGAAACACCGTGATGTTGAAGCGCCTACTAAAAAGACCCTCTTTGAATTTACTCGCCTGGCTATTGTTGGCCGCTTTTTATATCTCTATCTGCCTGAATATTGCCTTTTTTAAACAGGTGTTGCAGGCGCTGCCGCTGGACTCGCTGCATAACGTACTGGTTTTCTTGTCGATGCCGGTCGTCGCTTTCAGCGTGATTAATATTGTCCTGACACTAAGCTCTTTCTTATGGCTTAATCGACCGCTGGCCTGCCTGTTTATTCTGGTTGGCGCGGCAGCACAATATTTCATAATGACTTACGGCATCGTCATCGACCGCTCGATGATTGCCAATATTATTGATACCACCCCAGCAGAAAGTTATGCGCTGATGACACCGCAAATGTTATTTACGCTGGGATTCAGCGGCGTGCTTGCTGCGCTGATTGCCTGCTGGATTAAAATCAAACCTGCCACCTCGCGTCTGCGCAGTGTTCTTTTCCGTGGTGCCAATATTCTGGTTTCTGTACTGCTGATTTTGCTGGTCGCCGCACTGTTTTATAAAGACTACGCCTCGCTGTTTCGTAACAACAAAGAGCTGGTGAAGTCCTTAAGCCCCTCTAACAGCATTGTTGCCAGCTGGTCATGGTACTCCCATCAGCGACTGGCAAATCTGCCGCTGGTGCGAATTGGTGAAGACGCGCACCGCAACCCGTTAATGCAGAACGAGAAACGTAAAAATTTGACCATTTTGATTGTCGGCGAAACCTCGCGGGCGGAGAACTTCTCCCTCAACGGCTACCCGCGTGAAACTAACCCGCGGCTGGCGAAAGATAACGTGGTCTATTTCCCCAATACTGCGTCTTGCGGCACGGCAACGGCAGTTTCAGTACCATGCATGTTCTCGGATATGCCGCGTGAGCATTACAAAGAAGAACTGGCACAACATCAGGAAGGCGTGCTGGATATCATTCAGCGGGCGGGCATAAACGTGCTGTGGAATGACAACGATGGTGGCTGCAAAGGTGCCTGCGATCGCGTGCCTCACCAGAACGTCACTGCGCTGAACCTGCCTGGTCAGTGTATCAACGGCGAATGTTATGACGAAGTGCTTTTCCACGGGCTGGAAGAGTACATCAATAACCTGCAAGGTGATGGCGTAATTGTCTTACACACCATCGGCAGTCACGGCCCGACCTATTACAATCGCTATCCGCCACAGTTCAGGAAATTTACCCCTACCTGCGACACCAACGAGATCCAGACCTGTACCCAAGAGCAACTGGTAAACACTTACGACAATACGCTGGTCTACGTCGACTATATTGTTGATAAAGCAATTAATCTACTGAAAGAACATCAGGATAAATTTACCACCAGCCTGGTTTATCTTTCTGACCACGGTGAATCGTTAGGTGAAAATGGCATCTATCTGCACGGTTTGCCTTATGCCATCGCCCCAGATAGCCAAAAACAGGTGCCGATGCTGCTGTGGCTGTCTGAGGATTATCAAAAACGGTATCAGGTTGACCAAAGTTGCCTACAGAAACAGGCGCAAACGCAACACTATTCACAAGACAATTTATTCTCCACGCTATTGGGATTAACTGGCGTTGAGACGAAGTATTACCAGGCTGCGGATGATATTCTGCAAACTTGCAGGAGAGTGAGTGAATGAAAATTCTGATTGTTGAAGACGATACGCTGTTATTGCAGGGATTGATTCTGGCGGCGCAAACCGAAGGCTACGCGTGCGATGGCGTGACAACCGCGCGGATGGCGGAACAAAGCCTTGAGACCGGTCATTACAGCCTGGTGGTACTGGATTTAGGCTTACCCGACGAAGATGGGCTGCATTTTCTCGCCCGAATCCGGCAGAAAAAATACACCCTGCCGGTGTTAATTCTCACCGCCCGCGATACCCTTACCGACAAAATCGCCGGGCTGGATGTCGGTGCCGATGACTACCTGGTAAAGCCTTTTGCGCTGGAAGAGTTACATGCCCGTATCCGCGCCCTGCTACGACGCCATAATAATCAGGGCGAAAGTGAGTTGATTGTTGGCAATCTGACGCTGAATATGGGTCGCCGTCAGGTATGGATGGACGGTGAAGAGTTGATTCTGACGCCCAAAGAATATGCTCTGCTATCACGGTTAATGCTTAAAGCAGGTAGTCCGGTGCATCGGGAAATTCTCTACAACGACATCTATAACTGGGACAACGAACCCTCGACCAACACTCTTGAAGTGCATATCCACAATCTGCGCGACAAAGTGGGCAAAGCCCGTATCCGCACCGTGCGCGGCTTTGGCTATATGCTGGTCGCGAATGAGGAAAACTAATTGAATCTGATGCGTTTTCTGCGCCGACCAATATCGCTGCGCCAACGGCTGATATTGACCATCGGGGCCATTTTGTTGGTGTTTGAGCTGATCAGCGTCTTCTGGCTATGGCATGAAAGTACCGAGCAGATTCAGCTGTTTGAGCAGGCGCTACGCGACAATCGTAACAACGATCGCCACATCATGCGTGAGATCCGCGAGGCGGTCGCCAGCCTGATTGTCCCTGGCGTCTTTATGGTCAGCCTGACGCTATTTATCTGCTATCAGGCGGTACGCCGCATCACCCGCCCGCTGGCGGAGCTGCAAAAAGAGCTGGTAGCACGCACCGCCGACAACTTAACACCCATTGCCATTCACAGCGCCACCCTCGAAATCGAAGCGGTGGTTTCAGCGTTAAACGATCTGGTCAGTCGCCTGACCAACACGCTGGATAACGAAAGGTTGTTTACCGCTGACGTCGCGCACGAACTGCGAACGCCACTGGCAGGGGTGCGTTTGCATCTGGAACTGCTGGCGAAAACGCATCACATTGATGTAGCACCGTTAGTGGCAAGGCTTGATCAGATGATGGATAGCGTCTCCCAGTTGTTACAACTGGCACGTGCCGGACAGTCATTTTCTTCCGGTAATTATCAACATGTAAAACTGCTGGAAGATGTCATTCTCCCCTCGTATGACGAACTCAGTACCATGCTCGACCAGCGCCAGCAAACCCTGCTATTGCCAGAGAGCGCCGCCGACATCACCGTTCAGGGTGATGCAACCCTGCTGCGGATGTTATTGCGAAACCTGGTAGAAAATGCCCATCGTTACAGCCCGCAAGGCAGCAACATTATGATTAAGCTGCAAGAAGATGGCGGAGCGGTCATGGCCGTTGAAGATGAAGGACCGGGTATTGATGAGAGTAAATGCGGGGAGTTGAGTAAAGCGTTTGTACGTATGGACAGCCGTTATGGCGGGATTGGTCTGGGGTTAAGTATTGTCAGCCGCATTACACAGTTGCATCACGGGCAGTTTTTCCTGCAAAACCGGCAAGAGACTTCTGGCACACGGGCCTGGATACGGCTGAAAAAAGATCAGTACGTGGCAAACCAGATATAAAGAAAGCTGCTGACCACCAGCACGCTGAACACGGTAGTTAAACTTTCATAAACACGGTTTTTCATTGCACTCTCCTCCGTTAACCTGGAGGAGAGTATGCGCGTCAGAGATTAAGTGAACCTTAAGAGTTCAATTGGCCTGATAAGACAGCATCACATCAGGCCATCCGTTTCAGCTTATTCATCAATTCGCGGATGCTGCTGCACCAGGCGGGTACGTTTCGCCTGCAAATCGGCAATCTCGTGGTCAATATCATCGATTTTCTGCTCGATATTATCGTAATGCTCGACGAGAATTTCCTTCGCTTCCTGTATATCTGACGCCGCCGGTGTCGCACCTTTCAACGGACGATTCGCCGTCTCTTTCATGGTTACGCCGGTGATTAAACCAACCACCGCCACTACCATCAGGTAATAGGCAGGCATCATCAGATTCTGCGAGCTTTCGACCAGCCAGGCCGCCAACGTTGGCGTCAGACCGGCAACCAGCACCGAAATATTAAATGCCGCCGCCAGCGCGCTGTAACGGATATGCGTCGGGAACATCGCTGGCAAGGTAGAAGCCATAACGCCCGTAAAGCAGTTAAGGATCACCGCCAGCATCAGTAACCCGGCAAAAATCAGGCCGATGACGTTACTGTTAATCAGAATAAACGCCGGGATCGCCAACACAAACAGTGCAACACTACCAAGTAGCACAAACGGACGACGGCCAAAACGGTCACTCAGCAAGCCCATCACCGGCTGGACAAACAGCATACCGATCATAATGGCGATAATAATCAGCACCCCGTGGTCTTCGGAGTAATGCAGGTTATGCGACAAATAACTCGGCATATAGGTCAGCAACATGTAGTAAGTCACGTTGGTGGCAATTACCAGACCAATACATGTCAACAGGCTGCGCCAGTATTTAGTGGCAATCTCTTTAAACGAGACTTTCGGGCCATCTTGCAAACCTTCGCGGTCGCCCTGTTCCAGTTTATCAACATGCTGCTGGAACGCCGGAGTTTCTTCCAGCGCATGGCGCAGGTAAAGCCCGATAATCCCTAACGGCAGAGCAATAAAGAACGGAATACGCCAGCCCCAGTCGAGGAAGTTCGCTTCGCCGACAATGGTCGAAATTAACACCACCACGCCCGCACCCAGCACAAACCCGGCAATAGAACCGAAGTCCAGCCAGCTGCCCATAAAGCCACGTTTACGGTCAGGGGAGTATTCCGCAACAAATATCGACGCCCCGGTATATTCACCGCCGACCGAGAAACCTTGTGCCATCTTACAGATCAACAGCAGAATCGGTGCCCAAATACCAATCGTGTCGTAGGACGGTATTAAGCCAATACAGAACGTACTGATCGACATAATCACAATAGTGATAGCGAGGATCTTCTGGCGACCATATTTATCGCCCAACATACCAAAGAAGAGTCCGCCAAGCGGTCGAATCAGAAAGGGAACGGAGAAAGTGGCAAGTGCAGCAACCATCTGCACGCTGGGGTCAGCCCCCGGGAAAAAAACTTTACCTAATGCGTAAGCAACAAAACCATAAACACCAAAATCGAACCATTCCATTGCATTACCCAGTGATGCTGCGGTAATGGCTTTACGCAGTTTACCGTCATCAATAATAGTGACATCACGAAGGGTAATCGGTTTTACTTTTTTCCTTTTCAGCATAGCTTTCCTCGCAGAGTTGGCCCATTTCCGCAAACGCCAGAATAATCAGCGCGACGGCCGCAAAAGGGGAGCGGGAATTGCAGGATGCAATCTCTGTAACAAGCGTAGCGGGTTTGCTTACACCCTCCGGTTAAGGAATGTACAATCAAACCAGTTGACGCCTGAATTGGGCAGTTAATGACCTTTTTACCCTACCAGTGTTTAAATTTGTGATCAACTTCACACATGGATTTCGTTTAGGACTCATTGATGTAACTGATTATTTACGCCAAATTTACAGAGAAGATTTCCTCGACCATTGCCCCCACCAAACGCTGCGCTGAACAGAGTCGTGGCATCCCCAGCGCGACAGTTTGCCAGCGTTGGGTCACTGACCAGCAAACGGGTTGTTTATCTGCCGTGGTCCACTTTCCCAGCCAACTTAAAAAATCAGCATGCTCCCCTCCCGTCGGAACGGTCGAAGAGGCAAACCACTGATGGTAATAGTGACGCGTGGTCGGTGCCGCATTGATACTCTCTGCCAGATGTTGTGTCGCTTTCTCGCGCAAATCACCCAGCAACAACGCCACCGCTTGCGGGCTTCCCAGACGGCAGGCATCGCCAAATGCCCCCCAGCGCAACTCCTCCAGAACGATAAAACAGCGCCCAGGCAACGACCAGGCGTTATACGCCCCAGCACGCCAGCGGGTAAAAATTTGCTCACTCTGATCACCGGCCTGTACCAGTAATCCTCGTTGCGTTAACGCCTTTTCCTTCCAGCGACAACGGGCTGAAAACAACTCATACAAGGCGGCAATTTGCTGCGGAAGCTCCGGGAAAGCAGAGTGCTGGCGGTGATCCATTTTTTGCAGCAGCGCCAGATGCTGCGCGATCTGCGTCAGCGCCAGATGACCGGGATCCAGCATCGACGCCAGTTTTTCCACCAATGTCAGACGCAGGCTAAGCGGCGCATTTAACATGCCGCCGTTCGTCCATGCCTGAAGCTGCACGCGCGCAAGAAGTTCCTGCATCAGTCGTTCACGAAACTGCTGCTGATGGGCTTGTGGATGGCGGGCATCATCGCCCTGCGCCAGATCCACTAAAAAGCGGGAATGAATCGACTCCAGCACACGACCGGGGCCGTCCAGCAACGTCTTGGTCAATATCGTTCTGCCGTGAAAAGTGTTTGAATATCATCGCGTAACAGCTGAGCGTCGGTGTAAATCCAGCCATGAGTCATCACAGTCTGCTGCAATTGCTGCTGCATCAGCCTGACCACCGATTCATTTTGTTGACGCAGAGCCAGACTTTCGCGTAAACGCGTCTGTAATTCCGTCAAACATGAAGCGAACTCAGCGAAAAAAGTATTCATGCCTGCCGTAACAGATTCATCGACCTGCTCTGCCAGAACTTTAGCCATTTGTTGGCAATAAAGATCGACTTCTGCGCTTAATGCTCGTTGCAACACTCTGTAATCAATAGCCTCCGCCGGGGATTTCTCATTTCCCCGTCCCCAGTCGGGCTGATTCAACCAGCGCGAAAAAGTCTCACGCACAACGCCTAAACGCGTGCTCTGCTCGTCCATTGCGTCCTGGCGGGAGATGACTTCACTGAACAGCTGGCGAGTGTTGAAGTGGGGAACTGCGCCGTGAAAAACAGGAAAATGAAACCCAGGACGAAACCCTGACTCGCTCAATTCCATTTTGACTTGTTGCTCAATGGGCCGAATAACATCGGTTAACACCCGGCAAAGAGTGGATTCAAGCTCGGCAAAACGCAGCGTAAAGTCGCGACTGATGGTGTTCTGCGCCGTCTGTAACAGTGTCTCACAGCAGGTACGAATCTCGCTTAATGACCCCGAATCATCCTGAAACAACGCGGCTAACTGGGCATTCACCGCATCTTGCTGTTGACGCAGAAAGAGGTTGGCGGAGGTCAGGGCCAGCTCGATTTCATGTTTAATCTCGCCGCTCACCTGAGCCTGATTGAGTTGAAATAGCTGCAAACTTTCTTCGATCTGGTGGATATTTTGCCGCAATTGTTCACAAGCGACGTTTAACCCGTGCGCACGAAAATCCAGGTATTCCCGCGCCTGCTGCGCGTAATTCAACAGTTTATGCGCGGCAGATCGCAGAGCATACAACGAGGCATTAGCGTAAGCGGCATGAAGCAACGCCTGAATTGGCTGGGCGAACAGCGAATCTTCCCACAACTGATCGGCAGCATGACGAATATGTTCGAGGTCCGCCAGGTCGGCATGACGCCAGCGCCTGCCGAGCGCAGCATGGGCAAAATCCTCCACCCAGCGTTGTTGCTCTGGCGCGGGTAACTTACCGTTGTTGGCTAACTCATTACGCGCCCGATTCGCCAGGTAGCCCCACATCGACGACACTGGAAATATCTGCTGTGGCGTAATACAGCCTTTCATCAGCGTCCCGGAAATCAGTGCCCGCACCTGGTCGGCGTCGTCACTGTTACGATCCTGTTGATCGAACTTATTGACCAGCACATACAGCGGCACCGATTGCCCCACCGCCAAAATCGCCTCACGGACCTCTTCATCGGAGATCGATTTCAGTTGCGTATAATCCAGCACCGCCAGTACCGCCGAGGCGCGAGCCAGCTGCTGGTTAAGCATTTTTTGCAGATGCGGTTGCCCGGCTTCATTTGGCCCAGGGGTATCCAGTAACGTCAACTGACCGGGATAACTCTCCAGCCCCGCCAGATGGACAAACTCCACTTCAATCACGGGAATATGCTCAATGGCGGCGTAAGCAGAAAAAGGAAAATCGACGTCCAGCGCCTTCGCCAGTCGCACCAAATCATTCAAACTTTTCAGACAATGAAAAATAGGCTGGGCACCCAGATAATATTTTTCGAAAGCGACGCCATTTTCGATCCGCTGCATAAGCGCACGCATATCTTTATCTATTTCCAGCACATCGGTCAGATGCTTAATATCGCAGTCACGCAGGCGCTGTTGTAATTGTTGAATTAAACCATCGATTGGCGCGACATGTGAAAAATGCAGTACCGGTTCTTTTTGCCCGGGCGTATGACGAATAAGCGTCGGCAGCGCAGTCATTGGACGATTGCGATTAGGCAAAACCTCTGTACCAACAATGGCATTAATGGTGGTTGATTTCCCTGCTTTCATGGTGCCGACAATTGCCAGCACCATTTCCAGTCGAGAAATTTTACGCAACTCATTATTCAGCATCGCGTGACGCTCGATGATATTAGGCTGACTCCAGGGTAAAGTCAGCTGTGGCGCATCGTCTCCGGGTATAGAGAGAGGCATTTTTTCCAGTAACTGCAACTGTTGACGAGAAAGCTGTAACAGGCGTTCAGCCTCCTGACTTAACTCATACAGGGTCTGTGTGTACATAGAAAATTTTTCCTTAAAGCAAATTTTATTACTTTTATTTAGCCAGATTGTTTTTGAGTTCTGTTTTCGGCTTTTATAATTACTGCAAGAAATAATTTTATATTTAGAGTGTTGTTTTTTATTAGAATAAATAACGTCTTCCGATACGTTTAAAACGTCAGAAAGATAAAAATATCATTTGAATTAAAAAAAGAACAAGTAGAGCATTAACCTTATCTTAAATAATAAATGGAGGCAAAAAGATTATTTTCTTTTTGCGTTTCCTTTCAAATGAAAACGATCGTCGTCTAAAATCAGCAGTACCCCCGACAAACTCAGGGATTTTGTGTATAATTGCGGCCTTTTTCGGCAATCTGCCGTTTTTTGGCGCTTTTGCCCTGCTGACTTTTGAGGAAATCCACATGTCATTACCACACTGCCCAAAATGCAACTCCGAATACACCTACGAAGATAACGGCATGTACATCTGCCCGGAATGTGCCTACGAATGGAACGACGCAGAACCTGCACAGGAAAGCGATGAACTGATCGTTAAAGATGCTAACGGCAATCTTCTGGCTGATGGCGACAGCGTTACCATCATTAAAGATCTGAAGGTGAAAGGTAGCTCTTCGATGCTGAAGATCGGTACCAAAGTGAAAAACATTCGCCTGGTTGAAGGCGACCACAACATCGATTGCAAAATCGACGGTTTTGGTCCGATGAAACTGAAATCTGAGTTTGTGAAAAAGAACTGATTGTATTGCTCAATGTAATATTGGCACATGATCGGTAGGCCGGATAAGGCGCTCGCGCCGCATCCGGCTACGGTGCCGACTGCCTGATGCGACGCTCGCGCGTCTTATCAGGCCTACAAATTCTCGCACCATCCGGCAACGGTGCCTAATGCGACGCTTACCGAGTCTTATCAGCCCCCGCTCATCTGTATAATTTTCGAACTACACTTAACTGGCTTCTCTTAACTGAGGTCACCATCATGCCGTTAAGTCCCTACCTCTCTTTTGCTGGTAACTGTTCCGATGCGATTGCCTATTATCAACGCACGTTGGGCGCGGAACTGCTTTATAAAATCAGCTTCGGGGAAATGCCGAAATCAGCGCAGGACAGCGCCGAGAACTGCCCTTCCGGTATGCAATTTCCCGATACCGCTATCGCCCATGCTAACGTGCGTATTGCCGGAAGCGATATCATGATGAGCGATGCCATACCGTCAGGAAAAGCCAGCTACTCCGGTTTTACACTGGTACTCGATTCGCAACAGGTCGAAGAAGGAAAACGCTGGTTTGATAACCTTGCTGCTAACGGAAAAATCGAAATGGCCTGGCAGGAAACTTTCTGGGCGCATGGCTTCGGCAAAGTCACCGATAAATTTGGCGTGCCGTGGATGATTAATGTCGTTAAACAACAACCAACGCACTAACCCGCCGGGAGGCCCGCCCTCCCGCACTGTCATCGAATTCCCGTTAACTCTTCATCTGTTAGTCACTTTTAGTTAACAAAATCGTCACGATAATCCGCCACGATGGAGCCACTTTTTTAGGGAGGCTGCATCATGCAAACGATTATCCGTGTCGAGAAGCTCGCCAAAACCTTCAATCAGCATCAGGCGCTGCATGCGGTTGATCTGAACATTCATCACGGTGAAATGGTGGCTCTGCTTGGGCCGTCCGGTTCCGGCAAATCCACCCTTTTACGTCATTTAAGCGGTTTGATTACCGGCGATAAATCTGCCGGTAGCCATATCGAGCTGCTGGGCCGCACAGTCCAGCGCGAAGGCCGCCTGGCCCGCGATATCCGCAAAAGCCGCGCCAACACCGGCTACATCTTCCAACAATTCAACCTGGTGAATCGCCTGAGCGTACTGGAGAACGTGCTGATTGGCGCGCTCGGCAGCACGCCATTCTGGCGCACCTGTTTTAGCTACTTCACCCGCGAGCAGAAACAGCGCGCGTTACAGGCGCTGACCCGCGTTGGCATGGTGCACTTTGCCCATCAGCGCGTTTCCACCCTCTCCGGCGGACAGCAGCAGCGTGTGGCGATTGCCCGTGCGCTGATGCAGCAGGCGAAGGTGATTCTGGCCGATGAACCCATCGCCTCGCTGGACCCGGAATCGGCGCGCATCGTGATGGACACCCTGCGCGACATTAACCAGAACGACGGCATTACCGTGGTCGTCACGCTGCATCAGGTGGATTACGCCCTGCGCTACTGCGAACGCATCGTCGCCCTGCGCCAGGGGCACGTCTTCTACGACGGCAGCAGCCAACAGTTTGATAACGAACGTTTTGACCATCTCTACCGCAGCATTAACCGCGTCGAAGAGAACGCGAAAGCTGCCTGACATCCCCATCATTGAGGAAAACGAATGAACGCTAAGATAATTGCCTCGCTGGCCTTCACCAGCATGTTCAGCCTCAGCACCCTGTTAAGCCCGGCGCACGCCGAAGAGCAGGAAAAGGCGCTGAATTTCGGCATTATTTCAACGGAATCACAGCAAAACCTGAAACCGCAATGGACGCCGTTCTTACAGGATATGGAGAAGAAGCTGGGCGTAAAGGTCAACGCCTTCTTTGCCCCGGACTACGCGGGCATTATCCAGGGGATGCGCTTCAATAAAGTGGATATCGCCTGGTACGGCAATCTATCGGCGATGGAAGCGGTGGATCGCGCCAACGGTCAGGTCTTCGCCCAGACGGTCGCGGCGGATGGATCGCCGGGTTACTGGAGCGTGTTGATCGTCAACAAAGACAGCCCGATCAACAACCTGAACGATCTGCTGGCAAAGCGTAAAGATCTCACCTTCGGCAATGGCGATCCTAACTCCACCTCTGGCTTCCTCGTCCCCGGTTACTATGTCTTTGCCAAAAACAATATCTCCGCCAGCGACTTTAAGCGCACGGTGAACGCCGGGCATGAAACCAACGCCCTCGCCGTCGCCAACAAGCAGGTGGATGTCGCCACCAACAACACTGAAAACCTCGACAAGCTGAAAACCTCCGCGCCGGAGAAGCTGAAAGAACTGAAGGTGATCTGGAAATCGCCGCTGATCCCAGGCGATCCGATCGTCTGGCGCAAAAATCTTTCCGAAACCACCAAAGACAAGATCTACGACTTCTTTATGAACTACGGCAAAACGCCGGAAGAGAAAGCGGTGCTGGAACGCCTGGGCTGGGCGCCGTTCCGCGCCTCCAGCGACCTGCAACTTGTGCCGATTCGCCAGCTCGCGCTGTTTAAAGAGATGCAGGGCGTGAAAGGCAATAAAGGGCTGAATGAGCAGGACAAGCTGGCAAAAACCAGCGCCATTCAGGCGCAACTGGATGACCTGGACCGCCTGAACAACGCGTTAAGCGCGATGAGTTCGGTGAGTAAAGCGGTGCAGTAATGTGCTCGATCGGTCCCCTCTCCCTTGAGGGAGAGGGTTAGGGTGAGGGGGAAATGCGCACGCTGGTGCCCTCACCCCGGCCCTCTCCCACAGGGAGAGGGAGAAAACATTAAACGGAGCCAAACATGCAAACCATCACCATCGCCCCACCCAAGCGCAGCTGGTTCTCGCTTCTGAGCTGGGCCATTGTTCTCGCCGTGCTGGTCGTCTCGTGGCAGGGCGCGGAAATGGCCCCGCTCACGCTGATTAAAGACGGCGGCAACATGGCGACGTTCGCCGCCGACTTCTTCCCGCCCGATTTCAGCCAGTGGCAGGATTACCTCACCGAAATGGCCGTCACGCTGCAAATCGCCGTCTGGGGCACCGCGCTGGCAGTCGTTCTCTCCATCCCCTTCGGCCTGATGAGCGCCGAAAACCTGGTGCCGTGGTGGGTTTACCAGCCCGTTCGCCGCCTGATGGACGCCTGCCGCGCCATTAACGAGATGGTCTTCGCCATGCTGTTCGTGGTCGCCGTCGGTCTCGGTCCGTTCGCTGGCGTACTGGCGCTGTTTATCCACACCACCGGCGTGCTCTCCAAACTGCTTTCCGAAGCGGTAGAAGCAATTGAACCCGGCCCGGTGGAAGGCATTCGCGCCACCGGTGCCAACAAGCTCGAAGAGATCCTCTATGGCGTGCTGCCGCAGGTGATGCCGCTGCTAATCTCCTACTCCCTCTATCGCTTCGAATCCAACGTCCGTTCGGCGACTGTCGTCGGCATGGTCGGCGCGGGCGGGATCGGCGTCACGCTGTGGGAAGCGATTCGCGGTTTCCAGTTCCAGCAAACCTGCGCCCTGATGGTGCTGATTATCGTCACGGTCAGCCTGCTGGATTTCCTCTCTCAACGGTTGCGTAAGCACTTTATCTGATAAGCGAGGCATTGATATTTATGCACTTGTCTACACATCCGACCAGCTACCCAACACGCTATCAGGAGATAGCCGCAAAACTTGAGCAGGAACTTCGTCAACACTACCGCTGCGGCGACTATCTTCCCGCCGAGCAGCAACTGGCAGCGCGCTTTGAGGTGAATCGCCACACCCTGCGCCGTGCCATCGACCAACTGGTGGAAAAAGGCTGGGTACAGCGCCGTCAGGGCATCGGCGTACTGGTGCTGATGCGCCCGTTCGATTACCCGCTCAACGCCCAGGCGCGTTTTAGCCAGAACCTGCTGGATCAGGGTAGCCATCCCACCAGCGAAAAACTGCTGTCGGTGCTTCGCCCGGCCTCCGCCCACGTCGCTGACGCGCTGGGGATAACCGAGGGCGAGAACGTTATCCACCTGCGCACCCTGCGCCGGGTCAACGGCGTCGCGCTCTGTTTAATCGACCACTACTTTGCGGACCTCACCCTCTGGCCGACGCTGCAACGTTTCGACAGCGGCTCGCTGCACGATTTTCTGCGTGAGCAAACGGGGATTGCGCTGCGCCGCAGCCAGACGCGGATCAGCGCCCGCCGCGCCCAGGCCAAAGAGTGCCAGCGTCTTGAAATTCCGAATATGTCGCCGCTGCTGTGCGTGCGCACCCTTAACCACCGTGACGGTGAAAGCAGCCCGGCGGAGTACTCCGTCAGCCTGACGCGCGCCGACATGATTGAATTCACCATGGAGCACTGAATGCACGCAGATACCGCGACCCGCCAGCACTGGATGTCCGTGCTGGCGCACAGCCAACCGGCTGAACTGGCAGCCCGCCTGAAGGCGCTGAACATCACCGCCGACTATGAGGTGATCCGCGCCGCTGAAACCGGCCTGGTACAGATTCAGGCGCGAATGGGTGGCACCGGCGAACGCTTTTTTGCCGGCGATGCCACGCTCACCCGCGCCGCTGTACGCCTGACTGACGGCACGCTCGGCTACAGCTGGGTGCTGGGACGCGACAAACAGCACGCCGAACGCTGCGCGCTGATTGACGCGCTGATGCAGCAATCTCGCCACTTTCAAAACTTATCAGAAACCCTTATTGCCCCGCTGGACGCTGACCGTATGGCACGCATTGCCGCACGCCAGGCCGAAGTGAACGCCAGTCGGGTCGACTTCTTTACGATGGTTCGCGGAGACAACGCATGACCCTGGAAACCGCTTTTATGCTTCCCGTGCAGGATGCCCAGCACAGTTTTCGTCGCCTGTTAAAGGCCATGAGCGAGCCGGGCGTCATTGTCGCCCTGCATCAACTCAAACGCGGCTGGCAGCCGCTGAATATTGCCTCTACCAGCGTATTGCTGACGCTGGCTGATAACGACACGCCGGTGTGGCTTTCCGAGCCATTAAGTAACGATATCGTCAGCCAGAGCCTGCGTTTTCATACCAACGCCCCGCTGGTCAATCAGCCGGAACAGGCGACCTTCGCAGTGACGGATGAGGCGATTGCCAGCGAGCAGCTCAACGCCCTTTCCACCGGCACCGCCGTTGCGCCGGAAGCCGGTGCGACGTTGATTTTACAGGTCACCAGCCTGAGCGGCGGACGCATGCTGCGCCTCACCGGCGCGGGCATTGCCGAAGAACGGATGATCGCCCCACAGCTGCCGGAGTGCATTCTGCACGAACTCACCGAGCGCCCGCACCCGTTCCCGCTCGGCATCGACCTGATCCTGACCTGCGGCGAGCGCCTGCTGGCTATTCCGCGAACCACTCATGTGGAGGTGTGCTGATGTACGTTGCCGTGAAAGGGGGCGAGAAGGCGATCGACGCCGCCCACGCCCTGCAAGAGAGCCGACGCCGGGGCGATACCGATTTGCCTGAACTGAGCGTCGCCCAGATTGAACAGCAGCTTAATCTCGCGGTGGATCGCGTGATGACCGAAGGCGGCATTGCCGACTGCGAACTGGCCGCACTGGCGCTGAAACAGGCCAGTGGCGATAACGTTGAAGCAATTTTCCTGCTGCGCGCCTACCGCACGACGCTGGCAAAACTGGCGGTAAGCGAGCCGCTCGACACCACCGAGATGCGTCTCGAACGCCGTATCTCCGCCGTTTATAAAGACATTCCTGGCGGCCAGCTGCTTGGCCCGACCTACGACTACACCCATCGCCTGCTCGATTTCACCCTGCTGGCGAATGGCGAAGCGCCGACGCTGACCACCGCCGACAGCGAGCAAGCCCCATCACCGCACGTTTTCAGCCTGCTGGCGCGTCAGGGGCTGGCGAAGTTTGAAGAGGATAGCAGCACACAGCCGGATGACATCACCCGCACGCCGCCGGTTTACCCCTGCTCACGCTCCTCCCGCCTGCAGCAGCTCATGCGCGGAGACGAAGGCTATTTGCTGGCGCTGGCCTACTCCACCCAGCGTGGTTACGGACGCAATCACCCGTTCGCAGGCGAAATCCGCAGTGGCTATATCGACGTGTCTATTGTGCCGGAAGAGCTGGGATTTGCGGTGAACATCGGCGAACTGCTGATGACCGAGTGTGAAATGGTCAACGGTTTTATCGACCCGCCGGATGAGCCGCCGCACTTCACGCGCGGCTACGGGCTGGTGTTCGGCATGAGCGAGCGCAAAGCGATGGCAATGGCGCTGGTTGACCGCGCTCTACAAGCCCCGGAGTACGGCGAGCACGCGACAGGCCCGGCGCAGGATGAAGAGTTCGTGCTGGCGCATGCCGACAACGTCGAAGCCGCAGGCTTTGTCTCGCACCTCAAACTCCCGCACTACGTCGATTTCCAGGCCGAACTGGAGCTACTCAAACGTCTGCAACAGGAGCAGAACCATGGCTAATCTGAGCGGCTACAACTTTGCCTACCTCGACGAGCAGACCAAACGTATGATCCGCCGCGCCATCTTAAAAGCGGTGGCAATCCCCGGCTATCAGGTGCCGTTTGGCGGGCGCGAGATGCCGATGCCATACGGCTGGGGAACCGGCGGCATACAGCTTACCGCCAGCGTGATTGGCGAAAGCGACGTGTTGAAGGTGATTGACCAGGGCGCGGATGACACCACCAACGCGGTGTCGATTCGCAACTTCTTTAAGCGCGTGACCGGGGTAAATACCACTGAACGCACGGACGATGCGACGCTTATCCAGACGCGCCACCGCATCCCCGAAACGCCGCTGACCGAAGATCAGATCATTATCTTCCAGGTGCCGATCCCGGAACCGCTGCGCTTTATCGAGCCGCGCGAAACGGAGACCCGCACCATGCACGCGCTGGAGGAGTACGGCGTGATGCAGGTGAAACTATATGAAGATATCGCCCGCTTCGGTCATATCGCCACCACCTACGCCTATCCGGTGAAGGTGAACGGACGCTACGTAATGGACCCATCGCCGATCCCGAAATTTGATAACCCGAAAATGGACATGATGCCCGCCCTGCAACTGTTCGGCGCGGGGCGCGAGAAGCGCATTTATGCGGTGCCGCCGTTTACCCGCGTGGAAAGCCTCGATTTCGACGATCACCCGTTCACCGTCCAGCAGTGGGATGAGCCCTGCGCCATCTGCGGATCGACCCACAGCTATCTCGATGAAGTGGTGCTGGATGACGCCGGAAACCGCATGTTTGTCTGCTCCGATACCGATTATTGCCGCCAACAGAGCGAGGCGAAAAGCCAATGAATCAACCGTTACTTTCGGTCAATAACCTGACCCACCTTTACGCGCCGGGCAAAGGCTTCAGCGATGTCTCTTTTGATTTATGGCCGGGGGAAGTGCTGGGCATTGTCGGGGAATCCGGTTCCGGGAAGACCACGCTGCTGAAATCAATCTCCGCCCGTCTGACGCCGCAACAGGGGGAGATTCACTATGAAAACCGTTCCCTCTATGGCATGAGCGAGGCCGACCGCCGTCGCCTGCTGCGCACCGAATGGGGCGTGGTGCATCAGCATCCGCTCGACGGCCTGCGCCGTCAGGTGTCAGCAGGCGGCAATATCGGCGAACGGCTGATGGCGACCGGGGCGCGTCATTACGGCGACATTCGCGCTACCGCGCAGAAGTGGCTGGAAGAGGTGGAAATTCCCGCCAACCGTATCGACGATCTGCCGACCACTTTTTCCGGCGGCATGCAGCAGCGTTTGCAGATTGCCCGCAACCTGGTGACGCATCCGAAGCTGGTGTTTATGGACGAGCCAACCGGCGGGCTGGATGTGTCAGTGCAGGCACGCCTGCTCGACCTGCTGCGCGGCCTGGTGGTGGAACTGAACCTGGCGGTGGTGATTGTCACCCACGATCTGGGCGTCGCCCGCCTGCTGGCGGACCGTTTGCTGGTGATGAAACAGGGGCAAGTGGTGGAGAGTGGGTTAACCGACCGCGTACTCGACGACCCACATCATCCGTATACCCAATTGCTGGTGTCATCGGTTTTGCAGAATTGAGTTGCAACACTTTGCGCACTGATCCCCTCACCCCGGCCCTCTCCCGGAGGGAGAGGGAGAAAACCGGCGCAATATTCAACACCGCGCACAATCGGTCCCCTCGCCCCTTCGGGGAGAGGGTTAGGGTGAGGGGCAATGCGCGCACCGCTCCCCAATATGCGAACCACGAGGCGAAAAATGATTAACGTACAAAACGTCAGTAAAACCTTCATCCTGCACCAACAAAACGGCGTGCGCCTGCCTGTATTACAACGCGCCTCGCTCACCGTCAACGCGGGCGAATGCGTGGTGCTCCACGGCCATTCCGGCAGCGGGAAATCGACCCTGCTACGTTCGCTGTATGCCAACTATCTGCCCGACGAAGGGCAAATCCAGATTAAACACGGTGACGAATGGATAGACCTGGTCACCGCCCCAGCGCGCAAAGTGGTGGAAATCCGCAAAACCACCGTCGGCTGGGTGAGCCAGTTTCTGCGGGTCATCCCGCGTATTTCGGCGCTGGAAGTGGTAATGCAGCCGCTGCTCGATACCGGCGTTCCGCGTGATACCTGCGCCGCTAAAGCCGCGCGTCTGCTCACCCGCCTGAACGTGCCGGAACGCCTGTGGCACCTTGCGCCATCGACCTTCTCCGGCGGCGAACAGCAGCGCGTCAACATCGCGCGCGGCTTTATCGTCGACTACCCCATCCTGCTGCTCGATGAACCTACCGCCTCGCTGGACGCCAAAAACAGCGCCGCCGTAGTCGAACTGATCCGCGAAGCCAAAGCCCGTGGCGCAGCCATCGTCGGCATCTTCCATGACGAAGCCGTACGCAATGACGTCGCCGACCGCCTGCACCCAATGGGAGCCTCTGCATGATTATCAATAACGTCAAACTGGTGCTGGAAAACGAAGTGGTACACGGCTCGCTGGAGATGCAGGACGGTGAAATCCGCGCCTTTGCCGAAAGCCAGAGCCGCCTGCCAGAGGCGATGGACGGCGAAGGCGGCTGGCTGCTGCCGGGGCTGATTGAGCTGCATACCGACAATCTCGATAAATTCTTCACTCCGCGCCCAAAAGTGGACTGGCCTGCCCACTCAGCGATGAGCAGCCACGACGCGCTGATGGTGGCGAGCGGCATCACCACGGTGCTGGATGCCGTGGCGATTGGTGATGTGCGCGACGGCGGCGATCGGCTGGAGAATCTGGAGAAGATGATCAACGCCATCGAAGAGACGCAGAAACGCGGCGTCAACCGCGCCGAGCACCGTCTGCACCTGCGCTGTGAACTGCCA
Organism: Escherichia sp. HH26CH; assembly: GCF_009820205.1. NCBI lineage: Bacteria > Pseudomonadati > Pseudomonadota > Gammaproteobacteria > Enterobacterales > Enterobacteriaceae > Escherichia > Escherichia sp. HH26CH. The sequence continues at coordinate 73,380 of NZ_VNXM01000020.1, forward strand.
CATCACACCACGCTGCCGCTGTTTGAAAAACTGGTGCAGCGCGAGCCGGTCACGCTGGTGTCGCTGATGGACCACTCACCGGGCCAGCGCCAGTTCGCCAATCGCGAGAAGTATCGCGAATATTACCAGGGCAAATACTCGCTCACCGATGCGCAGATGCAGCAGTACGAAGAGGAACAGCTGGCGCTTGCCGCACGCTGGTCGCAGCCGAATCGCGAAACCATCGCCGCAATGTGCCGCGCGCGACAAATTGCCCTCGCCAGCCACGATGATGCCACGCACGCGCACGTTGCCGAATCCCACCAGCTTGGCAGCGTAATCGCCGAATTTCCCACCACGTTCGAAGCGGCGGAAGCTTCGCGCAAGCATGGCATGAATGTATTGATGGGCGCGCCGAATATTGTGCGCGGCGGTTCGCACTCCGGCAACGTGGCGGCCAGTGAACTGGCACAGCTTGGTCTGCTGGATATCCTCTCTTCCGACTACTACCCCGCCAGCCTGCTCGATGCGGCATTTCGCGTCGCCGATGACGAGAGCAACCGCTTTACGCTGCCGCAGGCGGTGAAGCTGGTGACTAAAAATCCGGCGCAGGCGCTTAATCTTCAGGATCGCGGGGTGATTGGCGAGGGCAAACGCGCCGACCTGGTGCTGGCGCATCGCAAGGGCAACCACATTCATATCGACCACGTCTGGCGTCAGGGGAAAAGGGTGTTCTGATGACGGGAAAACTGATTTGGTTAATGGGGGCCTCTGGCTCCGGAAAAGACAGTCTGTTGACGGAACTCCGCCAGCGGGAACAAACTCAGCTACTGGTAGCGCATCGCTACATCACGCGCGCCGCCAGCGCCGGAAGTGAAAACCATATCGCCCTGAGCGAGCAGGAGTTTTTTACCCGCGCGGGGCAGAACCTTCTGGCCTTAAGCTGGCACGCCAACGGCCTGTATTATGGCATCGGCGTCGAGATTGACCTCTGGCTGCACGCTGGATTTGACGTGGTGGTCAACGGCTCACGCGCCCATCTACCGCAGGCGCGGGCGCGCTATCAATCGGCGCTGCTGCCCGTTTGTTTACAGGTTTCGCCGGAGATCCTGCGCCAGCGCCTGGAAAACCGTGGCCGTGAAAACGCCAGTGAAATTAACGCCCGCCTGGCGCGCGCCGCCCGCTATACTCCTCAGGATTGCCATACGCTCAACAATGACGGCAGCCTGCGCCAGTCGGTCGACACGCTGCTGACGCTGATCCATTCGAAGGAGAAACACCATGCCTGCTTGTGAGCTTCGCCCGGCCACGCAGTATGACACCGACGCGGTTTACGCGCTGATATGTGAGCTAAAACAGGCGGAGTTTGACCATCACGCGTTTCGCGTGGGGTTTAACGCCAATCTGCGCGACCCGAACATGCGCTACCATCTGGCGCTGCTGGATGGCGAAGTTGTCGGCATGATCGGCCTGCATTTGCAGTTTCATCTGCATCATGTCAACTGGATCGGCGAAATTCAGGAACTGGTGGTGATGCCGCAGGCGCGCGGTCTGAACGTCGGCAGTAAATTACTGGCATGGGCCGAAGAAGAAGCCCGACAGGCCGGGGCCGAAATGACCGAGCTTTCCACCAACGTCAAGCGCCACGACGCGCACCGTTTCTATCTGCGCGAAGGCTACGAGCAGAGCCACTTCCGCTTCACCAAGGCGCTGTAACATGAGCCTGACCCTCACACTTACTGGCACTGGCGGCGCACAGGGTGTTCCCGCATGGGGCTGTGAGTGCGCGGCCTGCGCCAGAGCGCGGCGCTCACCGCAGTATCGCCGCCAGCCATGCAGCGGCGTCGTGAAGTTTAACGACGCGATCACCCTGATCGACGCCGGGCTGCACGATCTCGCCGATCGCTGGTCGCCCGGATCGTTCCAGCAGTTTTTGCTGACACACTACCATATGGATCACGTGCAGGGGCTGTTTCCGCTGCGCTGGGGCGTGGGCAATTCGATCCCGGTCTACGGCCCGCCGGATGAACAGGGCTGCGACGATCTGTTTAAACATCCGGGCCTGCTTGATTTCAGCCACACGGTGGAGCCGTTTGTGATGTTTGATTTGCAGGGATTACAGGTCACGCCGCTGCCGCTCAACCATTCGAAACTCACTTTCGGCTATCTACTGGAAACGGCGCACAGCCGGGTGGCGTGGCTGTCTGACACCGCAGGCCTGCCGGAAAAAACGGTGAAATTTTTACGCAATAATCAGCCACAGGTAATGGTGATTGATTGCAGCCACCCACCGCGCGCGAATTCGCCACGCAATCACTGTGATTTAAACACCGTGCTGGCGCTGAATGAAGTTATCCGCTCGCCGCGCGTGGTTCTGACACATATCAGCCATCAGCTTGATGTGTGGCTGATGGAGAACGTACTGCCGTCAGGGTTTGAGGCGGGGTTTGATGGGATGGAGATTGGGGTGGAGTGATGGGTGAGGGGCGATGCCTGCTCTAAACTCAACATCACCGCCCATACTCATCTTCCATTCTCCGCTCTTCATCTTCTAGCTGCCGACGCTCCTGATCCAGCTGGCGCTGGCGATCGTCCAGCTGCCTGCGGCGATCTTCAAACTGGCGGCGGCGATCGTCATATTGTCTGCGCCGATCGTCGTTCACTTCACGCTGCCAGCCGTCGTCGCGCGAATCTTCATAGTCTCGCCCACGGTCAGGGTTATAAGCATCGTTAATCGCCTGCTGAATATTGCCAATGGTGTCGTCGATAATATCGGCCTGGGCCGGAACGGTGGACAGCGTGAGCAGGGTGAATAAAAGAAATAGCGGAAAACGTTTCATTAGCCAACCTCAAAAAGAAACTCTATCCACATTAGTCATTACTCATCCATGCAAGTAGTGGATGAATCTCAATTTTTCCGCTGCTCTATTGCCGTAATCGCCTCCACGCGTTGTTGATGACGACCGCCTTCGTACTGCGCGCCCAGCCACGCATCCACAATCATTTTTGCCAGTTCGAGGCCAACCACTCGCGAACCAAAAGCCAGTGCAACTTCACTGGCGTAATGCGGATAATCAGTGCGCTCTGACGACCTGGTTTCTTTATCAATCCCCTCACTCATTGACCATGAATAAAAGGCTGGCACAGCAACGCAGAATCCTGCGGTGCCAGCGACATGACCGCCCATTGCTCCGGTACGTTTTTTAATAAGAAACACCGGTTGCATTGATTAATTGTGCTCAGTATTTGCCGAAGTACAATATATATAATAAATATATAAAACACCTCATATTATTTACAGAGATAATGAATTCGCTTACTTTTCCCTCTTCAGCACAAATGCCTAATAAAATGGCTCGTTCCGCTCACACTTCCACTTATTAAAGTCGCAAATTCCCAATTATGATAACGCCAGCTTTAAATGACGTATTTTGCATGGATTACATATTTACGACATAAATGATAAATGGAGATTTATATGAATAACTCTCGGTTATTCCGTTTGAGCAGGATTGTTATTGCGTTAACTGCCGCCAGCGGCATGATGGTAAATACCGCTCACGCAACAGATGAAGCGAAAGCCGCGACTCAATATACCCAGCAGGTTAATCAGCATTACGCAAAATCATTACCGTTTAGCGATCGTCAGGACTTTGACGATGCCCAGCGTGGATTTATCGCCCCGCTGCTGGATGAAGGTATTCTGCGCGATGCGAATGGCAAAGTTTACTACCGCGCGGATGATTACAAATTTGATATTAATGCCGCTGCACCGGAAACCGTAAACCCCAGCCTGTGGCGTCAGTCGCAAATCAACGGCATTTCTGGCCTGTTCAAAGTCACCGATAAAATGTATCAGGTGCGCGGCCAGGATATCTCTAACATTACATTCGTTGAGGGCGAGAAAGGCATTATTGTTATCGACCCGCTGGTAACGCCGCCTGCCGCAAAAGCCGCACTTGACCTCTATTATCAACATCGTCCACAAAAACCGATTGTTGCTGTTATTTATACTCACAGCCACACCGACCACTATGGCGGCGTGAAAGGCATTATCTCTGAAGCGGATGTTAAATCTGGCAAAGTGCAGGTGATCGCTCCGGCAGGCTTTATGGACGAAGCCATCAGCGAAAACGTGCTGGCGGGTAACATCATGAGCCGCCGTGCGCTCTACTCTTACGGTCTGTTACTGCCGCACAACGCGCAAGGCAACGTGGGCAACGGCCTGGGCGTGACGCTGGCAACGGGCGACCCGAGCATTATTGCGCCAACCAAAACGATTGTCAGAACTGGCGAGAAGATGGTTATCGACGGTCTGGAGTTTGACTTTCTGATGACTCCGGGTAGCGAAGCGCCAGCCGAAATGCACTTCTATATTCCGGCCCTGAAAGCCCTGTGTACCGCCGAAAACGCCACGCATACCCTGCACAACTTCTACACCCTGCGCGGCGCGAAAACCCGCGATACCAGCAAGTGGACAGAGTATCTGAACGAAACGCTGGATATGTGGGGTAACGACGCGGAAGTACTGTTTATGCCGCACACCTGGCCGGTCTGGGGCAATAAGCATATCAATGATTATATTGGTAAATATCGCGATACTATCAAATACATTCACGACCAGACCCTGCACCTGGCGAACCAGGGTTACACCATGAATGAAATCGGCGACATGATTAAGCTGCCACCTGCGCTTGCCAATAACTGGGCCAGCCGCGGCTATTACGGTTCTGTTAGCCACAACGCCCGTGCAGTATATAACTTCTATCTCGGCTATTATGACGGCAATCCAGCTAACCTACATCCGTACGGTCAGGTGGAGATGGGCAAACGTTACGTGAAAGCGCTGGGCGGTTCCGCCCGTGTCATCAACCTGGCGCAAGAAGCGAACAAGCAAGGGGATTACCGCTGGTCAGCAGAGTTGCTGAAACAGGTGATTGCTGCCAATCCGGGTGACCAGGTGGCGAAGAATCTGCAAGCGAATAACTTTGAGCAGTTGGGTTATCAGGCCGAGTCCGCCACCTGGCGCGGTTTCTACCTGACCGGCGCGAAAGAACTGCGCGAAGGGGTGCATAAGTTCAGCCACGGCACCACCGGTTCTCCGGACACCCTTCGCGGGATGTCGGTCGAAATGCTGTTCGACTTTATGGCCGTTCGTCTCGACAGCGAAAAAGCCGCAGGTAAGAATATCAGCCTGAACTTCAATATGAGTAACGGCGATAACCTCAACCTGACGCTGAACGATAGCGTGCTTAACTATCGTAAAACGCTACAACCTGAAGCCAACGCCTCTTTCTATATCAGCCGTGAAGATCTTCACGCCGTGCTGACCGGACAAGCCAAAATGGCGGATCTGGTAAAAGCGAAGAAAGCCAAAATTATTGGCAATGGCGCGAAACTGGAAGAAATTATTGCCTGTCTGGATAATTTCGATTTGTGGGTGAATATCGTAACCCCAAATTAATGCCACTCACTTTTGGGGGCGCTTAAGCCCCCAAAAGCATTTATTTTAAAAATACATACAACAAATTAATACATAAAATATATAAGTTATGAATGCGGTGGCTGAATAAAGCTATTTTTATTCATCGAGAAAATAGCCATACTGACGCCTTCAATGGATATTGATATTCACTACAGATATTGTTCGCAGCAGACAGGATGTATTTAATATGCCAACAGTTCTCTCTCGCATGGCGATGCAACTCAAAAAAACAGCCTGGATAATTCCCGTCTTCATGGTTTCGGGATGCTCATTATCTCCGGCAATCCCGGTGATCGGCGCTTATTATCCCAGCTGGTTTTTCTGCGCCATTGCCAGCCTTATTTTGACGCTCATCACGAGGCGAATTATTCAGCGGGCAAATATCAATCTGGCATTTGTCGGAATTATTTATACCGCCCTTTTTGCTCTCTACGCCATGCTGTTCTGGCTGGCATTTTTCTAATCTATTTGAGACGCGCTCATGGAAAGTACGCCGAAAAAAGCTCCTCGCAGTAAATTCCCTGCTCTGTTAGTGGTTGCGTTGGCGCTGGTTGCCCTTGTTTTCGTTATCTGGCGCGTAGACAGTGCGCCATCAACTAATGACGCCTACGCGTCAGCAGATACCATTGATGTGGTGCCGGAAGTCAGCGGTCGCATTGTAGAACTGGCGGTCACCGACAACCAGGCGGTGAAACAGGGCGATTTGCTGTTCCGCATCGACCCGCGCCCGTACGAAGCCAATCTGGCGAAAGCCGAAGCCTCCCTCACGGCGCTGGATAAGCAAATTATGCTCACCCAGCGTAGCGTTGACGCACAACAGTTTGGTGCCGACTCGGTTAATGCCACGGTAGAAAAAGCCCGTGCCGCCGCGAAACAGGCCAGTGATACATTACGCCGCACCGAGCCATTACTGAAAGAAGGTTTCGTCTCAGCGGAAGACGTTGACCGTGCAAGAACGGCGCAGCGCGCCGCAGAAGCCGATCTTAACGCCGTATTGTTGCAGGCGCAGTCAGCCGCCAGCGCCATCAGCGGCGTGGATGCGCTGGTGGCGCAACGTGCGGCAGTGGAAGCGGATATTGCGTTGACGAAACTGCATCTGGAAATGGCGACCGTTCGCGCGCCGTTTGATGGCCGGGTCATTTCCCTCAAAACCTCCGTCGGGCAATTTGCTTCTGCCATGCGCCCTATTTTCACCCTAATCGACACTCGTCACTGGTACGTGATCGCCAACTTCCGCGAAACTGATCTGAAAAATATTCGCTCAGGTACACCCGCAACCATTCGCCTGATGAGCGACAGCGGCAAAACCTTCGCAGGTAAAGTGGATTCGATTGGCTACGGCGTGCTACCGGATGACGGCGGCCTGGTGCTGGGCGGCCTGCCGAAAGTGTCTCGTTCTATTAACTGGGTCCGCGTTGCCCAGCGTTTTCCGGTCAAAATCATGGTTGAAAAACCTGACCCGGAAATGTTCCGCATCGGCGCTTCGGCAGTCGCTAATCTTGAGCCGCAATAATGAGCGCGCTCAACTCCCTGCCATTACCGGTGGTCAGGCTGCTGGCGTTCTTTCATGAAGAGTTAAGCGAGCGGCGACCAGGCCGCGTGCCGCAGACTATGCAACTCTGGGTAGGCTGCTTGCTGGTGATTCTGATCTCGATGACTTTTGAGATCCCTTTTGTGGCGTTATCACTGGCAGTGCTGTTTTACGGTATTCAGTCGAACGCGTTTTACACCAAATTTGTCGCGATCTTGTTTGTGGTCGCCACGATGCTGGAAATCGCCAGCCTGTTTTTGATCTACAAATGGTCATATGGCGAACCGTTGATCCGATTGATCATTGCCGGGCCGATCCTGATGGGCTGCATGTTTTTGATGCGCACCCATCGGCTTGGGCTGGTTTTTTTCGCCGTCGCCATTGTCGCTATTTACGGGCAAACATTCCCCGCCATGCTCGACTATCCGGAAGTGGTCGTGCGCTTAACCCTGTGGTGTATCGTTGTCGGCCTCTACCCGACGTTATTGATGACGTTAATCGGCGTGCTGTGGTTTCCCAGCCGCGCTATCACGCAGATACATCAGGTGCTTAATGATCGGCTTGATGATGCCATTAGCCACCTGACGGACAGCCTCGCCCCGCTACCCGAAACGCGGATTGAAAGAGAGGCGCTGGCGCTGCAAAAACTCAATGCCTTTTGCCTCGCGGACGATGCCAACTGGCGAACTCAGAGCGCATGGTGGCAAAGCTGCGTGGCAACGGTAACCTACATTTACTCGACGCTGAATCGCTACGATCCCACCTCTTTTGCAGATTCGCAGGCCATCATTGAACTTCGGCAAAAATTAGCCTCAGAAATCAACAAACTGCAGCAAGCCATTGCCGAAGGTCAGTGCTGGCAAAGCGACTGGCGGATCACTGAAAGTGAAGCGATGGCGGCACGGGAATGTAACCTGGAGAATATCTGCCAGACATTGTTGCAACTGGGTCAGATGGACCCGAATACGCCGCCAACGCCCGCCGCCAAACCGCCATCAATGGTCGCCGATGCTTTTACCAATCCAGACTATATGCGCTACGCGGTAAAAACGCTGCTCGCCTGTTTGATCTGTTACACCTTCTACAGCGGCGTGGACTGGGAAGGCATTCACACCTGTATGCTGACCTGCGTGATCGTCGCTAACCCCAATGTCGGTTCGTCGTACCAGAAGATGGTGTTGCGTTTTGGCGGGGCTTTTTGCGGCGCAATTCTGGCGCTGTTATTCACGCTACTGGTCATGCCCTGGCTGGACAATATTGTCGAATTGCTGTTTGTGCTGGCACCGATTTTCCTGTTGGGCGCATGGATTGCCACCAGCTCTGAACGTTCTTCTTATATCGGCACACAGATGGTGGTCACCTTCGCACTCGCCACGCTCGAAAACGTTTTTGGCCCGGTGTACGACCTGGTGGAAATTCGCGATCGCGCCCTGGGTATCATCATTGGTACCGTGGTGTCCGCGGTGATTTACACCTTTGTCTGGCCTGAAAGTGAAGCGCGCGCACTGCCGCAAAAACTGGCTGGCGCGCTGGGTATGTTGAGTAAAGTAATGCGGATCCCACGCCAGCAGGAAGTCACGGCTCTGCGCACTTATCTGCAAATTCGTATAGGTCTGCATGCGGCGTTTAATGCCTGTGAAGAGATGTGCCAACGCGTGGCGCTGGAGCGTCAACTGGACAGCGAAGAACGCGCGTTACTGATTGAACGTTCGCAAACGGTAATTCGTCAGGGCCGCGATATTCTTCACGCCTGGGATGCAACCTGGAACTCGGCGCAGGCACTGGATAACGCACTACAGCCGGACAGAGCAGGTCAGTTTGCCGACGCTCTGGAGAAATACGCCGCCGGTCTGGCAACCGCACTCAGTCGTTCTCCTCAAATAACGCTTGAAGAAACACCCGCCTCGCAGGCCATTCTGCCGACCTTATTAAAACAGGAGCAACACGTCTGCCAGCTTTTCGCCCGCTTGCCAGACTGGACAGCCCCGGCATTAACGCCCGCCACGGAACAGGCACAAGGAGCCACGCAATGATCAATCGTCAACTTTCACGCCTGCTGTTATGCAGCATTCTCGGCAGCGCGACCCTCATGTCTGGCTGTGCCCTGGTGCGTAAGGATTCTGCGCCTCATCAACAGCTCAAACCGGAACAAATCAAACTGGCCGATGATATTCATCTTGCCAGCTCCGGTTGGCCGCAGGCGCAGTGGTGGAAACAACTCAATGACCCGCAGTTGGATGCTTTGATCCAACGGACGCTAAGTGGTTCACACACCCTCGCCGAAGCGAAACTGCGGGAAGAAAAAGCGCAGTCGCAGGCCGATTTGTTAGATGCCGGTTCACAATTACAGGTCGCAGCGTTAGGGATGCTCAACCGCCAACGTGTCTCGGCGAACGGCTTTTTAAGCCCTTATGCTATGGATGCGCCAGCACTGGGTATGGACGGGCCGTACTATACGGAAGCCACAGTCGGTTTGTTTGCCGGACTGGATCTTGATTTGTGGGGTGTGCATCGCTCAGCGGTTGCTGCCGCCATTGGCGCGCATAATGCCGCGCTGGCAGAAACCGCAGCAGTGGAGTTATCACTCACAACGGGCGTGGCGCAGCTTTATTACAGCATGCAGGCCAGCTACCAGATGCTCGATCTGTTAGAACAAACTCGCGATGTGATTGATTACGCGGTGAAAGCGCACCAGAGCAAAGTGGCGCACGGCCTGGAAGCGCAAGTGCCTTTCCACGGCGCGCGGGCACAGATTCTGGCGGTCGATAAACAAATTGCAGCCGTCAAAGGGCAAATCACCGAAACGCGAGAATCTCTGCGTGCATTGATTGGCGCAGGAGCCAGCGATATGCCGGAGATCAAACCGGTGGCATTACCGCAAGTCCAGACCGGTATTCCGGCGACACTCTCTTATGAGTTGCTCGCCAGACGCCCGGATCTGCAAGCCATGCGCTGGTATGTTCAGGCGTCATTAGATCAGGTGGATTCCGCGCGGGCGCTGTTCTACCCGAGCTTTGATATCAAAGCGTTTTTCGGCCTGGATTCTATCCACCTGGATACCTTATTCAAAAAAACCAGTCGCCAGTTCAACTTTATCCCAGGTCTGAAATTGCCGCTGTTTGACGGTGGACGGTTGAATGCCAATCTCGAAGGCACTCGCGCCGCCAGCAACATGATGATTGAACGTTACAACCAGTCAGTGCTGAATGCGGTGCGCGACGTTGCCGTCAACGGCACGCGTCTGCAAACGCTCAACGACGAGCGGGAGATGCAGGCAGAACGCGTAGAAGCAACGCGCTTCACCCAGCGCGCTGCCGACGCCGCCTACCAACGAGGCTTAACCAGTCGCTTACAGGCCACCGAAGCCCAGTTGCCGGTGCTTGCCGAAGAGATGTCATTACTGATGCTGGACAGCCGCCGGGTGATCCAAAGCATTCAGTTGATGAAATCGCTGGGTGGCGGGTATCAGGCAGGTCCCGTCGTCGAGAAAAAATAAAATGTCAGCCGCGTGATGGCTGTCACGCGGTATTTCGTTTCGTCACGTCAAAACTGACGACAGCCTGTTTTTCGTCAGAGTTTTGAATAAATAGTGCCCGTAATATCAGGGAATGACCCCAAATAAAATGTGGCATAAAAGATGCATACTGTAGTCGAGAGCGCGTATGCGTGATTTGATTAACTGGAGCGAGACCGATGAAAAAAGTCGTCACGGTTTGCCCCTATTGCGCATCAGGTTGCAAAATCAACCTGGTCGTCGATAACGGCAAAATCGTCCGGGCGGAGGCAGCGCAGGGGAAAACCAACCAGGGTACCCTGTGTCTGAAGGGTTATTATGGCTGGGACTTCATTAACGATACCCAGATCCTGACCCCGCGCCTGAAAACCCCCATGATTCGTCGCCAGCGTGGCGGCAAACTCGAACCTGTTTCCTGGGATGAGGCACTGAATTACGTTGCCGAGCGCCTGAGCGCCATCAAAGAGAAGTACGGTCCGGATGCCATCCAGACGACCGGCTCCTCGCGTGGTACGGGTAACGAAACCAACTATGTAATGCAAAAATTTGCGCGCGCCGTTATTGGTACCAATAACGTTGACTGCTGCGCTCGTGTCTGACACGGCCCATCGGTTGCAGGTCTGCACCAATCGGTCGGTAATGGCGCAATGAGCAATGCTATTAACGAAATTGATAATACCGATTTAGTGTTCGTTTTCGGGTACAACCCGGCGGATTCCCACCCAATCGTGGCGAACCACGTAATTAACGCTAAACGTAACGGGGCGAAAATTATCGTCTGCGATCCGCGCAAAATTGAAACCGCGCGCATTGCTGACATGCACATTGCACTGAAAAACGGCTCGAACATCGCGCTGTTGAATGCAATGGGCCATGTCATTATTGAAGAAAATCTGTACGACAAAGCGTTCGTCGCTTCCCGTACAGAAGGCTTTGAAGAGTATCGTAAAATCGTTGAAGGCTACACGCCGGAGTCGGTTGAAGATATCACCGGCGTTAGCGCCAGTGAGATTCGTCAGGCGGCGCGGATGTATGCCCAGGCGGAAAGCGCAGCCATTCTGTGGGGCATGGGTGTTACCCAGTTCTACCAGGGCGTGGAAACCGTACGTTCTCTGACCAGCCTTGCAATGCTGACCGGTAACCTCGGTAAGCCGCATGCGGGTGTAAACCCGGTTCGTGGTCAAAACAACGTGCAGGGGGCCTGCGATATGGGCGCACTGCCAGATACTTACCCTGGCTACCAGTATGTGAAAGATCCGGCTAACCGCGAGAAATTCGCCAAAGCCTGGGGCGTGGAAAGCCTGCCTGCTCATACCGGTTATCGCATCAGCGAGCTGCCACACCGCGCAGCGCATGGTGAAGTGCGTGCCGCGTACATTATGGGCGAAGATCCGCTACAAACTGACGCGGAGCTGTCGGCAGTACGTAAAGCCTTTGAAGATCTGGAACTGGTCATCGTTCAGGACATCTTTATGACCAAAACCGCGTCGGCGGCGGACGTTATTTTACCGTCCACCTCGTGGGGCGAGCATGAAGGCGTGTTTACTGCGGCTGACCGTGGCTTCCAGCGTTTCTTCAAAGCAGTTGAACCGAAATGGGATCTGAAAACGGACTGGCAGATTATCAGTGAAATCGCCACCCGTATGGGTTATCCGATGCACTACAACAACACCCAGGAGATCTGGGATGAGTTGCGTCATCTGTGCCCGGATTTCTACGGTGCGACTTACGAGAAAATGGGCGAACTGGGCTTCATTCAGTGGCCTTGTCGCGATACTTCAGATGCCGATCAGGGGACTTCTTATCTGTTTAAAGAGAAGTTTGATACTCCGAACGGTCTGGCGCAGTTCTTCACCTGCGACTGGGTAGCGCCAATTGACAAACTCACCGATGAGTACCCGATGGTACTGTCAACGGTGCGTGAAGTCGGTCACTACTCTTGCCGTTCGATGACCGGTAACTGTGCGGCACTTGCGGCGCTGGCTGATGAACCAGGCTACGCACAAATCAATACCGAAGACGCCAAACGTCTGGGTATTGAAGATGAGGCATTGGTTTGGGTGCACTCGCGTAAAGGCAAAATTATCACCCGTGCGCAGGTCAGCGATCGTCCGAACAAAGGGGCGATTTACATGACCTACCAGTGGTGGATTGGTGCCTGTAACGAGCTGGTTACCGAAAACTTAAGCCCGATTACGAAAACGCCGGAATACAAATACTGCGCCGTGCGCGTCGAGCCGATCGCCGATCAGCGCGCCGCCGAGCAGTACGTGATTGACGAGTACAACAAGTTGAAAACTCGCCTGCGCGAAGCGGCACTGGCGTAATACAGTCCTTTCTACAGCCTCATTTCGGAGGCTGTTTTTTTATCCATTCGAACTCTTTATACTGGTCACTCCCTACCCAATCGTATTATCAAAATGAAAAAAATTATCGCATTGATGTTGTTTTTGACATTCTTTGCCCATGCGAACGGCTCCGAGCCTGGCAGTCAGTATTTAAAGGCTGCAGAGGCTGGAGACCGACGCGCACAATATTTTCTTGCCGACAGCTGGTTTAGCTCCGGCGATTTGAGCAAAGCCGAATATTGGGCACAGAAAGCCGCCGACAGCGGTGATGCTGATGCCTGCGCGCTGTTGGCGCAGATCAAAATCACCAATCCGGTCAGTCTGGACTATCCACAAGCAAAAGTTCTTGCAGAGAAAGCGGCGCAAGCAGGCAGTAAAGAAGGTGAAGTGACGCTGGCGCATATTCTGGTGAATACTCAAGCGGGTAAACCGGATTATCCAAAGGCGATTTCGCTGTTAGAAAACGCCTCGGAAGATCTGGAGAACGACTCCGCCGTCGATGCCCAAATGCTGCTTGGTTTGATTTACGCCAACGGCGTGGGCATTAAGGCCGACGATGACAAGGCAACCTGGTATTTCAAACGCAGCTCTGCGATTTCCCGAACCGGTTATTCCGAGTACTGGGCGGGAATGATGTTCTTAAATGGTGAAGAAGGTTTTATCGAGAAGAACAAACAGAAGGCGCTGCACTGGCTGAACCTGAGCTGTATGGAAGGGTTTGATACCGGGTGTGAAGAGTTTGAAAAATTAACTAACGGTTAATGTAGGCCTGATAAGACGCGGCAAGCGTCGCATCAGGCATCCACACATTGCCGGGTGTATGTCCCCGGCAATCCTCAATTATTGATCCGCAGTTTTATCAAATTTGCCCAGCACTTCGCGCTCATAAGCCAGCGCTTTCTTACGGTCAAATTTGTGTTCCCACTTGGCAATCACCAGCACCGCCAGCGCATTACCCACCACGTTCAGCGCAGTACGCGCCATGTCGAGGATACGGTCAACACCGGCAATAAACGCCAGACCTTCCAGCGGGATCCCTACGCTGCCCAGCGTTGCCAGCAACACCACAAACGACACGCCCGGCACGCCAGCAATCCCTTTCGAGGTCACCATCAGCGTCAGCACCAGAATGATTTCCTGCCAGATGGACAGGTCAATACCATACAGCTGCGCGATGAAGATAGCGGCAATACTTTGATATAGCGTTGAACCGTCAAGGTTAAAAGAATAACCGGTCGGCACCACGAAACTGGTGATCGACGCCGGTGCACCATAGGCTTCCATCTTCTCAATAATTCGCGGCAGCACGCTTTCAGAGCTGGCAGTGGAGTACGCCAGAATCAGCTCATCTTTCAGAATACGAATCAGGATCCAGACGCTTAACCCGCACAGGCGCGCCACAATTCCCAGCACTACCAGCGCGAAGAACAGAATGGCGAAATGCACCAGCAGCACCAGTTTCGCCAGTGGCCACAGAGACGAGAAACCAAAGTTAGCCACCGTCACCGCAATCAGCGCAAACACACCCACCGGCGCATAACGCATCACCATATGAGTCACTTTAAACATGGTTTCAGAGATGGAGCGGAACACGGTCACCAGCGGTTCACGATGCGTCGCGGGCAGGGAGGAAAGCCCCAGACCAAACAGCACCGAGAAGAAGATGATCGGTAACATTTCGCCTTTCGCCATCGACGCCACAATATTCGTCGGCACCAGAGACAAAATCGTGCCCATAATACCGTGGGAACTGCTCTGTACCGCTTCTGTAGTGCTCTGATATTTCGAGATATCGACGGTTGCCAGCTGCGACATATCCACCCCGGCACCGGGCTGGAAGACGTTCGCCAGGGTGATCCCCAGAATGATGGCGACAGTGGTGATCACCTCGAAATAGATAATGGTTTTCGCGCCAATACGCCCGAGCTGTTTGGCATCACCAACACCCGCAATACCCACCACCAGCGTGGAAATAACAATCGGCACAACAATCATTTTGATCAGATGGATGAAGATATCACCCGCCGGAGAGAGCAAATTGACGACCAGCCAGTCGCGGCTGTCGCTATGGTAGTGCAGGTAGCTTCCCAGGAGAATGCCCAGCACCATAGCAAACAGAATCTGCCAGGCCAGGCTGAATTTTATATTTTTCATCAGAATAACTTCCTCAATGGAGCGCCGTTCCCGTTCAGAAACGCGAGAACGTGACATACTGCCAGGGCATGAATTGTGTTGCGTTGGTTTGTAGATTTTTTTAACGCTTATAATCAGTATCATTTGCGCGGTATGTTGCGCAACCCTTTAACAACAGAGCTTTTCGCTGCATTAATGCATAATAACGCGAGTTTATGGCAGGATTAATGAATAACCATTTGTTATGGAAAGATTTTTATTTGTTTAACCTGCAATAATACTGATTAGTGATTATTTTGGGCATATGTTCATTCGATTATTTTTTATGCAGCTCAATAACATAATCTTCATCACCAGATGATTAATCTGATCTCCGCTGCAACAGTTTCGCCAAATTAATCGACTCGACCAGCTGTGTTCGGTTGACCCGGGGTGAGTTTAAATCCATCACTTTTTGCCATAATTCGATGGCTTGCGTGTAATTCGCCTGCATAAACGCATCGGAAGCCAGCAGCATCAGAGCGGTGATTTCGTTAGAGTCCAGCGCGAGGGCTTTGTCGATCATTGCGCGAGTCTGGGCGGTCATATGCTGGCTGGCCTGGTAATACAGCACCGTCGCCAGCGCCGCATACAGTTCAGCGTTATCGCCACGTAGTTGCAACGCCTGACGGTACGCCAGCAGCGAATTGCTGTAATCGTTTTGCCACAGATAATACTCGCCCAGTAACGCCCACTGTTCGCTGTTTTGTGGATTAGCGCGAATTTTATCCTGCAATGCCTGAAGCTGCGCTTCCGGGGTTTGCTGGCTGGCAAACTGATGTAGCGGATCGCGCTGACGCTGATACTCCGCACGTACCGCCTGCCATTTTGGGCTTAACAGATAACTGCCGACACAGAGAAATACCATCAATATCGTGAGTGTTGTCAGCATTTTCACCGGTATTTGAGGCTGTTTCATCGCTTTGCTCTCACTCGCCAGAGGATCAGTGCCATCAGCAGTAACAACACCACTGGCAGCGCCCACAACACCAGCGTCTGACCGGTTAACGGTGGGTTATAGCGAACAAAATCTCCGTAGCGTTCGGTCATCCAGCCAATGATTTCGACTTCACTTTTCCCCTCCGCCACCATGCTGTAAACCTGATGGCGCATACTGACTGCCACCGGCGCATTGGATTCCAGTAAGTTCTGATTCTGGCATTGCGGACAACGTAACTGGCTGGCAATAGTTAACGCCTGTTCCTGTTGTTGCGGATTGGCGAATTGCCAGGTGTCTACAACCTGAGCGTGCGCAAAACAGGCAAATAACAGCAGTAGCATGAGAAGCCCTTTATTCATCGCGCTTCCTCCCCCGCCATCCGCTTAACAATGCGCCCGCAATCATCAACAATCCTCCCCCCCAGATCCAGCGCACACCGCTTTGTACATACAAACGAAAAGCGTAACGATCTGGTCCGGTTTTCTCACCCATGACCGCATACCAGTCATGGATACCGTTCCAGCGAATTGACGGTTCCATCATTTGCTGACGACGTGCTTCATAAAAACGCCGCTCCGGCGTCAGTTCACCAATACGTTGCTGATGGTCAAACAGCACCACTATCGCTTTTTCGCTGGTGTAATTACCTTTGGCTTGTAGATCGAGGCGCTCAAAACGGAAGGTGTATCCTGCCAGAGTCACCTGCTGACCCGGCTGTAAATTCAGGCTGATCTCCTGACGGCTGACGCTTGAAACCACGATCCCCGCGGCAAATAACAGCACGCCCGCATGAGCCAGCAGCGCCGGAAGCTGCACGCGTTTGCCAGAGACAAACGTCGCCAGCACAATCACCACCAGCATCAACAGACCAAACGGTAACGTTGCGCGGTTAAAATATGGCGCACCAACGGAGAGGCGTCCCCAGCCCAGCAGGCCGTAAATCATCGGATAAAGCGTTCCCACCAGCACGATCAGTAGCACTGCGCAAAACAGCAACAGCGTAGCGAGGATTAACATTTCCCGCGATAACCCCGATAAACGCACCGCCGGGCCACCGTCCCGCGCTCGCCAGCCATACAGAGCCAGAGACGCAAGGCTAATCAACGCAAACAGGCTGAACAACGGCACGGCGCGGACGTTATCCAGTGCGAACGCATGAACCGAAACCAGAATGCCAGAACGGACAATTAAGGTGCCCAGCAGCGACAGCATCAGAGTAACTATCGCCAGTAACAGCGACCAGTGGCGGAAAATCCCCCGCTGGCGTGTCAGGGACAAACTGTGCAGCAGCGCAGTGGCAGAAAGCCAGGGTAATAAAGAGGCGTTTTCCACCGGATCCCAGAACCACCAGCCGCCCCAGCCCAGTTCGCAATAGGCCCACCAGGAACCAAGGATGATCCCCGCAGTTAATGCGCTCCAGCCAGGTAGTGCCCAACGCCAGCAAATTCGGGCGCTGACACCATCAAACTCGCCGCGCAGTAGACTCGCCAGCGCCACGCTCGCCGCTACCATCAAACCGCCATAGCCAAGGTAAAGCAGCGGTGGATGAAAGATAAGACCGGGATGTTGCAGCATCGGATTGAGATCTCGGCCTTCGATTGCTGGCGGAAATATCCGCGCAAACGGATCGGACCACAGCACCACAAACAGCAACAGTGCGGCGAGCATGAGAGATAAAACGGCTAATGTCAGCGGAAATAGCGGATCGGTTTGCTGCCGATAATGCCAGGCAAACAGCGCACTCCACGCGGAAAGGAGTAGCACCCAAAGTAGCAACGAACCTTCATGCCCTCCCCACACTGCCGCCAGTTTGAGTTCCCACGACAGCAGGCTGTAGCTATGTTGGGCGACATAAATGACCGAGAAATCGCTGATGAGAAAACAATACGACAGTACGCCAAAAGCGATCAGCAGGAGCGCGAACTGTGCCAGAGTGCCGATGCAAGTGAGTCGCATCATGGCAGGCCAGCGCAACCGCACTCCCGCAAAGGTTGTCAACGGGGTCAACACGTTGACCCCAAGACTTAACAACAACGCCAGAAAACCGACTTCAGGAAGGAATACGTCCAGAAACCACCTCTTTTCTGGCTTACGCCACCGTTAACTGCCCGGCGTAGAGAATGAAAAAGCGCAGCATCAACACCCCGACCAGGCTGGCTCCACACGCCGCCAGCACGGCAGGAATGCCGGAACTACGATTCACCCACGGTTTGAGCAACATTGGCACAATCAGCCCCAGCCCGGCGACACCAAGCCAGAACCACCACGTCCAGAAACCACCGCCCAATGCTGCCACCAGCGCACGCACTTTGCCGTCATCGCCCAGCGCCAGTCCAACAAAAAACGCCACCAGCAGGAAGATTTCGCCCCATACCACAGGGATCTCCATACGGTGTACAAAGTGCGCTTCCGTGGAGTGCGGATTACTGCGCTGGCGTATCGCCATAGCGATCAACGCCACCGCCGCACCGGACGAAATGCCGGAGAAGAGGAACAGCACCGGTAAAATCGGATTATTGAGGAACGGATATGATTTCAGCGCCGACAGCAGAAAGCCGGTATAAGCCCCCAGCAACACCGCCAGCACCAGCATTAGCGTTTCCAGTCCGCGGTGAACGGGCGTCAGCAGACTCAGAACCTTTTGTACGATCCCCAGCTTCGGCAACCAGCGTTGTTGCAGGGCAAGCAAATCATGTTCAAAGATTTTCGCCAGCCACAGCACCAGCACCACCATGTAGAGCTGAAACAGCATCACCCCCATCGACATCACCGAGGTAAAACTGTAATGGAACATCAGCTTCCAGAAGGTCCACGGTCTTGTCAGGTGGAAGACGAGAATCAACAGACCGAGGATCACCGCGCCAGGCCCGACAATCAGCGTGGTGCGCAACAACGTACTGTCTGCACCGCCCGCCTGCGGGTAGAAGCGACGTAACAGCACGGCCAGCGTCACCAGACCGGCAGAAATACCAATCAAAAACAGGTAGATGGCAATCGGCCAGTCCCACACCAGCGATTCAAAATGAAATGCGGAAGTCTGCGTCATTGGCTCACCTCCCCGTATTTAAACGGTACGCGGTACAGCTTCGGTTTGGTTCCCAGCGCCAGCTTGTAGCGGTAAGTGGGCTTCTGGCGTAGCAGTTGCGAAATCTCACTGTTGGGATCGTCCAGATTGCCAAACGTCAGCGCCTTCGTCGGGCAAGCCTCAACGCACGCGGGGAGCTTACCGGCCTGCAAATTGGTCTTACGGCAGAAATCGCATTTGTCCGCCGTCTTCGTGACCGGATGGATAAAGCGCACACGGTACGGACAGGCGGCAATGCAGTACTGACAACCGACGCAGAGATCCGGGTTAACATCGACAATCCCGCTGGCAGCATCGCGAAAAGACGCACCCGTTGGGCAGACGTCAACGCACGGTGCATGGTCGCAGTGCTGGCAAGACTTACGAAAGAAGCGATATTTCACATCAGGAAATTCGCCCTGCGGCTCGCTACGAATAATTGTCAGGCGCGAGACGCCTTCCGGCACCTTGTTCACTTCCCGACAAGCATCCATACAGGCAGTACAGCCGATGCATAACGACTCGTCATGCACCATGCCGTAACGCACCCCATTGATATTCAACGTTTTCGCCACCACGCGTCCTGCGGTGCCGCTGACGGCTGCCAGCACGCCGACGCCGGTGAGAAACTGGCGACGAGACCAGGTCATGGCTGCTCCTTAAGCAACGGAACAGACGCCGGGTTAAAGTTCGGATTGGTGCGCTGATCGCTGTGGCAATCGACGCAAATCTTAATCCGTCCTTTGTCACTTAACGTCTGCATCGTATCTTGCTGTGGATGCAGGGAATGGCAGCTAGCGCACGCCACTTTGGTTACGTGGACATCGTGCGGCCAGAACGCTTTTTGCAACTGTTCCGGCAGATGGCAGGACATACACACGCTGTTCTGCTCTCCAACCTTGTACATCGGCT
Organism: Escherichia sp. HH26CH; assembly: GCF_009820205.1. Lineage (NCBI taxonomy): Bacteria > Pseudomonadati > Pseudomonadota > Gammaproteobacteria > Enterobacterales > Enterobacteriaceae > Escherichia > Escherichia sp. HH26CH. Next base: position 93,325 of record NZ_VNXM01000020.1, read on the forward strand.
CGTTAAAGCGCATCACATCTTTCACCCCTTCGCGGTGTTGCGGTGATGGCTGGCCGTGACAGTTGGTGCAGGTGACCGGCAGTTTGTTATTCGGGTTGATAACGGAAGCATGTTTGCCATGCATACCTTCGGTATCTGGTTTATGACAGTCCAGACAGGCGGCATCCGGGTTACGCTGCTGGGTAACTTCGTAGCGATCACCAGATGCCTGCGCCGCAGGGGTAGCGGTAATTCCGTTCAGGCTCCACAACAGGCCCGACGCCAGCACCCCGGCAGTTAATAACGAACGTAATACGCTCATATTCACTCCATTGTGTTTTCCGCCCCTTGCGAGGCGGAACGGGGTTATTGGCTTAACAGACCGTTTTTACGTGCCTGCGCTTCCCACTGCGGGATCACCGTTTTGATGAAGTCCTGCTTCTCAGCCTTGATTTGTTCCATGTTCAGGCCAATGGCCTGCTGGGCTTTCTCTTTGGTTGAGATATCCGGGATCGGGATTTCATGGGTGATGCCTTTGGTCGCCAGCAGGCGCGCCAGTTTGGTGCGCGCATCCGCCGCTTTATCCATCGCCGTACCGAGCATCCTCAGACCTTCTTCCGGCGCGTGCATATGAATACCGTGGGAAGCGATCGCCAGATCCCAACGCCACTGGGCATGACGAATATCGTCCTGAATCGGCTTCATTTCGGCTTCTGTCGCGCCTGCGTCCAGCGCCGCTTTCGCTTCGAAGTGAGCGTGAACCAGTTGATCTTCAACCTTGATTTTCAGGTCGTTAATTGACTGCTTACGTTCCGCGACCACTTTTTGCAGGGCAGCTTTGTCCTGGGTATGGCAGTTCGCACAAGTCTGGGCGAAGTTATCAAACGGATTACCAATTTTATGGTCGGTGTAGAGTTTGCCTTCGGCGTTCTGCACTTTTGGCATATGGCAGTCGATACAGGTCACGTTGTTTTTGCCGTGAATGCCCGCTGTCCAGGTTTCATATTCCGGGTGCTGCGCTTTCAGCATTGGTGTTTTCGACAGGGAGTTAGTCCAGTCAGAGAAGGCAATTTTGTCGTAATACTGCTCCATATTTTCGACTTTCATGCCGTCATCCCACGGGAATTTAACGGCTTTGTTTTTGCCATCGAAGTAATACTCCACATGGCACTGACCGCAAACCATCGATTGCTGGTCGAAACGTCCGGCTTTCTCAAAAGGTTTACCAATGGCTTCCATCGCGCGAGCCGCATACGGACGGGAAAGGGTTAACTCCGGTTTGCCTTTGGCGAACTCTGGTGAGGCGGTGTTATGACAATCGGCACAACCTAAGTTGTTGACGATTTCCGGGCCGCCGCGCGCCCATTTACCGTGGAAGTAGCCATCTTCGCCGTCTTTCTGGATCAGACGCGCCACATCCGGGCTTTTACAACTCCAGCATGCCATCGGTAGCGGACCATCTTCAGCGTTTTTCGGCGCACCGGTACGCAGGGTTTCACGCACATCGGTCACAGCAAAGGCATGTCCACGCGGCTTGTTGTAATCGCGCGAGAAGGGATACCCCGCCCACAGGATCACCAGCCGTGGATCTTCCGCCAGGGCGTCAACACGCTCTGACTGTTCCGAGGTGGCTTTCCAGGAGAGATATTGATCGGGATGCTGCGGGGCAAAGGTTTCATTCTTCGCTTCCACAGTTACAGGTTTTGCGGGAGCAGCCGTTTGTTCAGCGTGAACAGAAGTGAAAAAGAAAAAAGGAATCAATAAGCTGAAGATACGGCGTGCGTTTATTTTTATCCTTGTCATAGGGGCTTCATCCGAATTGCGCCATTGTTGCAATGGCGGTTTTTATTGTTTTTCACGACAGTAACCGCACCTACACTGTCATGACATTGCTCGCCCCTATGTGTAACAAATAACCACACTGTGAATGTTGTCTTTAATCAATTGTAAGTGCATGTAAAATACCACTTTAGAGTTAGTCAGTATCTTCCTCTTTTTCAACAGCATGCATAACTGCATGTTCCTCAAAGAATTAATCAACTTTTGTTGCTGACCTTCAAAAATTACCCTGCCGTTTATTTGCACAATTCTACTTTTGCGTGATCTGTCGCCCAAATACTAAACAAAACTGCCAACACCCCTACATTTAACGCTTATGCCACATATTATTAACATCCTACAAGGAGAACAAAAGCATGAGTCAAATTCACAAACACACCATTCCTGCCAACATCGCAGACCGTTGCCTGATAAACCCTCAGCAGTACGAGGCGATGTATCAACAATCTATTAACGCACCAGATACCTTCTGGGGCGAACAGGGAAAAATTCTCGACTGGATCAAACCTTACCAGAAGGTGAAAAACACCTCCTTTGCCCCGGGTAATGTGTCCATTAAATGGTACGAGGACGGCACGCTGAATCTGGCGGCGAACTGCCTTGACCGCCATCTGCAAGAAAACGGCTATCGCACCGCCATCATCTGGGAAGGCGACGACGCCAGGCAGAGCAAACATATCAGCTATAAAGAGCTGCACCGCGACGTCTGCCGCTTCGCCAATACCCTGCTCGGGCTGGGCATTAAAAAAGGTGACGTGGTGGCGATTTATATGCCGATGGTACCGGAAGCTGCGGTCGCAATGCTGGCCTGCGCCCGCATTGGCGCGGTGCATTCGGTAATTTTCGGCGGCTTCTCGCCGGAAGCCGTTGCCGGACGCATTATCGATTCTAACTCACGGCTGGTGATCACTTCTGACGAAGGCGTGCGTGCCGGGCGTAGTATTCCGCTGAAGAAAAACGTTGATGACGCGCTGAAAAACCCGAACGTCACCAGCATTGAACATGTGGTGGTACTGAAGCGTACTGGCGGAAAAATTGACTGGCAGGAAGGGCGCGACCTCTGGTGGCACGACCTGGTTGAGCAAGCGAGCGATCAGCACCAGGCGCAAGAGATGAACGCTGAAGATCCGCTGTTTATTCTCTACACTTCCGGTTCTACCGGAAAGCCGAAAGGCGTGCTGCACACTACCGGCGGTTATCTGGTGTACGCGGCGCTGACTTTTAAATATGTCTTTGATTATCATCCGGGCGATATCTACTGGTGCACCGCCGATGTGGGCTGGGTTACCGGGCACAGTTATTTGCTGTACGGCCCGCTGGCATGCGGCGCGACCACGCTGATGTTTGAAGGCGTACCGAACTGGCCGACGCCTGCCCGTATGGCCCAGGTGGTGGACAAGCATCAGGTCAATATTCTCTATACCGCGCCCACGGCGATCCGCGCGCTGATGGCAGAAGGCGATAAAGCGATCGAAGGCACTGACCGTTCGTCGCTGCGCATTCTCGGTTCCGTAGGCGAGCCAATCAACCCGGAAGCGTGGGAGTGGTACTGGAAAAAAATCGGCAACGAGAAATGCCCGGTGGTCGACACCTGGTGGCAGACCGAAACCGGCGGTTTCATGATCACACCACTGCCTGGTGCTACCGAGCTAAAAGCAGGTTCGGCAACACGTCCGTTCTTCGGCGTGCAACCGGCGCTGGTCGATAACGAAGGTAACCCGCTGGAAGGGGCTACCGAAGGCAGCCTGGTGATCACCGACTCCTGGCCGGGTCAGGCGCGTACATTGTTTGGCGATCACGAACGCTTTGAACAGACCTACTTCTCCACCTTCAAAAATATGTATTTCAGCGGCGACGGCGCGCGTCGCGATGAAGATGGCTATTACTGGATCACCGGGCGCGTGGACGACGTGCTGAACGTCTCGGGTCACCGTCTGGGAACAGCTGAGATTGAGTCGGCGCTGGTGGCACATCCGAAGATTGCCGAAGCCGCTGTCGTGGGTATTCCGCACAATATTAAAGGTCAGGCGATCTACGCCTACGTCACGCTTAATCACGGGGAGGAACCGTCACCAGAACTGTACGCAGAAGTCCGCAACTGGGTGCGTAAAGAGATTGGCCCGCTGGCAACGCCAGACGTGCTGCACTGGACCGACTCCCTGCCAAAAACCCGCTCCGGCAAAATTATGCGCCGTATTCTGCGCAAAATTGCGGCGGGCGATACCAGCAACCTGGGCGATACCTCGACGCTTGCCGATCCTGGCGTTGTCGAGAAGCTGCTTGAAGAGAAGCAGGCTATCGCGATGCCCTCGTAACTCTCAATTGCCGGATGCGATCCGGGCAACAAGTCTGAAACGATTTGTAGGCCTGATAAGACGCGACAGCGTCGCATCAGGCATTGATTGCCGGATGCGGCGTATAACGCCTTATCTGGCCTACATAAGGCAAGGGTTACCTGGGCGTTAACCCGCTCCCATAAGGGCGCAGGAATTAAAACAATCCCTACATTACCTCTGGAGAATCTGTGATGAATGGCACTATTTATCAGCGGATAGAAGACAATGCGCATTTCAGGGAGTTAGTCGAAAAACGGCAACGGTTTGCCACCATCCTGTCGATTATTATGCTGGCAGTTTATATCGGCTTTATTTTACTGATCGCCTTCGCGCCCGGCTGGCTGGGCACTCCGCTGAATCCGAACACCAGCGTCACACGCGGTATTCCGATTGGTGTTGGAGTGATTGTGATCTCCTTTGTTCTCACCGGTATCTACATCTGGCGGGCGAACGGCGAATTCGACCGTCTTAATAATGAAGTCCTGCATGAGGTACAAGCATCATGAAAAGAGTTCTGACGGCGCTTGCCGCCACACTCCCTTTAGCAGCTAACGCCGCGGATGCTATTAGCGGGGCCGTAGAGCGCCAGCCAACGAACTGGCAGGCAATTATTATGTTCCTGATTTTCGTCGTGTTTACGCTCGGCATTACCTACTGGGCGTCAAAACGCGTACGTTCGCGTAATGACTACTACACCGCAGGCGGCAATATCACCGGTTTCCAGAACGGGCTGGCGATTGCCGGGGACTATATGTCTGCCGCCTCATTTTTGGGTATCTCCGCGCTGGTGTTTACCTCCGGCTATGATGGTTTAATTTACTCGCTGGGCTTCCTGGTGGGCTGGCCGATCATTCTGTTCCTGATTGCCGAACGTCTGCGTAACCTCGGTCGCTACACCTTTGCCGATGTAGCCTCGTACCGCCTGAAACAGGGGCCTATCCGTATTCTTTCGGCCTGTGGTTCTCTGGTGGTGGTGGCGCTTTACCTTATCGCTCAGATGGTAGGCGCAGGTAAACTCATCGAACTGCTGTTTGGCCTTAACTATCACATTGCGGTAGTGCTGGTCGGCGTGCTGATGATGATGTACGTCCTGTTCGGCGGTATGCTGGCGACCACCTGGGTACAGATTATCAAAGCTGTGCTGTTACTGTTTGGTGCCAGCTTTATGGCCTTTATGGTGATGAAACACGTCGGCTTTAGCTTCAACAATCTGTTCAGCGAAGCGATGGCGGTACACCCGAAAGGTGTCGATATCATGAAGCCGGGCGGATTGGTGAAAGATCCCATCTCCGCGCTGTCTCTGGGTCTGGGGCTGATGTTTGGTACGGCTGGTTTGCCGCACATTCTGATGCGCTTCTTTACGGTCAGCGATGCCCGCGAAGCGCGTAAGAGCGTGTTCTACGCCACCGGATTTATGGGCTACTTCTATATCCTGACCTTTATTATCGGCTTTGGTGCGATCATGCTGGTCGGTGCGAATCCGGAATATAAAGACGCGGCGGGCCATCTGATTGGTGGTAACAACATGGCGGCAGTTCACCTGGCCAATGCTGTGGGCGGCAACCTGTTCCTCGGCTTTATTTCAGCGGTTGCTTTCGCCACCATTCTTGCGGTGGTTGCGGGACTGACGCTGGCGGGTGCTTCTGCGGTTTCGCATGACCTGTACGCTAACGTCTTCAAAAAAGGTGCGACCGAACGTGAAGAGCTACGGGTATCGAAAATCACCGTGCTGATCCTCGGCGTGATTGCCATTATCCTCGGCGTGCTGTTTGAGAATCAGAACATCGCATTTATGGTGGGCCTGGCGTTTGCCATCGCGGCGAGCTGTAACTTCCCGATCATTCTGCTTTCCATGTACTGGTCGAAACTGACCACCCGTGGCGCGATGATGGGAGGCTGGCTGGGGCTGATTACCGCAGTGGTACTGATGATTCTCGGCCCTACCATTTGGGTACAGATCCTCGGTCACGAAAAAGCCATCTTCCCGTACGAATACCCGGCGCTGTTCTCTATCAGTGTGGCATTCCTCGGCATCTGGTTCTTCTCGGCAACGGATAATTCAGCGGAAGGTGCGCGCGAGCGTGAACTGTTCCGTGCGCAGTTTATCCGCTCCCAGACCGGCTTTGGTGTTGAGCAAGGCCGCGCGCATTAATCTCTACCCTTCCCCGGTCGCTTGATCGGGGAATACTCTTCCTCTCCAATATGCATCATCTTTTCCCATAATATTAAACAAATAAACTCATTAAAAAAATGAGCGATTTTTGACAGTCGTAGAAAATGATAATGCAGAGAATATGCCTTTTCTTTCTTGTTAATTATAAGGATATTTTATGCGCTATAATGGTTTAAATAATATGTTTTTCCCTCTTTGCCTGATTAACGATAACCACCCTGTCACAAGTCCATCACATACAAAGAAAACAAAATCAGATAATTATAGCAAACATCATAAAGACACGTTAATTGACAATAAAGCCCTCTCTCTTTTCAAAATGGATGATCATGAAAAAGTGATAGGCTTGATTCAGAAAATGAAAAGAACTTATGATACTTTACCATCAGGAAAAATCACTAAAGAAACTGACAGGAAAATTCATAAATATTTTATAGATATAGCTTTATATGCAAGTAATAAATATGACGATAGAATTACGAGAAGAGTTTACCTTAATAAAGATAAGGAAGTGTCAATTAAGGTAGTGTATTTTATAAATAATGTCACTGTCCATAATAATACTATCGAAATCCCACAGACAGTAAATGGTGGTTACGATTTTTCACACCTTAGCCTGAAAGGTATCAGGATTAAAGATGAAGATTTATCCAATTCGGATTTTGCAGGTTGCAGACTACAAAATGCTATTTTCCAGGGCTGTAATATGTATCAAACGAATTTTAATTTTGCCATAATGGAAAAAATAATTTTTGATAATTGTATTCTCGATGACTCAAATTTCGCTCAGATAAAAATGACTGACGGAACTCTAAATGCATGCTCCGCTATGCATGTTGAATTCTTCAATGCAACAATGATTAGAGCTAAAATTAAAAATACCTTCCTTGACTATTCAAATTTTTATATGGCGTACATGGCTGAGGTGAATCTTTATAAAGTAATAGCGCCATATGTTAATTTATTTAGAGCCGACCTTAGTTTCTCTAAACTCGATTTAATTAACTTTGAACATGCTAATCTTTCTCGCGTCAACCTGAACAAAGCAACCCTCCAGAATATAAACTTAATTAATAGCAAACTCTTTTTTACGCGGCTGACAAATACGTTCCTCGAAATGGTTATATGTACCGATTCTAATATGGCTAATGCTAATTTTAATAATGCCAATTTAAGCAATTGCCATTTCAACTGTTCTATTTTAACAAAAGCCTGGATGTTTAATACCCGTTTCTATCGGGTTAATTTCGATGAGGCTATCGTCCAGGGAATGGGCATATCCATTCTCCGTGGGGAGGATAATATTCCCATTAATAGTGATATCCTGATAACACTACAGCAACTCTTTGAAGAGGATTGTGCCACTCATACTGGCATGTCACAAACTGAGCATAATATTCAGGAAGTGTCTATGAATACCACTGAAGATACTATGCAATACACAGATTGAGATTAAGCCGAAGAATAGCCAATGAATTGACTTTAAAAGAGAGATACTCACGGACTTCTGACTTATTTATTTTAGAATCATGAATGTTAGCCCGAGGTAATCTGAAAAAGGTGCAAAAGATTGCACCTTTTTCAGATTACCTCGGGCCTGGTTACGTCGCTTTCGGCTTACTGATTTTCCTCAATCAACAACGCTTCAAGCAAATCGAGATCGTGCAATAATTTTTGCAGCGTTTCGTTACTGATCTCCCGCGTGGCGCGCAGGTGGTACAGTTCAGCACGTTCAGAACGCAATGCCGCCAGACGGAAGCGACGCTCAAGGTTCTCTTCCTGCACGGAACTTTCAACGTCGTTACGTCCATCGGCGCGACGACGCAGGTTACCAATGACGCGAGAACTGACCTCCGTGAGCAGCTGGTTATCGATATTCTCTTCGGTATCCGCCGCCAGACGCTCCTCCATTTTCTGGATTGCCACAATCGCCACTTCTGCCGTTGCCGCTCGCGCAATACGCTCCTCTTTCAACTGCTGCGAATGGTCTGCGACTTCAATGTGTTGCAGCAGAATGGGCAACATCACCACGCCGACAAACAGCGAAAAGAGAATGACGCCAGCCGCCAGGAACACCAACTCATAGCGCGCCGGGAAGACGTTGCCATCCGGCAAGAGCAGCGGGATAGAGAGCACACCGGCTAGTGTGATCGCCCCACGCACCCCGGCAAAAGACGCAATCAGGATTTCTCGTGTGGTCCACGAACCAAACTCCATCGGCTTCTTCTTCAGGAAGCGGTTGCTGAACTTTTTCATCGTCCACAGCCAGCCAAAACGGACCAGCATCAGCGCCGCATAAATCAGAATGATATCGGTAAACAGCATCCAGATTTCGACGTTAGGGTCGATTTCTGCCGCCATCAGCGACGTCTCCAGAATACCCGGCAGCTGCAGACCTAACAGCAGGAATACCATGCCGTTGAAGACAAATTCCAGCATCGCCCAGGTGCTGTTTGCGCGCAGGCGCATCGCCAGCGGCGCACGGCGCATTACACCGGAGCGGGTGATGGTCATCCCGGCTGCAACCGCAGCAAGAATACCGGAAACGCCAATATGTTCGGCAATCAGATAAGAAGCGAATGGCAGCAGGAACAGCAGTACAATCTGCGTCGCGGGTTCATCACCGCCCCAGCGGCTGAGGAATCGCAGCGAACGACCATACAGCCAGCTCACCACAAAACCGGCGAGAATACCGCCTATTGCCACTTTCATAAATTCCACCGTTGCACCGCCGACGGTGAAGATCATCGTCCCCATCGCCACTGCCACAGCAAACTTTAATGACACCAGGCCGGAGGCGTCATTCATCAACGCTTCGCCCTGCAAAATACCCATGATTTTTTTCGGGATGCGCCCTTCGCCAACAATACCGGAAAGCGCCACAGCATCGGTCGGAGAAAGCACCGCCGCCAGCGCAAAGGCGGGAATCAGCGGAATGCCCGGCACCACCCAGTAAATAAGGAAGCCAATGCCAACCACGGTGACCACCACCAGCGCCAGCGCGAGGCCGAAAATCTCCCGACCATGTTCGAGAAATTCACGGGTCGGCGTTTTCCAGCCATCTGCGAACAGCAACGGCGGGATAAACAAGACTAAAAAGAGTTCAGGATCAAACTCCACATGCAAACCAAACGTCGGCCACGCCAGTAGCGCACCGATGGCGATTTGCATAAGCGGAAGCGGGATCTGAAAGGGCATGACACGAGTGACCACCCCGGACAGCGAGACCACGAGGGTCATTATCAGTATGGTGAAGAAGATTTCCATGCGTTCCCTGTTTGCGATGTTTTTTTATGATCTGAGAAAGGCGTTATGCCTGAATTCTCATTTTTTCAGAATATCGCAAAAGCTCACACAATGTGCTGAGAAAATAAAAACGGGCAGCCATTGCCACCCGTTTTCAGAATCTTATTAAAGCTTAGATAGCCCAGCCGCCCGCATAGAAGGTCACCAGCGCCACGGCAATGACGACCGTACCGATGTTCAACTTGCGCCATTCTCCGGAAACCAGACGACCAATCACCAGAGTCGCAAAGCCGATCATAATACCCGTTACGATGTTACAGGTCAGTACGATGAATACTGCTGTTACCAGACCCGCCATCGCATCAACAAAATCAGCAAAGTCAATTTTCGCCACATTGCTCAGCATCAGCAGGCCAACGTACATCAGCGCCGGAGCCGTTGCGTAACCCGGAACGAGGTAAGAGAGTGGAGAGAGGAACAGAATCAGCAGGAACAACACGCCAACGGTGATAGCCGTCAGACCGGTTTTTCCGCCCGCCGCTGTACCCGCCGCAGACTCGATGTATACCGCTGCCGGTGCTGCCCCCACCAGACCAGAGAAAACACTGCTCATGGAGTCGGTGGTCAGTGCTTTCCCGCCGTCGATAATTTGCCCGTCTTTATCCAGCAGGTTTGCCTGGCCCGCGACGGCCCGGATGGTTCCGGTGGCATCGAAAACAGCAGTCATCACCAGTGCCAGCACGCTCGGCAGAACCACAGGGTTCAGCGCGCCCATAATGTCCAGGCTGCCAATCAGTGAATTGCCGTTTTCATCGCTCAATGAAGGCATGGCGAAAACGCCGGAGAAATGGACGTTAGGATCGAAGATCAAACCGACAATTGAGATACCGATAATGGTCAGCAGAATGCCACCGGGGACTTTCAGTTTTTCCAGGCCGATGATCACAGCCAGACCTACCAGTGACATTATCACCGGGAAGGTCGCGAAATCACCCAGCGCAACAGGCAGACCATCAAGCGGGTTTTTAATCACCAGACCGACACCATTAGCGGCAATGAGCAGCAGGAACAGACCGATACCGATCCCCGTGCCGTGCGCCACACCGTGCGGCAAGTTGCGCAAAATCCAGCTACGAATACCCGTGGCAGAAATTATCGTAAACAGCACACCCATCAGGAACACGGCACCCAGCGCGACAGGTACGCTAATATGTTGCCCCAGCACCAGACTGAATGCGGTAAACGCCGTCAGGGAGATGGCGCAACCAATCGCCAACGGCAGATTAGCCCACAGACCCATCACGATAGAACCGAGTCCGGCAACCAGACAGGTCGCAACGAAAACTGCCGCAGGCGGGAAGCCTGCTTTACCCAACATGCCTGGAACGACGATAACCGAGTAGACCATCGCCAGAAATGTTGTTAACCCGGCAACCACTTCCTGACGGACAGTGCTTCCACGTTGTGAAATTTTAAACCAGGCGTCGAGTGAACCGCCGGTACGCGCTGATGGCGTAGACATAAGAAAACATCCCCTGAGAGTTTAATTTTCGTCAAGATGCGTGGCGGACAATCCCCTGCCAGCGAAACGTTATCTTCCTGCTCCAGGTTTGCGACAAATTGGTGCGTCGCAAAAAAGCAAACGTTTAGCTCCGCGCATACAAAACGGGTGGTAAAAAAAGCAAACGATTATCCGGCGATCATAGCGGCTTTTTCAACCGAAGTTTGCTGCTTTTTTCTCTTTTATTGTCTTGACGATGAAAAACCAGGCAATTGATGCGCAAACGTTATCGTCGATGCGCAAGATTGCAGCGTTATCGAGCCGCATACCGTTCAGGATTGCGATAAAAAATCGTCTGAGATGACAAAAATATTGCGGCTAAAAAGTATACTTTTACACTGGCGAAGAAACGCCGGTGACATACAATTAAAGCATCAACACCAACCGGAACCTCCACCACGTGCTCGAATGAGGTGTGTTGACGTCGGGGGAAACCCTCCTGTGTACCAGCGGGATAGAGAGAAAGACAAAGACCGGAAAACAAACTAAAGCGCCCTTGTGGCGCTTTAGTTTTGTTCATCTTCCAGCAAGCGTGCACCTGTGCCTTCTTCTCCTAAGCGGTCGCCCGGGTTACGCAATGGGCAATCACTGCGCGAAAGACAGCCACAACCAATACATCCGTCCAGTTCGTCACGCAGCGCCACTAAGGTATGAATGCGCCGATCCAACTCTTCTCGCCATTGGGACGAAAGCTGTTTCCACTCTTTCGCACTTAATGTATGCCCTTCGGGCAACACGCCAAACGCTTCACGAATGGTCGCCAGCGGAATGCCAATACGCTGAGCAATTTTGATGATTGCGACATATCGCAACACATCACGTTTATATCGCCGCTGATTGCCACTATTACGGATACTGCTAATCAACCCTTTGCTTTCATAGAAATGCAGCGCCGATACCGCCACACCGCTGCGTTTTGCCACTTCGCCGGGGGTTAGCAGCGCTTTAATGCGGGGTAATTTCTTTTCCATAAATCGCTTTACCTCAAGTTAACTTGAGGAATTATACTCCCCAACAGATGAATTAACGAACTGAACACTGAAAAGAGGCAGATTTATGTCCCATCAGAAAATTATTCAGGATCTTATCGCATGGATTGACGAGCATATTGACCAGCCGCTTAACATTGATGTCGTCGCAAAAAAATCAGGCTATTCAAAGTGGTACTTACAGCGGATGTTCCGCACGGTGACGCATCAGACACTTGGTGATTACATTCGCCAACGCCGCCTGTTACTGGCCGCCGTTGAGTTGCGCACCACCGAGCGTCCGATTTTTGATATCGCAATGGACCTGGGTTATGTCTCGCAGCAGACCTTCTCCCGCGTTTTCCGTCGGCAGTTTGATCGCACTCCCAGCGATTATCGCCACCGCCTGTAGTTTTATTGCCCGCGCGTTAACTCCCGCGCGGGTGATTGCTCCATCCATTGCATGAACACCTGCGGTGGCATCGCCTTAGCAAAGAACCATCCCTGGCAATAGCGCACGCCGCGTTTACGCAACCAGTTAACCTGATCCTCAGTTTCTACCCCTTCTGCAATCGTTTTCAGCCCCAGGCTGTGCGCCAGCTCGATGATGTGTTCCGCAATCAAATGACTGGTTTTATGGGTGGTCAGCGTCTCAACAAACGATTTATCGATTTTCAAAATATCGACATTCAATGATTTAAGGTTATGCAAGTTAGAGTAGCCAATACCAAAATCATCAATTGCCACTTCGTAACCGGCCTGGCGGAAAGCCAGAATAATCGGCGTCATTTTGTCGACATCAAGAAATGCATGTTCAGTCACTTCAAATTTAATTTGCTGTGGACGCACCGCGTATTGCTCTGTTTTCTGATTGGTTCGCGCTATCAACCGTGACGTATGAAAATCGGAGGCCGACAGATTAATAGAAACATAGCGATCGGCATGTGTTGCCAGGTACGCGCCCAGATCGAGGAAGACATTATCAATAACATAATCAGTTACCTGTCCGATCATTCCCTCCTTTTCTGCCAGCGGAATAAACTCTGCCGGATTCATTACTTGCCCCTGCTCACCAGGCCAACGTAACAATGCTTCAGCGCCGATACATTTTTCTGTTTTGATATCGATTATTGGCTGGTAATAAAGGCAAAGTTGATGTTTTTCGAGGGCGCGTTGCAATTTGCGTTTGGGAGACAAATAGTTTTGTCGAATACGTAGCCAGAGTAATAACAGAACAAGACTCCCTAAAATGCCGGCGGGTAACGCAAAAATAAGATGATTATAAAAATGCGCTATAAGACGTTGATATGAAGTCGCAACAATGGCTGCAATTGGGCGTTTTGTCGAATAAACTGTCGCATATAAATAGCCATTTCTTTGTACGGTTAAATCATTCAAATGAATCAGCGGAGAAAACGTTGCTGCCGAGGCCTCGTTGCTTAACGAGAAAAAGGTTTTCGTTACCGTATCATACACACCCCATTGCAATGTCGGATCATCAGACATCACTTCACTCCAGAATAGAGGGTTGATGACCGCCACATAATTTCCCCGCTGCATATAGGTCATTTTATAGCCAGAGAAAAAAGGCGTATCGCGGTAATAATAGATAGAAACGTTAGGTTCACGCTTATAATCGGCCGGTGCAATCGTATAACCGTTTACAGGCGCTATCAGCGATGAGCATAAAAAATGGTTATCACGGGCATAGATCAATTCATTAATATAAAGATAGCCACGAATAATATTCAACATTCGCTTTTGATGGGCCGGAGTGCAAACTTGCCCCTGATAGCGTTCTGCTGCATCGCTCACTAAATCTGCCTGGCGAATGACCAGCTCGGATTTATCCAGCGCCAGCTGAGCAAAAGTTTGGAGCTGACTATTCACTTCTGATTTTGCCCAAAGGAAGGCAATCCATAGCGACAGAATGATGGGAAAGAGAACTAAAAAGATAATGCCCGGCAACGCCAGTAATTGGTGTCGTGCATGATGACTCATTGCTATCAATTTCCTGCCTGTTTATACCCGGTCATTGCAAGGCGAGAACCCTGGTTATCGACGTCTTTAGATAAATCTTACGGTATAAATAGCACTTTTGCCTGATTTGAAATTGATACCTTTTTAATCGTCACCTGAATAAAAATAATTCATTGATATTCAAAATTAATTTCCTACAGGAATGCAGAGGCGGCGGGAAGATATGCCCTTAATGCCGCTGAAAAAACACATAATCTGTACGGCAATAAAAGTCACGGCCTAATCTGGCTAACAAACAATCAATTGTGATATAGTTCACAAAATTAATGAAACAAACAGAGTGTTTCTTTTTTGTGTTCTGCAAGCCCCGCGATAGCCAGATTGTATCACGCCTCCCGTGAACAACGCCGCGCTGTCCAGGGTATCGGCTCTTTTCAGAGGAATTGTTTGATGGCTACCCTCACCACTGGCGTGGTTCTTCTTCGCTGGCAACTTCTTAGTGCCGTAATGATGTTTCTGGCCAGCACGCTCAACATCCGTTTTCGTCGGTCTGATTATGTCGGGCTTGCAGTGATCAGCAGCGGTCTGGGCGTGGTTTCCGCCTGTTGGTTCGCAATGGGGTTGCTTGGCATCACAATGGCGGACATCACCGCCATCTGGCACAACATCGAGTCGGTGATGATAGAAGAGATGAATCAGACACCGCCACAATGGCCAATGATTTTGACTTGATATGTAGAAGCCTCCATAACGGAGGCTTCTTTTTTTATGGCTGGCAGATGCTTTAATCATCCACCTTAAAACAATATAACCTATTGTTTTAATGACAAATCAGAACGGAATATCGTCATCAAAGTCCATCGGCGGCTCATTAGACGGTGCTGCCGGAGCAGACTGCTGCGGGCGAGACTGCGCGCCGCCGCTGAACTGATTGCCGCCCTGCGGCTGCTGAGGCTGACCCCAACCGCCCTGCGGCTGACCACCACCGATATTGCCACCTGCAGGAGCGCCACCACCCTGACGACCACCCAGCATCTGCATGGTGCCGCCAACGTTTACCACAACTTCAGTGGTGTAGCGATCCTGACCGGATTGATCGGTCCATTTGCGGGTACGCAGCTGACCTTCGATATAAACCTGAGAACCTTTACGCAGATATTCGCTGGCTACTTCTGCCAGTTTGCCGAACAGCACAACGCGGTGCCATTCAGTCTGCTCTTTCATCTCGCCGGTCGCTTTATCACGCCAGGATTCGGAAGTAGCCAGCGTAATGTTGGCAACTGCGCCACCATTTGGCATGTAGCGTACTTCCGGGTCCTGACCCAGATTACCAACGAGAATAACCTTGTTTACGCCTCTGCTGGCCATGTTCGTGTCTCCTGAAAAAAAATCGTTCTGAATAAGTGTAAACGCGCGATTGTAGCATTACCAATAGCGCTTTTACTATGTTGTGACCTCGGTTCCGGGAAACAAACCTGGCCAGACATTGTTACACAACACTCCGGGTAATGCATTCCAATACTGTATATTCATTCAGGTCAATTTGTGTCATAATTAACCGTTTGTGATCGCCGGTAGCACCATGCCACCGGGCAAAAAAGCGTTTAATCCGGGAAAGGTGAATGGATAAGATCGAAGTTCGGGGCGCCCGCACCCATAATCTCAAAAACATCAACCTCGTTATCCCCCGCGACAAGCTCATTGTCGTGACCGGGCTTTCGGGTTCTGGCAAATCCTCGCTCGCTTTCGACACCTTATATGCCGAAGGGCAGCGCCGTTACGTTGAATCCCTTTCCGCCTACGCGCGGCAGTTTCTGTCACTGATGGAAAAGCCGGACGTCGATCATATTGAGGGGCTTTCTCCTGCCATCTCGATTGAGCAGAAATCGACGTCTCATAACCCGCGTTCTACGGTGGGGACAATCACCGAAATCCACGACTATTTGCGTTTGTTGTTCGCCCGCGTCGGTGAGCCGCGCTGCCCGGACCACGATGTACCGCTGGCGGCGCAAACCGTCAGCCAGATGGTGGATAACGTGCTGTCGCAGCCGGAAGGTAAACGCCTGATGCTGCTCGCGCCAATCATTAAAGAGCGCAAAGGCGAACACACCAAAACGCTGGAAAATCTGGCAAGCCAAGGTTACATCCGTGCTCGTATTGATGGCGAAGTCTGCGATCTTTCCGATCCGCCGAAACTGGAACTGCAAAAGAAACATACCATTGAAGTGGTGGTTGATCGCTTCAAGGTGCGTGACGATCTCACCCAACGTCTGGCAGAGTCGTTTGAAACCGCGCTGGAGCTTTCCGGTGGTACCGCGGTAGTTGCCGATATGGACGATCCAAAAGCGGAAGAGCTGCTATTTTCCGCCAACTTCGCCTGCCCAATTTGCGGCTACAGTATGCGTGAACTGGAACCACGCCTGTTTTCGTTTAACAACCCGGCGGGTGCCTGCCCGACCTGTGACGGCCTTGGCGTACAGCAATATTTCGATCCTGACCGCGTGATCCAGAATCCGGAACTGTCGCTGGCAGGTGGTGCGATCCGAGGCTGGGATCGCCGCAACTTCTATTACTTCCAGATGCTGAAATCGCTGGCAGATCACTATAAGTTCGACGTCGAAGCGCCGTGGGGCAGCCTGAGCGCGAATGTGCATAAAGTGGTGTTGTACGGTTCTGGCAAAGAAAACATTGAATTCAAATACATGAACGATCGTGGCGATACCTCCATTCGTCGTCATCCGTTCGAAGGCGTGCTGCACAATATGGAGCGCCGTTATAAAGAGACGGAATCCAGTGCGGTACGCGAAGAATTAGCCAAGTTTATCAGCAATCGCCCGTGCGCCAGCTGCGAAGGAACGCGTCTGCGTCGGGAAGCGCGCCATGTGTATGTCGAGAATACGCCGCTGCCTGCTATCTCCGACATGAGCATCGGTCATGCGATGGAATTCTTCAACAATCTCAAACTCGCAGGTCAACGAGCGAAGATTGCGGAAAAAATTCTTAAGGAGATTGGCGATCGCCTGAAATTCCTCGTTAACGTCGGCCTGAATTACCTGACACTTTCCCGCTCGGCAGAAACGCTTTCTGGCGGTGAAGCCCAGCGTATCCGTCTGGCGAGCCAGATTGGTGCGGGCCTGGTTGGCGTTATGTACGTGCTCGATGAGCCGTCTATCGGCCTGCACCAGCGCGATAACGAGCGCCTGCTGGGTACGCTTATCCATCTGCGCGATCTCGGTAATACCGTGATTGTGGTGGAGCACGACGAAGACGCGATTCGCGCCGCTGACCATGTGATCGACATTGGCCCGGGCGCAGGTGTACACGGCGGTGAAGTAGTCGCGGAAGGTCCCCTGGAAGCGATTATGGCGGTGCCTGAGTCGTTAACCGGGCAGTACATGAGCGGCAAACGCAAGATTGAAGTGCCGAAGAAACGCGTTCCGGCGAATCCGGAAAAAGTGCTGAAGCTGACAGGCGCACGTGGTAATAACCTGAAAGA
This sequence comes from Escherichia sp. HH26CH, assembly GCF_009820205.1. Lineage (NCBI taxonomy): Bacteria > Pseudomonadati > Pseudomonadota > Gammaproteobacteria > Enterobacterales > Enterobacteriaceae > Escherichia > Escherichia sp. HH26CH. Next base: position 110,903 of record NZ_VNXM01000020.1, read on the forward strand.
CGTGACGCTGACGCTGCCAGTCGGTCTGTTTACCTGCATCACAGGGGTTTCAGGTTCCGGTAAATCGACGCTGATTAACGACACACTGTTCCCGATTGCCCAACGCCAGTTGAATGGTGCGACCATCGCCGAACCGGCACCTTATCGCGATATTCAGGGGCTGGAGCATTTCGATAAAGTGATCGATATCGACCAAAGCCCAATTGGTCGTACTCCGCGTTCTAACCCGGCGACCTATACCGGCGTGTTTACGCCTGTGCGCGAACTGTTTGCGGGCGTACCGGAATCCCGTGCGCGCGGTTATACACCAGGACGATTCAGCTTTAACGTTCGCGGCGGACGCTGCGAAGCCTGTCAGGGCGATGGCGTGATCAAAGTGGAGATGCACTTCCTGCCGGACATTTACGTACCGTGCGACCAGTGCAAAGGTAAACGCTATAACCGTGAAACGCTGGAGATTAAGTACAAAGGCAAAACCATCCACGAAGTGCTGGATATGACCATCGAAGAGGCGCGTGAGTTCTTTGATGCCGTACCTGCACTGGCGCGTAAGCTGCAAACGTTGATGGACGTTGGTCTGACGTACATTCGCCTGGGGCAGTCCGCAACCACACTTTCTGGTGGTGAAGCCCAGCGCGTGAAGCTGGCGCGTGAGCTGTCAAAACGCGGCACCGGGCAGACGCTGTATATTCTTGATGAGCCGACCACCGGTCTGCACTTCGCCGATATTCAGCAACTGCTCGACGTACTGCATAAACTGCGCGATCAGGGCAATACCATCGTGGTGATTGAGCACAATCTCGACGTGATCAAAACCGCTGACTGGATTGTCGACCTGGGGCCGGAAGGCGGCAGTGGCGGCGGCGAGATCCTCGTCTCCGGTACACCAGAAACCGTCGCGGAGTGCGAAGCATCACACACGGCACGCTTCCTTAAGCCGATGCTGTAATCGCAAAGGCCGCTTTCTGAGCGGCCTTTTCCTTTCAGAGTTGCACCAGCAATTTACGTTTTTCTTCCGGCAGTAAATTCACCGCCTGCTGATAAGACGCATCCACCAGATAATAGATTTGCGAATCTGGCAGCGAACCGTCGAGATACACGGTGCTCCAGTGCGCTTTATTCAGATGGCGGCTTGGACGCACATCGCTGTGCTGCTGTCGCAAAAGCTCAGCCAGCTCCGGGCTGGTTTTCAGCGAAACTGCCGGACGATCTTCAACCTCTTTTACCATCGCAAAAAGCACATCTTCCACTTTGATCTGCGTCGCTTTCCAGTCGTTATGCACGCTCTGTTCTGCGCCTGGTTTTGCCATGCAATATTGTAGCAACTCCGAAATGGTCATTTTTTACTCCCCTTGTAGTGTCGCGATGATGCGACGCGATCCGCCGTGGATGCGATGTTCCCCCAGCCAGATGCCTTGCCAGGTGCCGGTCTGAATACGCCCTTTATGCACCGGCAATACAAGCGATGTTCCCAGCATTGAGGATTTGATATGAGAAGGCATATCGTCGGCTCCCTCATAGTCATGCTCATAATTTCCGTTATCGGGAACTGTGCGGAGGAAAAAACGCTCCATGTCGTGGCGTACGGTGGGATCGCAGTTCTCATTAAGTGTCAGAGAGGCGGAGGTATGTTGCAGCAACAGATGCAGTAAACCGATGTTAACGCGCGGCATATCAGCCAGCTGATTCAGAATTTCATCCGTTACCAGATGAAACCCACGAGATTTGGCGCTAAGCGTGAGCGTCTTTTGATACCACATGTGCTGCTCCTTGATAAAACTCTCTTAATCAGTTTGCAGCAAGACAGCGAAAGGATAAAGGTGTGATTAAAAAAACAGCATTCGGGAGAGTGTCACGCTCTCCCGCTCTGTCAGTATTCTGAATTGACGATCACCTCTTCACCAAACGCACCCGCTTGTGGCAAGGGTTTGTAGGTAGAGTTGGAGGCGCGCAGAATGCGGATACCACGAGCGCCGACATCGCGTGCGGCGGTAATATCGTTATCGGAATCGCCATAAAAAATTCGGATATTTTTATCCTGCAGCCATTGCGATTTTGTATTTTGCCCTGGTTTATCGCCCGCAAAAATTACTGGATTCATGTTGGTGGCAGGAATGTGAAAATTATCCGCCAACGTTTTTGACACCGTTTCTGTTTTCGTCGGGCTACGACCAGTCACAAAGAAGATCGCGTCACCGCGGCGTACATGCATATCAATCAGCTGGCGAGCGACCTCTTTTGGAATGCTGAATTCATCCCAGCCATTGTTCATTTTTTCCCAGAACACAGGATTTTTCAGATAATCTTCGCTTTCTGGCGAGAAGGTTTTTTTGCCGCGCCAGAAGCCCGGACTGGAAAAAAGTACCGTGTCATCGATATCAAACCCCACCGCCATTGGCGGACGCCCTGCGAGGCTATTTTCAATTTGTGCGACCGAAACCCAATGAATTGGTGCCTGTTCAGCAAGCCTGGCAACGTTAGTACCAGGGTTAAGCGGTGAAGGAGATGAGGCCAGGGCAACAGCGGAACTGTTTAGAGCGAACAATAAGCAAACGGCACTCAAAGCCTGTGTGATCTTGCGCATATTTTTCCCTAAATAGTCAGTCTATTGAAACGTTTTATTATGAGATTTGTTGCAAAAACCATCTGACCATAACGCCAGCTGCCAGGGAATAAAAGGGTTATCTACGGCTTTTGTTAAGAAAGGGAGCAGGATCACATGCGATCAGACTATGTTAGTTGTATTTAATAACTTAATGGCTCTCTATCGTGTAAAAATATTCGGATATAAAAACTTCTATTTTCTCAGTAGGAAATATCGCTTATCAGAACCCATTCCTTTGTACGATTAGCCGAAAAAATACGTATACCCACTTATTGATGATTGAGCAGGCGGCTGTTTATCCGCCTGCCAACGACATTACATCACCGCAGCAAACGCCTTTGCCACACGTTGTACATTTGCCGTATTTAACCCGGCAACACACATGCGACCGCTGGCGATGAGATAGACCCCAAACTCTTCACGTAGTCGGTCAACCTGAGCAGCACTTAAACCGGTATAACTGAACATACCGCGCTGATTAAGCAGATAATCGAAATTGCGTTCTGGCATTTCTGTGCTCAATACCTTCACCAGTTCCTGACGCATCGCCAGAATGCGAGTACGCATCTCTTCTACTTCCGCCAGCCAGCTGGCTTTCAATGCCTCGTCATTCAGCACCGCAGCCACCACCTGCGCACCAAAATTCGGCGGGCTGGAGTAGTTGCGGCGAACTGTTGCTTTCAATTGCCCCAGTACGCGGCCTGCGGCTTCGGCATCTTCACACAGCACAGAAAGTCCGCCGACGCGCTCGCCGTAAAGGGAGAAAATTTTCGAGAACGAATTGCTCACCAGAGCGGGTAATCCAGCGCTGGCAATGGCGCGAATGGCGTAGGCATCCTCTTCCATACCGGCACCAAATCCTTGATAGGCAATATCAAGAAATGGGATAAGCTCGCGGGCTTTGAGAATTTCAATCACCGCATCCCACTGGTCATTAGTGAGATCGGCACCCGTTGGGTTGTGGCAACATGGGTGCAGCAACACAATACTGCGGGCAGGTAATGTTTTTAGCGTCGCCAACAGGTCATTAAAGCGCACGCCGTTAGTCGCTTCGTCATACCAGGGGTAAGTACTCACTTCGAATCCAGCCCCGGCGAATATTGCTACGTGGTTTTCCCAGGTAGGATCGCTGACCCAGACGCCTGATTCCGGGAAGTAGCGTTTCAGGAAATCTGCGCCCACTTTCAATGCCCCTGAGCCGCCAAGGGTTTGAATGGTTGCTACGCGCTGTTGTTGCAGTACCGGATGGTCCGCACCAAACAGCAGCGGCGCAATGGCATGGCGATAGCTATTAAGCCCTTCCATCGGTAAATAAAGCGAAGCGCCATGAGGCTGCGCATTCAGGCGCACTTCCGCATCCGCCACGGCTTTCAGTTGGGGAATAATTCCGTCTTCGTTGTAGTACAGACCGATACTTAAATTCACTTTGTCGCTGCGAGGGTCTTCTTTGAAACGCTCCATAAGCGTAAGAATCGGGTCGCCAGCGTAGGCGTCAACTTTTTGAAACACGCGATGGTTCTCCAGGTTTACGGGCAGGTGGTTAAACCACAATAAACCGGAAGAAGGCGAAGATCGAGTGGATGTTCAAAGTCAGTCGGGAAGTTGATGTAGAATTTGCCCCAGTCGCTCTTGCAGCGAACCCGAAACCGAAAGATAAGGAATGTTCCTGCGCGATAATTCCTGTTCGTACCACGCCTGCTGCCGCGCGCGAAACGCCTCTCCTTGCCGGGTGCCATCCTGCACAAAGGGAAATTCCGCGCCGCAAAGCACCACCAGAGAGTATTCCCGCTCCGCCAGCTGGTGAAGTTCCTTCGGGGCATGACCATTTTGATCAAGGGTATAGAACAAGGTCGTGAGTGGCGATGTGTCACATATAAGATAGCGATTAGCTTCTGCTTGTTGTTCCCGACGTACCTGTTCGCGGGCGATATGCAACAAATCGTCTGCGGTTAAAACACCATTTTTCTCTTCCCAATAGTCGCGACCAAATTCAGCGACATACGCCGTGTCGAGCACGTCCGCCAGCGCTTTTGAAAGTGTGCTCTTACCGGTTGATTCGCCACCAAGCAGACAGATACGGCGAACGAAACTGCGATAAACGTCGTGCGCCAGCATGTAACGATAGCGGTGAACGTCGGAACGAATCAGCGTTCCCGAAGGAGATTTATCGCCAAGTGGACGCTGTAATCGAATGTGTTCAACAGGTTGGGCAAAACGCTTTGTCAGCACTTTAGCAAAACCGTCACCATAATCTTCTGCGGTAAATACAGCGTGTGGGCGGCAATGTAATACCTGCAGGCACAGCGTCGCCACATAATGACGATGGATGTCGGCATCGGCATCATTATGCGGTATGGCAGGTAAGTTATAACGCGCGATCAGTTCGGGAGTCAGTACCATAACCGTCGCTCGCGGGAAGCGCACTTGCAGCCACGTCAGGCGCTTTTCAGGTTCACAGTCAGGCATTTCCGGCACGGAATAACTGATGATGAACAGTTCTTCACATTGTGCCAGCGCGGTATTGATCAACCGTTCATGACCACAATGCAAAGGCGCGAATTTGCCAACCACCAGTCCCGTTACGAAAGGCTTCATGATGCCCGCAGCTCCTTGCGCCACTGATACAAACCATGCCAGGCGTTAATCCAGAACAGGAAATATAAACCGGCGGTCAAGTTTAAACCACGCGTCATATACAGTGGCACCGCCAGGGTATTCACTGCTAACCAGACGTACCAGTTTTCGATACGTCTTCCCATCAACATGAATTGTGCCAGAACGCTGAAGGTCAAAATCAATGAATCCAGCCAGGGGGCCCAGGCATTGGTAAAGGTGTGGAGCAAAAAGCCGTAGCCACCTGCCACGACGACGGCACAGAGCAACAAGAGGAAAAAGTGACTGGCTTGCGTCCGGCGCACCGGCAAGACATCGCCACCCTGACCTTTCAGCCAGTGGATCCAACCGATGATGCTGGTTGCGATGAAGAATAACTGGAGCGTGACATCGGCATAGAGTTGCACGGACCAAAAAACCCAGCCATACAGCATGCTACCAATTATGCCGATCCACCACGTATGCACATTGTTTCTGGCGGCCAGCCAGACGGAAACCGCGTATGCCAGACACGCGGCGATTTCTGAATAAGACATTGTCCCTCCCTGGAGACGGGTATTAATCCACGTATTTCATCGCGACCCTTGAAGTCAGGCGCGTGATAAGTTCGTAAGCACTCACTTTCGTCATTTCAGCGATACGTTCTACGGGCAAACCTTCGCCCCATAAAATGACCGGGTCCCCGGCTTTATCCTGCGCCTGTGGACCTAAGTCGACGCAGATCATATCCATCGCGACTCGCCCGACAATCGGCACTTCGCGACCGTTCACCAGCACTGGCGTGCCGGACGGCGCGGCGCGCGGATAACCATCGCCATAACCCATAGCGACTACGCCAAGACGGGTATTACGTTCGCTTACCCAGGTTCCACCATAACCGACAGGCTCTCCGGCTTTATGCTCACGCACAGCAATCAGGCTGGAGGTCAATGACATTACCGGCTGACAGCCAAAATCGGCACCGGTGGAGTGATCTTCCAGCGGCGAGACACCGTAAAGAATGATGCCCGGGCGCACCCAGTCAAAATGTGACTGTGGCCACAGCAGAATGCCCCCCGACGCGGCAATGGAACGTTGACCAGGTTTGCCTTCACAAAAGGTATTAAAGATATCGAGTTGTTTCTCGGTTGCACCGCATTTTGGCTCATCCGCGCGCGCAAAATGGCTGACAATATTCACCGGCTGACGAACGTTTTTGCACCGCGTCAGACGATGATAAAACGCCTCAGCCTGTTCCGGCCTTACACCCAGACGGTGCATACCAGTATCGAGTTTCATCCAGACGGTAACCGGCTCGTCCAGGCTGGCCTCTTCCAGCGCAGCAAGCTGTTCTTCGTTATGCACGGCGGTATGAAAATGTTGCGCAGAAATCGTCGGTAGATCTCTGGCATCAAAAAAGCCTTCGAGTAACAGTACAGGTTTGGTGATTCCCCCCGCACGCAGTCGCAGAGCTTCTTCGAGACGGGCTACGCCAAAGGCGTCAGCATCGGGGAGCGTTCGCGCGGTCTCAAGAAGACCGTGACCATAAGCGTTCGCTTTCACCACCGCAACCATTTTACTGGCAGGTGCCAGTTCACGAAGACGTTGCAGGTTGTGTCGCAGAGCGCGGCGGTTAATCACAACAGTTGCCGCTTGCATTTGTGTTCCTTTTTTTCAGGTTCTGCCCACCCGTGCAAAACCTCGCTAAACAGATAGGACCGGAGTATGCTATTCCACATCCAGGGATGGGTTTATAAACGGCAAGATGATATCGGATTTTTAGCCATGACAAAGATAAAATTTGTTTTCTTTTTTCTGCTAATCGCAGGTATAACGCCTGCCGCGACGGGGGCTTGCCCGGCGCAGACACCTGACGGTGTCGCAGATAAGTTTTACTCAACCTATGTTTTTTCTGATACCAGCTTTAAGAGTGAAAAAGACCAGCTGGCATTTTTTCAGAAATACCTCACCCCCTCGCTTTATCAACTGATTGTTGGCGCGTATGACAGAAATAAACGCGACTACGCCATCGATCCCACGGCCAAACCTACTTTTGGTGACGGGATTATTTTCACGTCTTATCCTTCGGATAGTTACTATGAGAAATTTGATGGCGTGACACTACCGTCATCGTATAAACCTGGTGATAACAACGTCACTGTCGCCCTCCATTTTCATTTTACCGTTGATGATAAAAAGGCCTGGCAGGACGAAGCGCTAATGGCGCGTTCCGCTGATGATGGCTGTTGGCGGATCGACAATATCATATTCCACGAAGACGAAGATAACTCGGTTCTGAGCCTTAAAGAGTGGCTAAAAAAAGGGATTGAAAGTCCGGCGGAATAAAGCAGTTCAACGAACTCAGGAAAAGCATTTTACAAGGAGATAGTAATGACCCCAGACCTGGAACTACTCAAAAACAAACGTAATCAAATTAAAGAAATCATTGATGAGCTACAGCTTACATTAACCGACGATCCAAATTGGGATGCCCCTTCTGATAACAGTTATTTAAATGAAGAAGAACTCGCCATCCCTGAAATTCAGGATAATGTGACGGCAATAAAGGCGACGAATAAATTAATCAGCTGGTTTGGGCAAGATCATGAAGGTTTTGTCGGCTTATGGCGAGGTCCCAATGCGATCCCCCTCGATAAAGCGCAAGTGGTTCGGCTGAATGATGAAGCTAACTATGAACTAGTCGCAGATACCGTGCCCAATTACCTGATGTTCACCTATTTTTATGGCGATGAAGATACTGAACAACATGAATACAATCGTGTTAAAAAATTACTGACTGATGCAGGATTCACCGTTGCTGGCGACATAGAAGCTATCTATGACAATATTGATTACGATAGTCTTCAACCTGAAGATTATAAAGAAGAGCAATATAATCAGGCCCAATCCCGCCGATAAAAATTTTGCCGGTGTTTAACCGGCAAATTGATTATTCATCGTCGTACTGCGGCCCTGCGTAATTATCGAAGCGTGACCACTGACCATTAAAGGTCAAACGTACCGTACCGATAGGGCCGTTACGTTGTTTACCGATAATAATTTCCGCGATGCCTTTTAAATCACTATTCTCGTGATAAACCTCATCACGGTAAATAAACATGATCAAGTCCGCATCCTGCTCGATAGAGCCAGATTCACGCAGGTCGGAGTTAACCGGGCGTTTGTCGGCACGTTGTTCCAGAGAACGGTTCAACTGGGACAGCGCCACCACCGGCACGTTCAGTTCTTTCGCTAGTGCTTTCAGCGAGCGGGAGATTTCTGCAATTTCCAGCGTACGGTTATCGGAAAGCGCCGGTACGCGCATCAGTTGCAGGTAGTCGATCATGATAAGCCCAATGCCGCCATGTTCTCGGGCAATACGCCGCGCGCGGGAGCGCACTTCCGTTGGTGTCAGGCCGGAGGAATCATCAATATAGATATTGCGTTTTTCGAGCAAAATACCCATGGTGCCGGAAATACGCGCCCAGTCTTCATCATCCAGCTGCCCGGTACGGATTTTAGTCTGGTCAACACGCGACAGCGACGCCAGAGAACGCATCATAATCTGTTCTGATGGCATCTCCAGAGAGAAGATAAGTACCGGTTTATCTTGCAACATCGCCGCGTTTTCGACGAGGTTCATCGCAAATGTCGTTTTACCCATCGACGGACGCGCTGCGACGATGATCAAATCCGACGGCTGCAAACCAGCGGTTTTTTTGTTGAGATCGTCATAACCGGTGTTTACCCCGGTAACGCCATCGTGTGGCTGCTGAAACAGCTGCTCAATACGCGCCACGGTTGCGTCGAGCACATCGGCGATGTTCTTCGGCCCTTCGTCTTTGTTTGCACGACTTTCGGCAATTTTAAAGACGCGGGATTCAGCCAGGTCCAATAGATCTTCGCTGGTTCGCCCCTGTGGATCAAAACCGGCTTCGGCAATCTCATTCGCAACCGAGATCATCTCACGGACAACGGCACGTTCACGCACGATGTCCGCATAGGCACTGATGTTCGCCGCACTTGGCGTATTTTTTGACAACTCTGCCAGGTAAGCAAAACCACCAACGCTGTCGAGTTGCCCCTGACGTTCCAGCGATTCCGCAAGGGTAATCAGATCGATAGGACTACCGCTTTCCTGCAAACGCGCCATTTCGGTAAAGATATGACGGTGTGGTCGGGTATAAAAATCGTCCGCCACCACACGCTCGGCTACATCGTCCCAGCGTTCGTTATCCAGCATTAAACCGCCCAACACCGACTGCTCCGCTTCGATCGAGTGCGGAGGCACTTTCAGCCCGGCAACTTGTGGATCACGTTCGCGGGGTTCAGCCTGCTGTTTGTTGAAGGGTTTATTTCCTGCCATAGTGAATGGAGTTACCGAGATAAAGAATGGGTCGAAACTTTACCATATGAAGCAGACCCTGACGATACGTTCTGGAGGACACATGGCAACACGAATTGAATTTCATAAGCACGGTGGCCCGGAAGTACTTCAAGCCGTAGAGTTCACTCCTGCCGATCCGGCGGAGAATGAAATCCAGGTCGAAAATAAAGCCATCGGCATCAATTTTATCGACACGTATATCCGCAGCGGCCTTTATCCGCCGCCATCGCTACCCAGCGGATTAGGTACCGAAGCGGCAGGCATCGTGAGTAAAGTCGGCAGTGGTGTAAAGCATATTAAGGCAGGCGATCGCGTAGTCTATGCACAGTCGGCATTAGGCGCTTACAGCTCTGTGCATAACGTCAATGCCGATAAAGCGGCGATTCTGCCCGCGGCAATTTCTTTTGAGCAAGCGGCGGCATCATTCCTGAAAGGCTTAACGGTTTATTATCTGCTGCGCAAAACCTATGAAATTAAACCTGATGAGCAGTTCCTGTTCCACGCAGCGGCTGGCGGCGTTGGCTTAATTGCCTGCCAGTGGGCAAAAGCCCTTGGGGCGAAACTTATCGGCACCGTGGGAACCGCGCAAAAAGCGCAGAGTGCGCTAAAAGCGGGCGCATGGCAGGTTATTAACTATCGCGAAGAGAATCTGGTCGAGCGGTTAAAAGAGATCACCGGTGGCAAGAAAGTGCGCGTGGTGTACGATTCCGTGGGCAGAGACACCTGGGAACGGTCGCTGGATTGCCTGCAACGCCGCGGCTTAATGGTCAGTTTTGGCAACTCATCAGGCGCGGTTACCGGTGTGAACTTAGGCATTCTCAATCAGAAAGGCTCGTTGTATGTGACACGCCCTTCCCTGCAAGGCTATATCACCACGCGGGAGGAATTAACCGAGGCCAGTAATGAACTATTCTCTTTGATTGCCAGCGGTGTGATTAAGGTCGATGTCGCCGACCAACAGAAATATCCGCTGAAGGATGCGCAGCGTGCGCATGAGATTCTGGAAAGCCGGGCGACGCAAGGTTCCAGCCTGTTGATTCCATAAAAGAAATAGGGCTTCCACCTGGGAAGCCCTTTCTTTTTATAGTTCGGCTGTATGTAGGGTACAGCACGATGAATCTGTTAGAGGCGCAATAGTGACAGATTTGATTATCAATTCCTATTTTGTTCTAAGGATAAAACCTTAGGTTGTGATCGTCCGCACAATCCCTTAGTAACGCCAACGGTCATAGCGCTGATATTTCGGCACTTTTGGTGCTTTAATCGCCTTAATAACCCACACCACCGCAATCGCCAATAACAGCCACGGCAGCAACTTAATCATCAATGCCAGCATACCGCCGAGGAACATAATGGCCGTCGCCACAACCAACGCAGCGATAATACCCAGCAACGAAACGCCGGTGACCATCAGCATGACAAAAAAGCCAATCACAAAAAGTAGTTCCAGCATGATGCTCTCCCAAATATGAAATCTCTTGCTGGCATTACAAGAATCATGCCAAAAATAATCTATTGATTTAACTGCAAAACGCCCCGCGACGGTGCGCAGGGCGTGGTGAATTTGACTACTTTTTGGTGAAAAGTTAACGCTTATCTGCCACCAGTTTGAGCGCGTGTTCCAGCACGTTAATGTCAGCACCCGCTTTATGGGCATTTTCACTTAAATAACGCCGCCACTGCCGCGCGCCAGGAATACCCTGGAACAAGCCCAGCATATGCCGGGTAATATGGCCGAGATACGTCCCCTGGCTGAGTTCACGCTCAATGTACGGATACATGGCACGCACCACCGCCACCGGATCGGCATCGGTATCCGAAGAACCAAAGATCTCTCGGTCTACCGCCGCCAGAATGCCTGGATTCTGATACGCTTCGCGCCCGACCATCACGCCATCCATATGTTGCAAATGTGCTTTAGCCTCTTCCAGCGACTTGATGCCACCGTTAATCGACATCGTCAGATGCGGAAAGTCGCGCTTCAGTTGATACACACGCGGATAATCGAGCGGCGGGATTTCACGGTTTTCTTTCGGGCTTAACCCAGAAAGCCAGGCTTTACGTGCGTGGATGATGAACATCTCACACTCGCCTTTGCCGGAAACGGTGTTGATGAAATCGCAGAGAAATTCATAGCTGTCCTGGTCATCGATGCCAATACGCGTTTTCACCGTCACCGGAATCGATACGACATCGCGCATCGCTTTCACGCAGTCGGCAACCAGCTGCGCATTGCCCATCAGGCACGCACCAAACATGCCGTTCTGTACCCGGTCAGACGGGCAGCCGACATTCAGGTTGATCTCATCATATCCGCGCGTTTCTGCCAGCTTCGCACACTGCGCCAGCGCCGCCGGATCGCTACCGCCCAGTTGCAACGCTACCGGATGTTCTTCTTCACTGTACGCCAGGTAATCACCTTTACCGTGAATAATCGCCCCTGTGGTCACCATTTCTGTATACAGCAACGTATTGCGGGAAAGCAGACGCAGGAAATAACGGCAGTGCCTGTCCGTCCAGTCGAGCATTGGTGCAACGCTAAACCGACCACTCCAGTGAACGTCAGTTTTTTCAGGCATTGCGCTGGTTTGGTTGATTTTTTGCATTTCAGAATTACCGTGCATTTTCAAAAGTAGAGATTATTTTAACGATATATCATGGAGTTATGTTATTCAGCATCACTGTTCAGGAGGCTCAATAGCGGGGTACTATACCATAACAACAGGAAGCGCCTGGCTCTTTGAAAAAGAAAAATGAGATCCCTTCAAAGCGTGACGCTCTCGCGAATTGAAGAAATAATCTTATTAGATGTTAGCGTTGTGAAAAGCAATGATAAGCAATTCAGTTTCGACGATAAATAAAAAATCATACATAAAAGCGTGTTGAACTATCTCGCGGCGAATGGCAATGATAGATAAAAAAGAACCCAAGCAATGTTGGGTTCTTTTATGTAAAAAATTCCATACTACAGAGAAAATTCATATTTTATTTTTTTAACACAATACCGAATAGGTCATAAATGAACTTAATAATATCTTCGTTAATGAGATCGTTGTCATTTATATCTTTGTCATTCATATCTTTGCCAATTACAATGGGTCCCGTTGAGTCTGGGTCAAATGATTGAACGAATTTAATTAACGTCTCACCTGCAGCCTGCATTTTTGTAATGTCTGTGATGTCTTTATTGTCTTCTTCAGCCTTCTTTTTCCTCTCATTCAGAATTAAATTAAAATTCAGTTCATTTTTATTTACTAATTCTTTCATATCCATCAGGCTTTTTTTCATCACTTGACGAGATAATATTTTTATCTGACTTGTTATGTGGTTTTCGCAATAATCACTAACTCTTCGTGCTGTTGCTATGATATCAGCTGATGCACTACCATATGAGAATGAAAGTAAAAGGGAAGCCAAGGGTTTTAAGCGAGCATCGTTCTTTGCTTTATATGCATTTTCCAAATTTAAAAAACCTTCGCTTACAGTTTTTAGATGTAATGACGCTACAGGTACTTTACCATAGGGTTTATCATAAAATAGCTGAATTGCGGAGGGAAGGTCATTCTGATTTATTACATCGAAAGTACACCTGTCTATTAGAGTTGCATCGCTATTTTCCATTGGATTACAAACAAAATCCATCGCATAATGAAAAATCGCCCGTTCTACAAATGCAGAAATATAGTCACGATCACCTAATTGCTCATTAGTGCACTGATCAATACACTCCTCAACCCACGTTTTGAGAGCATTTATTCGTCCAATTAAGGAAACATTCTTTTCACTTGCAGTCCATAAATTATGGGTAATCCTCTGAATAAACAAATCTATTTTTGCAATAATCGCAGCGCGATTACTCATCGTTGCATAATCAACCGATTTATTATACATATCCTTAAATTCTTTCGAGCTTACATCTTTATCTTTATTATCGTATTGATTTGAGTTGAGGCTTTTATTAAAGTAATCTCTTGAACTTCCTATTATACTTGACATAATTTATCCACCTTTTTACCGAGCTGTATCATTCTTATAATTCATTTGACAAAAAGTCACTATCAAAAACCGCTCATAATTTCTGATCTGTAGGCATACTTTCAAACGCATTTAAATAAATAGCGAGTTAACTTCAAGCAATGTATTTAAAAATGGAGTAATAATTATTGTCATGTTGATAATGGTGTCACCTGGCTATACAACACCTTACCTATGAAACAGAAAATCAACATTACAACAACAATAAGGGTTCTCGGTGTTTTTCCTGGAACATGGTAAAGTAAGGACATTCTTAACCCACACCTTGAGGTGCCCGATGGAAAAGACCACAACGCAGGAATTATTAGCGCAGGCTGAAAAACTCTGTGCGCAGCGTAATGTGCGCCTGACCCCGCAGCGCCTGGAAGTGTTACGCCTGATGAGTCTGCAGGATGGCGCTATCAGCGCTTATGATCTGCTTGATTTGTTGCGCGAAGCTGAACCGCAAGCCAAGCCGCCAACGGTTTACCGCGCGCTAGACTTTCTCCTTGAGCAAGGGTTTGTGCATAAAGTTGAGTCCACCAACAGCTATGTGCTCTGTCATCTGTTCGACCAGCCAACGCATACTTCAGCTATGTTTATTTGCGATCGCTGCGGTGCGGTGAAAGAAGAGTGTGCGGAAGGTGTGGAGGACATCATGCATACGCTGGCGGCAAAAATGGGTTTTGCCCTGCGGCATAATGTGATTGAAGCACATGGATTATGTTCAGCATGTGTAGAAATAGAAGCGTGTCGTCATCCTGAACAGTGCCACCATGACCACTCTATTCAGGTGAAAAAGAAATCTCGCTAACAGGGCGTACATCCTTGTACACGTCGGGCAGAAGGGATTAATTACCAGCGATATTCATTGCGGGTTTCCCAATCCACGACCTCTTTTTCTGCCTGATCTTTCTGATAACCATAACGTTCCTGGATTTTACCGACCAGTTGATCACGTTTACCTTCAATGACCGTCATATCATCATCGGTCAGTTTGCCCCATTGCTCTTTCACTTTACCTTTAAACTGTTTCCAGTTACCGCCGGCTTCATCTTTATTCATAATCAAGACCTCATCGTTAGGTTGTGAATGAGAGTACGCTCACTTTTCTTCTGAACGTGAGATTAAGTGTAGTCAGGAATTTTACCCAGGATTATTTATTCAGAATTTTTAACCGTCACGTTGCTGCAAACCAGGTACCGTTGCGCCAGTGACGCTGCCAGATAGCTGCCAGAGAAAGCCCGCGCAGCGCCAGAAAGACAGTTAATGCCAACCACAAACCATGATTGCCCAGCCACGGCAGCGTAAGGAGCGTCAGGGCAAAACCTGCTGCAGCTACCGCCATACTGTTACGCATTTCAGCCGCACGCGTTGCGCCTATAAACATGCCGTCCAGTAGATAACACCAGACACCGACCAATGGCAAAATCACCTGCCAGATAAGATAGCGGTCGGCCAGCTGTTGAATCTGGGTTAACGACGTCAACAACGCAATGATGTGTTCCCCTGCCAGTAAATAAATCACCGAAAACAGCAGTGCAACGATCCCCGACTGGCGGCACGCTGCGCGCCAGACCTCCAATAGCTGGCTCCCGTCGCGCGCACCGTACGCCTGACCTGAATGCGCTTCAACCGCGTAGGCAAAACCATCAAGCGCATAGGCGGTAAAGGTGAGTAGCGTCATCAGAACCGCGTTTACAGCGATGATGTCACTTCCCAGTCGTGCGCCAAGTACGGTGATCGCACCAAAACAGAGTTGCAGCAACAGCGAGCGCAGCATGATATCGCGGTTAAGCGCCAGCAAACGGCGGAAATTACCTCGCCAGGCTTTTTTCAGCATTTCTCCGGAGATGCCGCGTATTTTGAGGATTTTACGCACTATTAGCAGACCAATCAGCAATGTTGCATATTCTGCAATAACCGTCGCCAGCGCAGCGCCCTGCACGTTCATATGCAGCCCCATCACCAGCCAGACATCCAGCACTATGTTGAGAATATTGCCGACTACTAACAAAATTACTGGCGCACGGGCATATTGCACGCCGAGTAGCCAGCCAAGTAACACCAGATTCGCCAGCGACGCCGGTGCGCTTAACCAGCGGATTTCAAGAAAGCGCCGCGCCTGTTCCAGCACTGCTTCGCTACCGCCAACAATATGCAGCGCCAGATCGATAATCGGCGTACGCAGCAGCGCAATTAACGCCCCAGCCCCCAGAGCCAACAGCAACGGCTGTACCAGCGCACGGGCTAATGCCTGGGGATTTTTAGCGCCATAAGCCTGTGCAGTAAGCCCGGTGGTGCTCATGCGCAAAAACAGCAACAGCATAAAGAGAAAGCTGGTCGCCGTTGCACCAACCGCCACACCGCCCAGATAAACCGGACTATCAAGATGACCAATAACCGCCGTATCGACCAGCCCAAGCAACGGGACGGTGATATTGGAGAAAATCATGGGTAAGGCGAGATGCCAGAGTGCTTTATCAGATGAAGTGAGGAATGCCATGCAGACAAGCCTGATGAAGAGAGATGAAAAACAAACCGCGACGCCAGGCGGCATCGCGGTCTCAGAGATATGTTACAGCCAGTCGCCGTTGCGAATAACCCCAACCGCCAGCCCTTCAATCGTGAAGCTTTGCTGACGAAGGTCAACGACAATCGGTTTAAACTCACTGTTTTCTGGCAACAGTTCGATTTTATTGCCCTGTTTTTTCAGACGCTTAACGGTAACTTCGTCATCAATACGAGCGACGACGACCTGACCATTACGTACGTCCTGAGTTTTATGCACAGCCAGCAAGTCGCCATCCATAATGCCGATATCTTTCATCGACATCCCGCTGACGCGCAGCAGGAAATCCGCATTCGGCTTGAACAAGGAAGGATCAACCTGATAATGACCTTCAATGTGCTGCTGCGCCAGAAGCGGTTCACCGGCAGCCACACGACCTACCAGTGGCAACCCCTCTTCCTCTTCCTGTAACAGACGAATCCCGCGTGATGCGCCGGAAACAATTTCAATAACGCCTTTGCGTGCCAGCGCCTTCAGATGTTCTTCAGCCGCGTTTGGGGAACGGAACCCCAAACGCTGCGCGATTTCCGCACGCGTCGGCGGCATACCTGTCTGGCTGATGTGATCACGGATGAGATCAAACACCTCTTGCTGCCTGGCCGTTAACGCTTTCATTCCGCCCCCTGGGTGTATATACAGTTATGCTGTGAGTATATACAGCAAAAGGCGATTTTGGAACCATAAACTGCACAATAAACCAGAGATTTATCGAATTCTGGAAGGGTTATCCAAAATGCGACCATAACAGGATGCACCAGGTAATCACGGCGACGATAATCGCGATCAGTACCGCAGCGGACCCCATATCTTTAGCGCGTCCGGAAAGCTCATGGTATTCAGAGCCAATTCGGTCAACCACGGCTTCAATGGCACTATTGAGAATTTCCACAATCATCACCAGCATGACGGAGCTGATAAGCAGCACGCGAGTAATCGCGTCCACATCCAGCCAGCAGGCGATGACCACCGCCAACAATACCGCTACGCCTTCCTGACGGAATGCCGCTTCGTTGATCCATGCCGCGCGTAACCCCTTCCAGGAATAGCCAGCAGCTTTGATAATTCGAGTGAATCCAGTGGTATTATTGGCCATTGAAAGAACCTTTTTACATTATGAGCGTCAATATCAGTGTACCGTTAAATCCGATGATTCGGGTTTGCGTAACGCCGCGCGAAACATGAGCGGATACCACAGAATTTCCCATGAGTTTCTGCTATCCTTGCCGCGCATTTGCATTATTAACCAGAGGCTTTACATCGTTTATGTCCGGCTGGCCACGAATTTACTACAAATTACTGAATTTACCATTAAGCATCCTGGTAAAAAGCAAGTCTATTCCGGCAGATCCTGCCCCGGAACTGGGACTGGATACCTCTCGTCCAATTATGTACGTTTTACCGTACAACTCGAAAGCAGATTTGCTGACGTTGCGCGCCCAGTGTCTGGCACATGACCTGCCTGACCCCTTAGAGCCGCTGGAGATTGACGGCACGCTACTGCCGCGCTATGTGTTCATTCACGGCGGGCCGCGTGTTTTCACCTATTACACACCGAAAGAAGAGTCCATTAAGCTGTTCCACGACTATCTTGATTTGCATCGTAGCAATCCAAATCTGGATGTGCAGATGGTGCCAGTATCGGTGATGTTCGGTCGCGCGCCTGGGCGGGAAAAAGGTGAAGTGAACCCACCGCTGCGTATGCTTAACGGCGTACAGAAATTTTTCGCCGTACTGTGGCTCGGTCGCGACAGTTTTGTGCGTTTCTCGCCGTCAGTTTCTCTGCGCCGCATGGCCGATGAACACGGCACGGATAAAACTATCGCCCAGAAACTAGCGCGCGTGGCACGTATGCACTTTGCTCGTCAGCGTCTGGCTGCCGTTGGTCCACGTCTTCCTGCCCGTCAGGATCTGTTTAATAAGCTGCTCGCCTCCCGCGCCATTGCCAAAGCGGTAGAAGATGAAGCGCGCAGCAAAAAAATCTCCCATGAAAAAGCGCAGCAGAACGCCATTGCACTGATGGAAGAGATTGCGGCGAATTTCTCTTACGAGATGATTCGCCTGACTGACCGTATTCTGGGCTTCACCTGGAACCGACTTTATCAGGGCATTAACGTCCATAACGCTGAGCGCGTTCGCCAGCTGGCTCATGACGGTCATGAGCTGGTATATGTGCCTTGCCACCGCAGTCACATGGACTACCTGCTGCTTTCTTACGTGCTCTATCACCAGGGGCTGGTGCCACCGCATATCGCCGCCGGGATCAACCTGAACTTCTGGCCTGCCGGGCCGATTTTCCGCCGTCTGGGTGCGTTCTTCATTCGCCGTACGTTTAAAGGCAATAAACTCTACTCCACCGTTTTCCGTGAGTATCTCGGCGAACTGTTCAGCCGTGGTTATTCCGTCGAGTACTTTGTGGAAGGCGGTCGTTCCCGTACGGGGCGTTTGCTGGATCCGAAAACCGGTACGCTGTCGATGACCATTCAGGCGATGCTGCGTGGCGGCACGCGTCCGATTACGCTGATTCCGATCTACATCGGTTATGAGCACGTCATGGAAGTGGGTACTTACGCCAAAGAACTGCGCGGTGCAACGAAAGAGAAAGAGAGCCTGCCGCAGATGCTGCGCGGTTTAAGCAAGCTGCGTAATCTCGGTCAGGGTTACGTCAACTTCGGTGAACCAATGCCGTTGATGACCTATCTTAACCAGCACGTACCAGACTGGCGTGAATCTATCGATCCCATCGAAGCGGTGCGTCCGGCCTGGCTAACGCCGACGGTCAATAATATTGCTGCCGATCTGATGGTACGCATTAACAACGCAGGTGCGGCTAACGCCATGAACCTGTGCTGCACTGCTCTTCTGGCGTCACGTCAGCGCTCACTCACTCGCGAGCAGTTAACCGAGCAACTCAACTGCTACCTGGATCTGATGCGCAATGTACCTTACTCCACGGACTCTACCGTTCCTTCAGCCAGCGCCAGCGAGCTTATCGATCACGCGCTGCAAATGAACAAGTTTGAAGTCGAGAAAGACACTATCGGCGACATCATCATTCTGCCGCGCGAACAAGCAGTGTTGATGACCTACTATCGCAATAACATTGCGCATATGTTGGTGCTGCCTTCGTTGATGGCGGCAATTGTCACCCAGCATCGCCACATCTCCCGTGACGTATTGATGGAGCACGTCAATGTGCTTTACCCCATGCTGAAAGCGGAGCTGTTCCTGCGTTGGGATCGCGACGAGTTGCCGGGCGTTATTGATGCGCTGGCAAATGAGATGCAGCGCCAGGGACTGATTACCCTGCAAGATAATGAATTGCATATCAACCCAGCGCATTCTCGCACGCTACAGCTGCTGGCCGCAGGCGCGCGCGAAACGCTGCAACGTTATGCCATCACTTTTTGGCTGTTGAGCGCCAACCCGTCGATCAACCGCGGTACGCTGGAGAAAGAGAGCCGCACCGTCGCGCAACGTCTCTCCGTGCTGCACGGTATCAATGCGCCGGAGTTCTTCGACAAGGCGGTGTTCAGTTCTCTGGTGCTGACACTGCGTGATGAAGGGTATATCAGCGATAGCGGCGACGCCGAACCGGCAGAAACGATGAAGGTGTATCAGTTGTTGGCGGAGTTGATTACATCAGACGTGCGTTTGACGATTGAGAGTGCGACGCAGGGCGAAGGGTAATCAGTGAGAATTGCCGGATGCGGCGCAAACGCCCTATTCGGCCTACCATGATCTGCAAATTCAATAAATTGCGATATGTTGTGTAGGCCTGAGAAGCGCAGCGCATCAGGCAGTTTTGTCCACAAAAAAGCCGGATAATCCTCCGGCTTTTTCACATCATCAAATATGCCAGTAACTCATTGCCAGCCCTAAAAACAGCACCAGGCCAACATAGTTATTATTCATAAATGCTTTAAAGCAGGCTTCGCGCTCGCGGTTAGCAATCAGTTTTTGTTGATAAACAAACAGCGCACCTGCCACCAGAATTGCCCAGTAATATCCCCAGCCTAAGCCATTTAACTCACCGATTATCGCCATCAGCACCAGTACGCCAATCTGCAAAATACCAATAATCAATTTATCGTACTGGCCGAACAAGATTGCAGTGGACTTAATGCCAATCTTCACATCATCATCGCGGTCAACCATCGCATACTGCGTGTCGTAAGCCACCGCCCAGAGAATATTGGCGAGGAACATTAACCAGCAACTCAACGGCACCGACTCACTCACAGCGGCAAAAGCCATTGGAATCGACCAGCCAAACGCCGCCCCCAGCACCACTTGCGGTAGATGGGTATACCGCTTCATAAACGGGTACACCCACGCCAGCGCCAGCGCGGCAATCGACAACAGAATGGTCATCGTATTCAGCGTCAGCACCAGTAAAAACGAAATCAGTACCAGCACGACAAACAGCGCACGCGCCTCTTTCTCCGTTACCGCGCCGCTGGGAAGTGGTCGGTTCGCCGTACGCTTAACATGACCATCAAACTTGCGGTCAGCATAATCATTCACCACACAACCAGCAGCGCGCATCAGCCAGACACCCGCGACAAACACCGCCAGGATCCAGAGCTGGGGAACGCCCGGTGTCGCCACCCACAACGCCCATAATGTTGGCCAGAGCAGCAGTAACGCGCCAATTGGCTTATCCGTACGCATTAAGCGATGAAACGCCAGCAGCTTATTCTGCGTCAGACTCCACTCCATATTTTTTTCCTCTTAGTACAACGGTGACGCCGGTAAAAACAGTTCGGTTAGCAACAGCGGTTTACCGCTTAATCGCAGGCGGGAACGTCGCCCCCACAGTCCGGCATCACGGCCTATCTCAATAAAGTCCCGGGTTAATGTCGATGATGTGAACAGATAGCGTCCTAACGGCGTTTTACCCAATTTTTGTAATGCCAGCTCCGGCCCGCTTAACGTTGACTCAGGAACGACGGTACGACCGGCAAGCCACGGTTCACCATCGGCACATAACAAAATTTCACGTAACCAGTAACGGGACTCTTTCGGCAACAATGGCAGTTCTTCGTGGATTTCATTCTGCCCGACAAACCCTTCGCGGATCATCGTCACGCTCACTGTTTTTCCCTGCTGCTCAAAACGTTTCGTCATGGAATCTTCCAGCAACAACCAGTCGAGCAGTTGCGGATCCAGGGAAGGGATCTCTGTAAAATAGCGCAGCGCACGCAGTTGCGTTAACGCGGGGTGTGACATGCCGAACTCTCCGTTACATAACGTAAAGGCATTGTATCGCAGAAAAGTGTTTACGGGAGATGTATAGCAAATTAAGTGATCTAATGCGCAACAAAAACGCAACAATCGCATGAAGTGATAAAACGCTGTTGAACCTTACGCTTGCCGATGCCCGTGCTGGCAAGAGCAACCATAGGGGCATCACCGCCCGGGATGCCCGGAATGGTGATGTTTTCCTTTACTTACACACCTTTATTCTTTTTATGGATAGCTCGCCAACTTGCAGTAAAAATTGGGAAAAGCGCATGTTCATCATGAGATGTGGAGCCGAAAAGTGTTTCCGGAGTAATATTAACAGGCAGCATTTCATGTCTGGATTTAAAGATATAGGGGGAATTCCAATGGGTATCTTTTGTAGGATTCAACATATCATGTAAGCGCTGGGAGCTTACCACCATAACTGGCCCATCATCGACAGAGGAGAACAGGATAAAGATATTGTCGTTTTGTGTTAATTGCTTGGCGTTAAATGTTCTTAAATAATCGTCAACTTCTTTAAATACAGGTGATATATTATCACTGCGTATCCACTCTTTATAAAGATACCAGGCATTTTCTCTGATAATCTCATCCGATGATCGTAGAGCCTGATCGATAAGTTGGATAAAAAAATTATTATTTTGATCAATCAACCATTTATTCACACGAAATCTATTAATGAAAGTATTCATCTGTGTGACATTAAATTTCACCTTACTAAAACGATGTTGACGCATAAAAATATCGAACTTATCATCTTCATCATGATATAAATAGCTACGTATAATTGGATTGCTCACATAAGGATGATGACTAAATGTGTTTTTCATATTCTCAATAAAGTTTTTATTAACAATATTAAGAATTTTTAATTGTATCACCAGTTTGACTGCCAGAACGGATTTTAATTTCACTGCATTATCAGGCAACGTATTAATCATTTGGATAATGCCATTGATATAACCATCAAGATCTTCATTACCAAATATATCTGAGTAATCAATCGTTAATGCCAATTTCTCTGTAATGCAGCCTTTAAAATTCCCTGTCGACATTCGCACATTATCAAACATAACATTAGTCAGATTCGATTTAATAAATGATATTTCCTTATCAGAAAGAAAATATGCTCTGGTGAAGTGCGAAGCATTAAGATAACATTTATCGAAGTTTGAATTTTTAATCTGACATTCGCGAAAATTACCATGACCAAAGTTACTCTGAGAAAAGTCAACGGTATCAAGAATATTTTGGCTAAAATCAACACATTCGCCACTCGTTTTGAGAAAAATCACATTGTGTAAACGTCGACATTTAAATATGACATTATTAACTGTTGCCTTAGTAAAATTGCAATTCTCAATTTCTTTACATTCGAAAGTTGCATGTTGTAGATTTGACGATAAAAAAGACACCTTCGAAATAACGTCACCTTTAAAATGACAACTTGTTAAATCCAAATCAGACAGGTCAGTATACCCCTGCGCATCTTTATCCATCAGAAAATCACAAGCACATTCTATTTCTTCATTTCTATAAAATTTTACGCTTATAATATCATTACTGATTGAGACTTCACGAAACATATTTATTGCATGATTTTTTTCGTTCCGTTGTTTTATATTTAAAAATATATCACTGATATAAATAAAGTTATCTCTATTTAAACCTGGTACCCCATTAAAATTACGTAGTAAATCAAGATCTAATTTATTATTTCCTTGCACCACATCATGTTTCATCAAAGAGTTATTGCCGCCAGAATTTGTGATATGACCTATCATAAAACCTCTGTATTACAGAAATGAAATAACTGGAAAAGTAGCCTGAGCGTCCAGACACTACCGGCGAAAGGAAAAGAATCTCTGATATGGCATTGAGATAATGCACATTCTTAGTGAAGAAGAAGCGAAGTACTATAAAAAATCGCTCATATCCCAGGAAATAAGCATAAAAAAAGGTGCGCCAGGAGACGCACCAGTTGTTGCAAAATCAGCACTGTGGGGCGTAATTACCCCTTGCCTTTTACACTGCTGATAAAGGTGGAACGGGCAGATGTTGACCCCAGGCGTTCAGCTTCATCAAGCAGTTTTAACGCCTTATCAACATCACCTTTCGCGACAGCGTTTTTGATCGCGGTATTAAAATAACTTTCCGTGTCGTTGAGCATCGGCTCGCTTTTCTTCACCGGTGCCGGAGCGGGTGCAGCCACAGCTGGTGCCGCCGTGTTGCCTACCGTAACCGGAGCTGGAGCGGAAGAACCAAATAGAGGCCCCACCAACACGCTGGAACTGGAGTTCGTTTTCACTTTCAGTTTCAGTAAGCCATCGGTGGTATGACGAGCAACCGGATCGGGAATATCCGGGATCGAGTTACCGACGCCTTTGGCATAGGCTTTAGCCGGGTCGAGCAGTTGGGTCGTCTGCTGGAGATCTTTTTCCGTGGTAAAGACCAGAACATAAAGTTTTTGCTGCCCCAACGCCGGTGTCAGGCGCATAACACCTTCCAGCCGATCTGCACTCATCACGCCTGGTTCCTGGTAGGTGAAATAACTGCTGGGGAAAAAGGCTGATGGGGTCATGTTCTGATCAAGAATCAGCACGTTCGGCGCAAATACGCTGGTTTGTTTGTTCACTTCGCTGGTCAGCGTCAGTGTCAGTTCGCCAATGTTTGCAGGGACGCTGTACGCAGCAACCGGACCACTGATGCTAGGGACGTTGAGTTGTTGGCCACCGGTCGCCAGTTGGGTGGTCTGGGTTTTCGATTGATCGACCGGTGTCCAGGTGAGTTGTTGCAGCGCGGCAGATGGAATGGCTGGCGCGTCACTGGTGTTTTGCGGTACGTAGTTAACTTCGGCAAGGCTGACTCCAGGCACGCTTGCCAGCAACCCTGCTGATAAACAGAGGGCGATGAGACTTTTATTCATTTTCATTGTTTTCACCTCAAAATCTGGAGCTCAGCGGTAGCCAGGCAATAGCGCGCTAAACCCGATAATCAGAGGGGCTTTCGCCCCTTTCAGATAATGACAACCTGTTTTTATGCCGGATGCGGCGTAAACGCCTTATCCGGCCTACATTTGACAGCCGTTGTAGGCCTGATAAGACGCGCAAGCGTCGCATCAGGCGCTGATTGCCGGAAGCGGCGCGAACGCCTTATCCGGCCCAGGTTTTGCTATTACCACCAGATTTCCATCTGAGCACCGAAGGTCCACTCGTCGCTGTCGCCACGTCCGAAGCTGCCGCCGTTGAAATCAGCTGGAACAGCTTTGCCGTAGTATGGGTTGGTTGAAGAGCTACCGTTGTAGTCATAACCCCATTTCTCATCCCACTTGGCGTAGGTTGCGAAGACACGAATAGCCGGGCGTGACCAGATGCTGTCGCCAGCTTGCCATTGTTGTGCGAGGGTAATTTTGTACTGATTGTTCTTGTCACCAGTGCGCTGGGATTCGACGTTGTCGTAGCCGATTTCCATCACGGTGCTCATGATTGGCGTCCACTTATACATCGGGCGAATACCGACGGTCCACCATTTGGTGCCGTTGTCGTTATCCCAGTTGATATCCTGGTACATACCCACGTACATCATGTCCCAGTTGTCGCCCATGGAGATCGCACCATGGTCGAGGATACGAAGCATGTGACCGTTGTTATTGATATTGTAGGCAAATTTTTCGTTATCAAACGCAACGCCAGAACCCTGCGACAGACCTTTACCCTGTGAGGTCATCGAGTCAGTAGCGTACTGAACAACAAACTTGTTAAAGCCCTTCAGGACACTCTGAGTATGTTCTGCAGTGAATAACCAGCCATCTTTCGATGCACCATCAACCAGACGATAGTTATCACGCAGGTTGGCACGACCGTAGTCGACGCCCAGCTCTAACGTGCCGCCCGGGTTGATTTCCATCTGCGCTAAACGTACGTCGAAAACGTCGTTCGCGGTTTCGTTGGTATAGTCATAAATATTATTGCTGGCGAAAGAGGAAGAACCACCAGCTTCAGAGGAGCGGGTTGCTGCCAGAGAGAGTTTACCAAAGCCAACATCGATGTTTTCCAGACCGGCACCAGGACCAGAAATATCCCAGTAGTAGAAGTCGATCATATGAACGTCATGACGTTGGTAGAAACGCTTACCTGCCCAGATGGTGGAGCCTGGCAGCCATTCAATCAGGTTTTTACCCTGCACGTTTGCTTCACGGAAGGCTGGATCGGTAGCTTCCCAGTCATTTTGTTGCGCGACGGAATAGGCCACGTTAGTGTCGAAATAAAAGCTCTTATCGCCCTCTTTCCACACATCCTGACCCAATTTTAATTCAGCATAAGTTTCACATTCGTTGCCAAGACGGTATTTACTTTGAGCACCGGTAGTCTGGAAACACTGTTGTTCGCCGCCGCTACCTGTCCAGCCAATACCGGAACGTGCATAGCCGTGGAAATCAACAGCCATTGCCTGAGCAGACATTACGCCCGCTGCGACGGCAACCGCCAGAGGAAGTTTGCGCAGAGTAATCATCATTCTATCTCCTGAGTCATTGCTTTTCTTTTTTCACATCACCTGTGACAGGCTTTGTGTGTTTTGTGGGGTGCTTAAACGCCCGGCTCCTTATGCAGTCGACGACATGCAGTGCCATCCTCACGGAACAGATGGCAACGCTCTGGCGGCAGGCCGATAGCGAATGTGGCACCTTCTTCTACCAACACCACGTCGTTCTGGCGGTACACCAGGTTTTGACGAATGGAAGGGATCTGGATATGGATTTGAGTTTCGTTGCCGAGCTGCTCGACGACCTGAACTTCACCCTCAAGGATGACGTCAGCGATATCACTCGGCAGTAGATGTTCCGGGCGAATCCCCAGCGACATATTGGCTCCAACCTGGACATCACGGCTTTCAACCGGCAGCCAGACTTGCTGACGATTCGGCATCGGCAGTTCCACCTGCACTTGATCGATTGCGGTGGCGGTCACTTTTACCGGCAGGAAGTTCATCTTTGGCGAACCGATGAATCCGGCGACAAAGCGGTCTGCCGGATAGTGGTACAGCTCCAGCGGTTTCCCAACCTGCGCCACGCGACCGGCGTCCAGCACCACGATTTTGTCGGCCAGCGTCATCGCTTCGACCTGATCGTGGGTGACATAAATCATTGTGCGGCCCAGGCGTTTATGCAGACGGGAGATTTCGATACGCATTTGCACACGCAGTGCAGCATCGAGATTGGAGAGCGGTTCATCGAGCAAAAATACACTTGGCTCGGCCACCAGCGTACGGCCAATCGCCACACGCTGACGCTGACCACCAGAGAGCGCTTTCGGTTTGCGATCCAGCAAATGCGCCAGTTGCAGCACTTCCGCCACCTGGTTGACGCGTTGGTTAATCACCTCTTTTTTTGCGCCTGCCAGTTTCAGGCCAAATGACATGTTTTCTGCTACTGACAGGTGGGGATAGAGCGCGTAAGACTGGAACACCATACCAACGCCGCGTTCTGCTGGCGGTGTGTCATTCATCCGTTTCTCACCGATGAACAGGTCGCCGCTGGTGATCGTCTCAAGCCCGGCAATCATGCGCAGTAAAGTCGATTTTCCGCAGCCAGACGGCCCGACAAACACCACGAATTCACCTTCATGGATGTCGAGATTGATATCTTTCGATACCACGACCTCGCCCCAGGCTTTCGTTACATTTTGCAGCTGTACGCTCGCCATGCCCTTCTCCCTTTGTTACAACCTGTCATCGACAGCAACATTCATGATGGGCTGACTATGCGTCATCAGAAGATGGCTTAAATCCTCCACCCCCTGGCTTTTTTATGGGGGAGGAGGCGGGAGGATGAGAACGCGGCTTCTGTGAACTAACCCGAGACCATGTAAGGAATTTCGTGAAGTTGCTTGCAAAAATCGTGGCGATTTTATGTGCGCATCTCCACATTACCGCCAATTCTGTAACAGAGATCACACAAAGCAACGGAGGGGCGTAGGGGCAAGGAGGATGGAAAGAGGTTGCCGTATAAAGAAACTAGAGTCCGTTTAGGTGTTTTCACGAGCACTTCACCAACAAGGACCATAGATTATGAAAATAAAAACAGGTGCACGCATCCTCGCATTATCCGCATTAACGACGATGATGTTTTCCGCCTCGGCTCTCGCCAAAATCGAAGAAGGTAAACTGGTAATCTGGATTAACGGCGACAAAGGCTACAACGGCCTCGCTGAAGTCGGTAAGAAATTCGAGAAAGATACCGGAATTAAAGTCACCGTTGAGCATCCGGATAAACTGGAAGAGAAATTCCCTCAGGTTGCGGCAACTGGCGATGGCCCTGACATTATCTTCTGGGCGCACGACCGCTTTGGTGGCTATGCTCAATCTGGCCTGTTGGCTGAAATCACCCCAGACAAAGCGTTCCAGGACAAGCTGTATCCGTTTACCTGGGATGCCGTACGTTACAACGGCAAGCTGATTGCTTACCCGATCGCTGTTGAAGCGTTATCGCTGATTTATAACAAAGATCTGCTGCCGAACCCGCCAAAAACATGGGAAGAGATCCCAGCGCTGGATAAAGAACTGAAAGCGAAAGGTAAGAGCGCGCTAATGTTCAACCTGCAAGAACCGTACTTCACCTGGCCGCTGATTGCTGCTGACGGGGGTTATGCGTTCAAGTACGAAAACGGCAAGTACGACATTAAAGACGTGGGCGTGGATAACGCTGGCGCGAAAGCGGGTCTGACCTTCCTGGTTGACCTGATTAAAAACAAACACATGAATGCGGACACCGATTACTCCATCGCAGAAGCCGCCTTTAATAAAGGCGAAACAGCGATGACCATCAACGGCCCGTGGGCATGGTCCAACATCGATACCAGCAAAGT
Organism: Escherichia sp. HH26CH; assembly: GCF_009820205.1. Classification (NCBI taxonomy): domain Bacteria; kingdom Pseudomonadati; phylum Pseudomonadota; class Gammaproteobacteria; order Enterobacterales; family Enterobacteriaceae; genus Escherichia; species Escherichia sp. HH26CH. The sequence goes on from NZ_VNXM01000020.1 coordinate 139,183, forward strand.
GAATTATGGTGTAACGGTACTGCCGACCTTTAAGGGCCAGCCATCCAAACCGTTCGTTGGCGTACTGAGCGCGGGTATTAACGCCGCCAGTCCGAACAAAGAGCTGGCGAAAGAGTTCCTCGAAAACTATCTGCTGACTGACGAAGGCCTGGAAGCGGTTAATAAAGATAAACCGCTGGGTGCAGTAGCGCTGAAGTCCTATCAGGATGAACTTGCGAAAGATCCTCGTATTGCTGCCACCATGGATAACGCTCAGAAAGGTGAAATTATGCCGAACATCCCGCAGATGTCCGCTTTCTGGTATGCCGTGCGTACTGCGGTGATCAACGCCGCCAGCGGTCGTCAGACTGTGGATGCAGCGCTGAAAGACGCGCAGACTCGTATCACCAAGTAATGCTGTGAAATGCCGGATGCGGCGTGAACGCCTTATCCGGCCTACAAAACCGAAACGTATGTAGGCCTGATAAGACGCGTCAGCGTCGCATCAGGCAGTTGTTGTCGGATAAGGCGTAAATGCTTTATCTGTCCTGGAATGAGGAAGAACCCCATGGATGTCATTAAAAAGAAACATTGGTGGCAAAGCGACGCGCTGAAATGGTCAGTGTTAGGTCTGCTCGGCCTGCTGGTGGGTTACCTTGTTGTTTTAATGTACGCACAAGGGGAATACCTGTTCGCCATTACCACGCTGATATTGAGTTCAGCGGGGCTGTATATTTTCGCCAATCGTAAAGCCTACGCCTGGCGCTATGTCTATCCGGGAATGGCTGGGATGGGGCTATTCGTCCTTTTCCCTCTGGTCTGCACCATCGCCATTGCCTTCACCAACTACAGCAGCACTAACCAGCTGACTTTTGAACGTGCGCAGGAAGTGTTGTTAGATCGCTCCTGGCAAGCAGGCAAAACCTATAACTTTGGTCTTTACCCGGCGGGCGATGAGTGGCAACTGGCGCTCAGCGACGGCGAAACTGGCAAAAATTACCTCTCCGACGCGTTTAAATTTGGCGGCGAGCAAAAACTGCAACTAAAAGAAACAGCCGCCCAGCCTGAAGGCGAGCGCGCGAATCTGCGTGTGATTACCCAGAATCGTCAGGCACTGAGTGACATTACTGCCATTCTGCCGGATGGTAACAAAGTGATGATGAGCTCCTTGCGCCAGTTTTCTGGCACGCAGCCGCTCTACACACTCGACGGTGACGGCACGCTGACGAATAACCAGAGCGGTGTGAAATATCGGCCGAATAACCAAATTGGTTTTTACCAGTCCATTACCGCCGACGGCAACTGGGGCGATGAAAAGTTAAGCCCCGGTTACACCGTGACCACCGGCTGGAAAAACTTTACCCGCGTCTTCACCGACGAAGGCATTCAGAAACCGTTCCTCGCCATTTTCGTCTGGACCGTGGTGTTCTCGCTAATCACCGTCTTTTTAACAGTGGCGGTCGGCATGGTTCTGGCGTGTCTGGTGCAGTGGGAAGCGTTGCGCGGCAAAGCGGTCTATCGTGTCCTGCTGATTCTGCCCTACGCGGTGCCATCGTTTATTTCAATCTTGATTTTCAAAGGGTTGTTTAACCAGAGCTTCGGTGAAATCAACATGATGTTGAGCGCGCTATTTGGCGTGAAGCCTGCCTGGTTTAGCGATCCGACCACTGCCCGCACGATGCTGATTATCGTCAACACCTGGCTGGGTTATCCGTACATGATGATCCTCTGCATGGGCTTGTTGAAAGCGATTCCGGACGATCTGTATGAAGCCTCAGCAATGGATGGCGCAGGTCCATTCCAGAACTTCTTTAAAATTACGCTGCCGCTGCTGATTAAGCCGCTCACACCGCTAATGATCGCCAGCTTCGCCTTTAACTTTAACAACTTCGTGCTGATTCAACTGTTAACTAACGGCGGCCCGGATCGTCTTGGCACTACCACGCCAGCCGGTTATACCGACCTGCTCGTTAACTACACCTACCGCATCGCCTTTGAAGGCGGCGGTGGTCAGGACTTCGGTCTGGCGGCGGCAATTGCCACGCTGATCTTCCTGCTGGTGGGTGCGCTGGCGATCGTCAACCTGAAAGCCACGCGAATGAAGTTTGATTAAGGGAGATAACAAAAATGGCAATGGTCCAACCGAAATCGCAAAAAGCACGTTTGTTTATTACTCATCTGCTACTGCTACTTTTTATCGCGGCGATTATGTTCCCGCTGCTGATGGTCGTCGCTATCTCTCTGCGTCAGGGGAACTTCGCGACTGGTAGCCTGATCCCGGAACAAATCTCCTGGGATCACTGGAAACTGGCGTTAGGTTTTAGCGTTGAACAGGCTGATGGGCGCATTACGCCACCGCCGTTCCCGGTACTGCTGTGGCTGTGGAACTCAGTAAAGGTCGCCGGAATTTCCGCGATTGGCATTGTTGCGCTCTCCACCACCTGCGCCTACGCTTTCGCCCGTATGCGCTTTCCTGGCAAAGCGACACTGCTGAAAGGCATGCTGATTTTCCAGATGTTCCCGGCGGTGCTTTCACTGGTAGCGTTGTATGCGTTATTTGATCGTTTGGGTGAGTACATTCCATTCATCGGCCTGAATACTCACGGCGGCGTAATCTTCGCGTACCTGGGGGGGATTGCGCTGCATGTCTGGACCATCAAAGGCTATTTCGAAACCATCGACAGTTCGCTGGAAGAAGCGGCGGCGCTGGATGGTGCAACACCGTGGCAGGCCTTCCGCCTTGTCCTGTTGCCGCTGTCAGTGCCGATTCTGGCGGTGGTGTTCATCCTGTCGTTTATCGCTGCCATTACTGAAGTTCCGGTCGCGTCGTTGTTACTGCGTGACGTAAACAGCTACACCCTGGCCGTGGGAATGCAGCAATACCTCAACCCGCAAAACTACCTGTGGGGTGACTTTGCCGCCGCTGCCGTGATGTCTGCATTACCGATCACCATCGTCTTCTTGCTGGCTCAACGCTGGCTGGTCAACGGACTGACGGCAGGTGGTGTGAAAGGTTAAAGATGTTGTTCTGCCAATGTTATGCCGCTACACCCTCAACTTACGTTATCCCAACTTGTGACTGTTATTCGGCGCTCTATGGAGCGCCTTTTTTTACTCCCGCTTCAGCCGTTTCGAATTACACAGCCATAAGGTGATCACCAGTAGCAGGATCGCAGCCGAGTAGATCAACACATCCAGTGGTGATTTATGATCGACGATGATCAAGCGCACAATGGCGGTGATCCCGATATAGACAAAGTAACGCAAGGGAAAGTGAAAACCGGACTGAAAGTACTTCACAATCAGCGCGATAAATTCGAAATAGAGAAAGTAAACCACCAGCCCTTCCACCAGCTCATATTTGCTGGCTTGTTCTGGCGCGAACAGCACATCAGCCAGATGCACCGTTTCTTTGCCGAGGAAGACAACCAAAATCAGGCCGAGACACAACAGGCCAAGATTGAGAACGGTCTGCAAAATGGTGGAGATAAACTCCACGCGCGGACGAGAGAGTGACGTCATAGCAGTACCTCCTTCACAATGGCGAGCTTCCTGTATAACGCAAAAATGTGACGGAGATCTATATTTTTTGTGTATGTTTTGTTCAACCTGGATTAAGTGGGCATCTCCCATCAACATCGTATCTGGCAAAACACACAGCCCAAAAAATCACCCATTCAGGTGATTCCCAGCCACCAGCAATGCGCGAAAAATCGACAATGTTCCTCTGGAACAAATGAAACGTAACCTGATAAAGGTGGTAAAAATGAAGCCTTATTTTGCTGCTTTGATGTTATCAGTCTCTGTCCTTCCTGCTTATGCTGGTCCGCTCGGTACTGCTGATAAAGCCGACTTACCGCAAAGCAATGTCTCCAGCCCAATGATGGCCCAGTCGCTCAGGCAACCAGACCTGCAACCAATATCGACGGACAGGAAAACAGAATGTTTTCGCCTTTACACACCAGATCGCAAACCGGGGGTGAACTGCGTTCCTGATGGCTCGACAGGCCATTAAGAATGAAGGTGCCAGTGAGTGCGAAAACTGGCACCTTTCCTCTGACTTAGCGGAAATTGACGCTTCGGTCGCTGGTCATGTCATACAACTGGAACTTACGCCCAAGTTGCTGACCACCGTCACGCGTCAGCGGCGTCCAGCCAATTGCCGCTCGGCTACGAGTCGGGCCAGACGAGAAGAGATCCAACGGTACAGAGATATACACGCCTTTGGTGAAGTCCCCTTCGCCGTACTCCTCTTTCGAAACATTCGTGATCGTGGCATACCCACCCACTACCACGCCGCTGTCAAAGCGTTTGGCGATTTCCAGCGTGCCGCCTTTATCCCCTGCCAGATATTGCCCGACGCTGGCTTTCACTAACACATCCTGAGCGAAAGATGGCGTCCAGTAGGCGGTCAAATGACCAGTTTTCACGCTGTAATCGGTGAATTTCATCATATCTTTCGCGCTACGCCAGTCGCGCTGTTTAACGTAGTTAGCATCCAGACCAAACGCCCAGTTGCTATCCAGCGGGCGATACAATACTTCTGCCCCCGCGCCGCCAAACATGGTTTCGAGATAACCACCGTAGACCTGACCGTAGAAGCCGTTGCCCAGATGCTGGAAATAGTTGGCTTGCAGGTTATTCACATAGACATCATTCTGCACATACTCACGCACATGGGTACGAACGCGCGGTAAGTGCGAGTCCTGCGGTGGATTGGTGTAATTAAACTTGTCGTAATTGTTCGCCAGGTTAGCAAACAGGCTACCGGTGGTCAGCAGATGGTCCGTCAGCCACAAATCCGCCGTTCCCATCACGCCCAACTGGTACATGTAAAAGTTTTCCGGGCCCCCGACCGACTGGTTCAGCACCGGATCGATATGGAAATCAAAGCGCGATTTGTCGATATACCAGCCCTGCTCGGTGGACGCAGGAACTACCGGCTCGACGCGTTTTTGCGCCAGCGTCGTTTCGTGGCCCAACGGCTCTGCGGCGAGATGATTTTTCAGGCTGGCGACATCGGTTTCCGTCGTCACCTGCGGCATGTTAAGGCGATTTTCTGTAACGCGGATCGTCTTGATCCCCTCCGGCAGATCGTTCATCACGATCCGATTAGCACGGATGATCCCTTCACGCGAATCACGATATTTCACCTGCTCACCGGTGACGTACAGCGTATCGCCTTTCGTCTGGATCTGCGGATCGGCCAGTCCGGCGTTGTATTTCAACAGCGTTAACTGATTCGCCACCACCGAATGCTGCAAAATGGCATCCTGCGGCTGCGGTTGATATTGCGGGCGGGCGTTATCGTTGTAGGACGGGCGTAGATCGTTAAAGTTGGTACGCAGCGTGACGCCAAACATAAAGGTGTTACCGCGTTCATAGCTAAGGTTAACGTCGGCCCAATCGGTAACGCGATAAATCGCCCCGACGTTAAACTTACTTTTTTGCTCCAGCTTCCCGGCAAAATCCTGCTGATAATTATTGCCTTCATACTCCAGTTTCAGACGCAGCGGCTGCCAGGGCGTCTGGTATTCCACGCCGCCAAACAGTGAGGCCGGACCGTGGAACATCTGGCTGCCGTCGATAGATCCCGCTTGTTTGTAGCTGTTATCGCGATAGCAATATTTGTCACTGGCTGAACAGAGCGGATTTTTCACGTTACCGCTGGTGCCCAGATATCCCCAGCCCAGGCCGAGCGTAAAATCGAATGGCCCCCAGGCTTTGCTGGCGACAAGATATTCCGCATCGAACAGCCCCGTACCGCCGATATCCCGCGCACCAACCGCTATCTGCGGCAGCCAGTAACTCTCTTCCCATAAACGCAGTTTGAGATCGAAGGCTTTATCTTTATACGTTTGATCACCAGAGAACGCTTCTACGCTGCTGTACTGCCGAGTGCGCACGTCGGTATAACGCAGCGTTGTTTCCAACCACGGGAAGAGTTGCACTGAAGCTGAGTAATAACGGTACTGATCGTTATCGCGATAGTTCAGACTCAACTCCCCTTCCCGCGCCATGCGCGCGGTAGGCGTTTGTAATAATCCTACGCCACCGAAATCCGATTGCGACGGACCAATGGGCGCAGGATATGTTTCGCCGTAGCAAGCCGTGCAAATGCCCAGCGCCAGTAAACTAAGCAGATGTCTTTTTTTCATTATTGCGGTATCCGCTGCGTCAGAGTCTGAAGAATGTCAGCGTTAAGGGCATCAGGCGTCTCACTCCAGACGGAGTCCGCGAGGCCAACATAAATAATGCTGCCGGGCATCGGCTCTACGTGACGCTTGTTCCAGTAAGCCACCGGTGCTTTTTGCGTGCGTCCATCCGGATAAACGACCCACGCGTAGCTGCGATCCGCGCCGCTAAGCAGACTTTGCCCGGAGAGATAGCTCGCCACGTCGCGACCGGGAGTGAATGGCTGATTGCCAGGACGGCTGATAAGCCCGAATAACGTGACCGTGGACGGTGGTGGTCCGACCCACAGCGTGTAGTTGCCCTGCAACGGCGGGTTACCGCGTTCGGCAACGCGCACGATATCAGGATCAAGATTGATTTTTTGTCTGCCCGTCACCTTCAACGCCTGAATTTGCTGGCGTAAGGCGTTAATGGCGGCGGCATCGTCGGTGCTGGATTCTGAGGCCAGTTCTGCCAGCCTTGTCAGCAACGCCTGCTGCTGCCGTAATGCCGCCGCCGTTGCCAGCTCTTCGCTAATCACCGCTCCGGGCCACCAACTGTTTGCGAGCCGCGGTTGACCTACCAGATCAATTAAATGCTCTGCGCCTGTCAGCGTTTTGGCCTCATTGCTGCCATTACTGAACACTTTGACGGTGCCTGCCGCAAAGACCGATGACGCTCCCACGCTCATAATCAACGCAGCAATAGTTTGTTTAATCATTGTTTTGCCGCCTTGATGAGAGTGGTTTTCACCGGGAAATAATCCGCGCCGAGATACTGTTCCGACTGGCGAATTTGCCCTTCGCTGTCGATCCAATAGCGGTTATGCCAGCGTGCCTGGTCGGTGGAGACTTCTTCGTCCAGCACACGAACCGGAGTTTCATCGCTACCGACTTTGACGGTATCGGTGCCATCCCATTTGAAAACCGAGCGTGCGGTGGCGTAGCGCACCTGCTGGTACTCGGTCCAGCCCATCGTGCGCGTCCAGGTTGCGCCATCAACAATTTGTGCGGGTTTTATCAGCGGGTCGGCGGCAAGGTTATTCACTTCAATCAGGTTGTCGCCGCCAAGCAAAGTCTTCACCAGACGACCATGTTGTGTGACGAGAGTGGCTTGATCCTGAGTAACCCATTTTTGTTGTCCGTCTTCAGCGAAGGCCAGCACCACAAACAACTGCGGCCCGCCATTAAGCTGCATGTACTGGCTGGCATAGGGCATATTTTGAATATCATCGTCCGTCAGCTGTACGCCTGGCGTACCGAACAGACTGTCCCACAGTGAATTGCCCAGCTCTTTAGTCGTGGCTGAACAAGCCTGTAATAGCAGGCAGATAAGAATGAGTGCAGGTCGCTTCACGACTCTTCTCCAGAGGGGCAGAATAACCACACCGGAGTGTGGTTATGGTTAATCCCCGTCATACTTCAAGCCACAGATGCGATGACTCGAATTATTTTAGGGATACATACTTTATTACTGGGTACTGGTGGTCGTGGTTGTGGTGGTCCCGGTATTAGAACCATCACCGCCACCGGTTGCCGCGAGCGCGACACCCACCGCCGAGCTTACGGTGCTGACGCTGGTCGCGGAGGAGCTACCCGCCGAAACCGACGTTGCTGCCGCCCCTGCCGCTTCGCCCACCTGTACAGGTGCAGCCCACGCAGAAGTCGCCGCAAGCGCAGATATGGCAAAAATGCCATACAGAACTTTTTTCATAACAATTTCCCTTCATTGAATGAATGGAGATTTACCCAAAAACATTTCGGGCGGGATCGAGTATACACAACTAAAGCATGCGAATTACGGCGTGGGGAATTAGTGATGGAGTTTTAAGATAATTGGAATGAATATCAAATATAAGTTTCAACTTATATATAAATAATATTTAAAATCAAAAATTTAAAACAAAATCAAAAATAATTAACCTACGTATTTTCCGAAATCAATCATGATTAAAAATCTATTTTAGGATTAACCTCACGGTATGATTTTCGTTAAATCACAGACAAGAGGATTTATCTGATAAAACAATGCCGACTTATAGTCGGCATTGTTATTAAGGTTATTTAATTAACCGCGCCACGCTTTATAGCGGTTAATCAGACCATTGGTTGAGCTATCGTGGCTGCTGATTTCTTTGTCATCTTTCAGCTCTGGCAGAATACGGTTCGCCAGCTGTTTACCCAGCTCCACGCCCCACTGGTCGAAGGTGAAGATGTTCAGGATCACGCCCTGAGTAAAGATTTTGTGCTCATACAGCGCAATCAACGCACCCAGGCTGAACGGAGTGATTTCACGCAGCAGGATGGAGTTAGTCGGGCGGTTACCTTCGAACACTTTGAACGGTACCACGTAGTCAAGCGTTGCCGGATCTTTACCCTGATCGCGATATTCCTGCTCAACCACTTCGCGGGATTTACCAAACGCCAGCGCTTCGGTCTGAGCGAAGAAGTTAGACAGCAGTTTCTGGTGATGATCAGAGAGCGGGTTATGGGTGATAGCCGGGGCGATGAAATCGCATGGCACCATCTTCGTACCCTGGTGGATCAGCTGGTAGAACGCGTGCTGACCGTTCGTGCCAGGTTCACCCCAGATAATCGGGCCAGTCTGGTAATCCACAACGTTACCGTTACGGTCTACATACTTGCCGTTGGACTCCATATTGCCCTGCTGGAAGTACGCTGCGAAACGGTGCATATACTGGTCGTACGGCAGAATCGCTTCAGTTTCCGCGCCAAAGAAATTGTTGTACCAGATGCCGATCAGCGCCAGCAGTACAGGCAGGTTTTTCTCTGCAGGCGTGGTGGAGAAATGCTTGTCCATCGCGTGTGCGCCGGAAAGCAGTTCAACGAAGTTATCAAAGCCGATGGAGAGAACAATCGACAAGCCAATCGCTGACCATAAAGAGTAACGACCGCCGACCCAGTCCCAGAACTCGAACATGTTGGCGGTATCAATACCAAACTCACCAACGGCTTTGGCATTGGTTGAGAGCGCCGCAAAGTGTTTCGCAACGTGTTTCTCATCACCTGCCGCTTTCAGGAACCAGTCACGCGCGCTATGGGCGTTGGTCATGGTTTCCTGAGTGGTGAAGGTTTTAGATGCTACCAGGAACAGCGTGGTTTCCGGGTTTACTTTTTTCAGCACTTCCGCGATGTGAGTTCCATCGACGTTAGAAACAAAGTGCATGTTCAGGTGATTTTTGTACGGACGCAGTGCTTCGGTCACCATGTACGGCCCGAGGTCAGAACCGCCGATCCCGATGTTCACTACGTCAGTGATTGCTTTGCCGGTATAGCCTTTCCACTCACCGGAAATAATCGCTTCCGAGAAGGTTTTCATCTTCTCCAGCACGGCGTTAACTTCCGGCATGACATCTTTGCCATCAACCAGAATCGGGGTATTGCTACGGTTACGCAACGCTACGTGCAGTACGGCGCGGTTTTCAGTGCGGTTGATCTTCTCGCCAGAGAACATCGACTTAATCGCACTCGCCAGATCGCACTCTTTCGCCAGATCCTGTAATTTCGCCAGCGTCTCTTCAGTGATGCGGTTTTTGGAGTAATCCACCAGCATCTGATCGTCGAAGGTTGCGGAGAACTTAGAAAAACGATCGCCGTCTTTAGCAAAAAGATCGGCGATCGTAACGTCTTTCATTTCATCGAAGTGTTTCTGTAGTGCCTGCCAGGCCGCGGTCTGCGTTGGATTGATGTTTTTCATTAGCAATACTCTTCTGATTTTGAGAATTGTGACTTTGGAAGATTGTAGCGCCAGTCACAGAAAAATGTGATGGTTTTAGTGCCGTTAGCGTAATGTTGAGTGTAAACCCTTAGCGCGATGAAGCATTTATTAGTTGAACTACTGACCGCCAGGAGTGGATGAAAAATCCGCATGACCCCATCGTTGACAACCGCCCCGCTCACCCTTTATTTATAAATGTACTACCTGCGCTAGCGCAGGCCAGAAGAGGCGCGTTGCCCAAGTAACGGTGTTGGAGGAGCCAGTCCTGTGATAACACCTGAGGGGGTGCATCGCCGAGGTGATTGAACGGCTGGCCACGTTCATCATCGGCTACAGGGGCTGAATCCCCTGGGTTGTCACCAGAAGCGTTCGCAGTCGGGCGTTTCGCAAGTGGTGGAGCACTTCTGGGTGAAAATAGTAGCGAAGTATCGCTCTGCGCCCACCCGTCTTCCGCTCTTCCCTTGTGCCAAGGCTGAAAATGGATCCCCTGACACGAGGTAGTTATGTCTGAAATTGTTGTCTCCAAATTTGGCGGTACCAGCGTAGCTGATTTTGACGCGATGAACCGCAGCGCTGATATTGTGCTTTCTGATGCCAACGTACGTTTAGTTGTCCTCTCGGCTTCTGCTGGTATCACTAATCTACTGGTCGCTTTAGCTGAAGGACTGGAACCTGGCGAGCGATTCGAAAAACTCGACGCAATCCGCAATATCCAGTTTGCCATTCTGGAACGTCTGCGTTACCCGAACGTTATCCGTGAAGAGATTGAACGTCTGCTGGAGAACATTACTGTTCTGGCAGAAGCGGCGGCGCTGGCAACGTCTCCGGCGCTGACAGATGAACTGGTCAGCCACGGCGAGCTGATGTCGACCCTGCTGTTTGTTGAGATCCTGCGCGAACGCGATATTCAGGCACAGTGGTTTGATGTACGTAAAGTGATGCGTACTAATGACCGATTTGGTCGTGCAGAGCCAGACGTAGCCGCGCTGGCGGAACTGACCGCGCTGCAGCTGCTCCCGCGCCTCAATGAAGGCTTAGTGATCACCCAAGGATTTATCGGCAGCGAAAGTAAAGGTCGTACAACGACGCTTGGCCGTGGAGGCAGCGATTATACGGCAGCCTTGCTGGCGGAGGCCTTACACGCTTCTCGTGTTGATATCTGGACCGATGTCCCAGGCATCTACACCACCGATCCACGCGTGGTCACCGCAGCAAAACGTATTGATGAAATCGCGTTTGCCGAAGCGGCAGAGATGGCAACTTTTGGTGCAAAAGTACTGCATCCGGCAACATTGCTACCCGCAGTACGCAGCGATATTCCGGTGTTTGTCGGCTCCAGTAAAGACCCACGTGCAGGTGGTACGCTGGTGTGCAATAAAACTGAAAATCCGCCGCTGTTCCGTGCCCTGGCGCTTCGTCGTAATCAGACTCTGCTCACTTTGCACAGCCTGAATATGCTGCATTCTCGCGGTTTCCTCGCGGAAGTTTTCGGCATTCTCGCGCGGCATAATATTTCGGTGGATCTCATCACCACCTCCGAAGTGAGCGTGGCGTTGACACTTGATACCACCGGTTCCACCTCCACTGGCGATACATTGCTGACGCAATCCCTGCTGATGGAGCTGTCTGCACTATGCCGGGTAGAAGTGGAAGAAGGTCTGGCACTGGTCGCGTTAATTGGTAATGACCTGTCAAAAGCCTGCGGCGTTGGCAAAGAGGTATTTGGCGTACTGGAACCGTTTAACATCCGCATGATTTGCTACGGCGCATCCAGCCATAACCTGTGCTTCCTGGTGCCCGGCGAAGATGCCGAGCAGGTGGTGCAGAAGCTGCATTTTAATTTGTTTGAGTAAACACAGTATGGCCCGAAAGACATTATTTCGGGCCGTATGTTTTTCTTGTCATTATGCCCATCAATAAACGAGTCTATTCCCTGTTAACCAGCATCTTTATCTGAGAATAATTACCTTTAATTTTTTATCTGCATCTCTAGCTAATTATCGAGAGAGATAAATAGTTAAGAGAAGGCAAAATGAATATTATCAGTTCTGCTCGCAAAGGAATTCCCGTACACTGAACTCTCCGGCTCACTGAGGGCACCATCATGGCACTCCCCCGTATTACCCAAAAAGAGATGACTGAACGCGAGCAGCGCGAACTAAAAACATTGCTGGATCGCGCGCGTATTGCGCATGGTCGCGTGCTGACCAACTCGGAAACTAACAGCATTAAGAAAGAGTACATCGATAAATTAATGGTTGAGCGTGAGGCTGAAGCAAAAAAAGCCCGCCAGTTGAAGAAAAAGCAGGCTTATAAACCCGATCCCGAAGCATCGTTTAGCTGGTCGGCAAATACGTCGACGCGTGGTAGGCGCTGATCAGCGCCCCTTCTTTTTGCGCCCCGGCGAGGTAAAACGCTTACCGTTGGACGCCGGGCGACCGCCTTTTTCCGCCGTTTTTTCCATCTTAACGACTGGACGTTTGATGCCCGCCGTTTTCGGTTTGGCCTTCGCTTTGGGTTTTACCTCAGAAGTGGAATTCTCAATTAATTTAAAGAGATCAATTAGCTCATCGTCGGTTAAATCGCGCCACTCACCCAGCGGAATGCCGCTTAAACTGACGTTCATAATGCGCGTACGCTCCAGCTTTTTCACTTCGTAACCAAAGTGCTCACACATGCGACGGATCTGACGGTTCAGGCCCTGCACCAGGGTAATGCGGAAGACAAACGGCGCTTCTTTTTTGACTTTACACTTTTTAGTCACTGTCCCGAGGATTGGCACCCCCGCCCCCATACCACGAATAAATTCATCGGTAATCGGTTTATCGACCGTCACCAGATACTCTTTCTCATGATCGTTACCCGCACGGAGGATCTTATTCACCAGATCGCCGTGATTGGTGAGGAAAATCAGCCCCTGGGAGTCTTTATCCAGGCGGCCAATCGGGAACACGCGTTTGCTGTGGTTAACAAAATCGACAATGTTATCGCGCTCGCCATCTTCGGTGGTGCTGACAATACCGACGGGCTTGTTCAGGGCGATAAGTACCAAATCTTCGGCTTCCCGAGGCTCAATCAACTGACCATTTACTTTCACAACGTCGCCGGGTTTCACCTGATCGCCAATGGTGGCTCGCTTGCCATTAAGGAACACATTGCCTTGCTCGATATAGCGATCCGCTTCGCGGCGTGAGCAAATTCCGCTTTCGCTGATGTATTTATTTAAACGGACTGATGAGTCGGGCAGCATAAATTCTCCTGTAAAAAACGGAATATACCGTACCTTTGGGTTGATAAAAAATAGTCATGTGCGAACTATTTGTTATTTCCATTGGCTTGAATTCGTTACCTGCTCAAATCACTTTCCAGAAGCAATGTGCGACATCGTGAGCCATGTCAGTAAGCGATTAAAATCACAGTGATAGCATGCCTCCCGTGATTTCTTACTAACCGGAGAAGTAATGGAACTGCTTTTATTGAGTAACTCGACGCTGCCGGGAAAAGCCTGGCTGGAACACGCGCTGCCGCTGATTGCTGAACAGTTGCAGGGTCGCCGTTCAGCGGTATTTATTCCTTTCGCGGGCGTAACGCAGACCTGGGATGATTACACAGCGAAAACGGCTGCGGTTCTCGCTCCGCTGGGTGTTTCTGTCACCGGTATTCATAGCGTTGTCGATCCCGTTGCCGCGATTGAAAATGCGGAAATTGTGATTGTCGGCGGCGGTAATACTTTCCAGTTGCTGAAACAGTGCCGCGAGCGCGGGCTGCTGGCACCAATTACTGACGTGGTGAAACGTGGCGCGCTGTATATTGGCTGGAGCGCAGGCGCTAACCTTGCTTGCCCAACCATTCGTACCACCAACGATATGCCGATTGTCGATCCGCAAGGTTTCGATGCGCTAAATCTGTTCCCGCTGCAAATCAACCCGCACTTCACCAACGCGCTGCCGGAAGGCCATAAAGGTGAAACCCGTGAGCAGCGTATTCGCGAACTGCTGGTCGTCGCGCCAGAACTGACGATTATTGGTCTGCCGGAAGGTAACTGGATCACAGTAAGTAAAGGTCACGCTACGCTGGGTGGCCCGAACACCACTTATGTGTTTAAGGCTGGTGAAGAAGCGGTGCCGCTGGAAGCGGGTCACCGTTTTTAAGTGAATTGCCGGATGCATGATCCGGCATCTTGTACATAGTGCCTGATGCGACGCTTTACGCGTCTTATCAGGCCTATAGGGTCACGGTATTAATACTCGTCCCGTCCTTCATCTTCATCCGGCTGTTCCAGCACACTGTAAGCCACCGAACAAAACAGCGAGTTCAAACGCTGCATATCGCCCAGTAAGCCTAAATGTAGCGAACTGGTTTCAATGCTCTGCACGTTTTGCTGATGCAGGCGATCAACGTGGGCGTGAGAATAGCGGCGATTAAGAATGCGAAAACGATGCTTGCTGCGGCGTAAACGACGGGCGCTGGCAACATCGCCAGAGAAGAAAACCGACATGGCCAGTTTTAAATTACTGAGCAATTGCTCATAGAGTGCATCCAATTCCTTCAAGCCATCAAGCGAAAATGCTCGCCTTGCTGCCAGCGATTTGTCGGCAATTTCACTCCCCATGCGCTCGACGATATCGGAGGCCTGTTCAAGGTTAAGCGACATTTCGATAATCTCCGCCCAGCGACGCGACTCTTCCTCCGCCAGCTCTTCTTTTGGCATTCGCGCCAGATACAGCTTAATGGCGGTGTAGAGAACGTTGATATCATCTGCCAACTTACGCAGCTCTTTCTCCTGCCGTGGCTCGCCGTGCATCACTTTATTCAACCCTTCCATCATCTGTTCCATGGCGTCGCCAATGCGCAGGGTTTCGCGGGCAGCGTTCGCCAGAGCAAGCGTGGGCGTATCCAGCGCGCTGACATCCAGATGTTTAGGCCGTAGCTGGGTATCCAGTTCCGGTTCATCGCGAATAATCGTTTTGCAAAACCGTGCCATCGGGTCAACGAATGGCAACATGACCAGGCAGCGTACAAGGTTGTAGAAGACGTGGAAATAGATCACCAATTCCGCTTTTGACAATGGCAACTTCCCCATTGTCTCTGCCAGCAAATGGACAAACGGCAGGATAATCAGGCTACCCACCAGCTTAAACAGCAGGCTACCCAGCGCGACACGGCGAGCTGCGGCATTGGCGGCACTGTTGTTGAGCATCGCCAGCAAGCCGGAGCCGAGGTTAGCACCAATCACCAGACAAAGTGCCACGGGGAAGGAGATGATGCCTGCGGCGGTCAGAGTCGCGGTCAGCAGTACAGCAGCAAGGCTGGAGTAGCTGATAATGGCGAACATCGCGCCAATCAGCGCATCCAGCAGAATATCGCCGGTTAGCGAGGCAAAGATCACCTGAACGCCGTTTGCCTGGGTGATCGGCGTTACGGCCTGCACAATCAATTCCAGCGCCAGTAAAATCAGCCCAAGACCAATACCGACACGGCCTAGTTGCCCGGCGCGTGACTGTTTGCGGCCGAGGAAAAAAATCACGCCGATAAAAATAAGTAGCGGTGACAACCAGGATAAATCGAAGGTGAGAATACGCGCCATTAGCGCGGTCCCGACATCTGCACCCAGCACAATGACCAAAGCCGGTGCGAGGGCAACCAGATCCTGAGCGACGAACGAAGTCACCAGCATGGTGGTAGCATTACTGCTCTGCACCAGTGCGGTAACGCCGATCCCCGCACAAAAGGCGAGCGGCTTTTTTTCGACGCTCCGGCTCAGAACGGTACGCAGACGTGCGCCGAAGACGCGCATTACGCCTGTTCGAACAATATGTGTCCCCCAGACCAACAGGGCGACGGCAGAAAGCAGGTGAAGCAGCGTTAACACGAGTTCAGGTTCTCCTTATCGTTATATGTTCCTGAAGCAATTGAATGACCAAAGGACCGGAAACACGCTGACTGAAATCTTTATCGTGACTTTTGACATTCGTTTTTCCGGCTAAGATTATTCCAGCCTGATTCCAGTATAAGTGTTTCATATTAATAAAGAGACAGGGCACTCATTGAGCGCCCTGTTTGTTGTAAGGAAAAGTGACAGATTTGTGAATCAGTCCGCGTCATACCCCAGATTCGGTGCCAGCCAGCGTTCAACATCTGAGACGCTCATACCTTTACGGCGGGCATAGTCTTCGACCTGATCGCGCTGAATTTGCGCCACCGCGTAATACTTGCTGTCCGGGTGGCTGAAGTACCAACCCGAAACCGATGCACCGGGCCACATGGCGAAAGATTCTGTGAGTTTCATGCCGGTATGTTTTTCCACTTCCAGCAACTCCCAGATAGTGGCTTTTTCCGTATGTTCCGGGCAGGCCGGGTAGCCCGGTGCCGGACGGATGCCCTGGTAGTTTTCGCGGATCAGTTCTTCGTTGCTGAGGTTCTCGTTCGGCGCATAGCCCCAGTAGACTTTACGCACACGCTCATGGAGATACTCCGCAAAGGCTTCGGCTAAACGGTCGGCAAGCGCTTTCACCATGATTTTGTTGTAATCATCGTGCTGTGCTTCAAAGGCATCAGCCAGTGCGTCCTCTTCCAGTCCGCCAGTCACGGCAAATGCGCCGATGTAATCTGCTTTACCAGAAAGCTTCGGCGCAACGAAGTCAGCGAGACAGTAGTTAGCGAAGCCCGTTTTTTCGGTCTGTTGACGCAGATGGTGGCTGACGTTGATCACATGGGTACGCGTTTCGTCACGGTAGATTTCAATGTCATCGCCCACACGGTTTGCCGGGAACAGCCCCACCACGCCACGCGGATTCAGCGTTTTCTCGGCGCTTAATTTATCCAGCATGTCGTTGGCGTCTTTAAACAGCCGCTGCGCCTCAACGCCTACCACTTCATCTTCCAGAATGCGCGGATACTTCCCGGCCAGCGACCAGGTCATAAAGAACGGCGTCCAGTCGATGTAATTACGCAGCGTTTCGATGCTGGCTTCCACTTCCTGCACGCCGAGACGGTGCGCCACCGGCGGCGTATAAGCCTGCCAGTCAAAAGCGAAGTCGTTATCGCGCGCCGCTTCCAGCGTGACCGGTGGAGTGCGCGGTTTCTTGCGCCCGTGTTGAATACGCACGGTTTCGTACTCCTTGCGGGTACGAGCAACGAAATCATCGCGCTGAGTGTCGGAAAGCAGCGCCGCCACCACACCAACGGTGCGTGAAGCGTTCTGCACATACACCGTCGGGCCGCTGTAGTTCTGCTCGATTTTCACCGCCGTGTGCGCTTTTGAGGTGGTCGCGCCGCCAATCAATAGCGGAATGGTGAAGCCCTGACGCTCCATCTCTTTCGCCACGTTGACCATTTCATCCAGCGACGGCGTGATAAGCCCCGAAAGGCCAATCAAATCAGCATTCACTTCTTTGGCGGTGCGGAGAATTTTTTCCGCCGGCACCATCACGCCGAGATCAACAATTTCGTAGTTGTTACATTGCAGCACCACGCCAACGATATTTTTACCGATATCGTGGACGTCGCCCTTCACTGTAGCGATCACCATCTTGCCGTTGGTTTTGCCCTGCTCTTTGCTGGCTTCAATAAACGGTTCGAGATACGCCACCGCCTGCTTCATCACACGCGCCGATTTGACCACCTGCGGCAAGAACATTTTGCCTTCGCCAAACAGATCGCCGACCACGTTCATGCCGTCCATCAACGGGCCTTCAATCACTTCAATCGGGCGCGTAGCCTGCTGGCGGGCTTCTTCGGTATCCTGCTCGATAAACTCGGTAATGCCTTTGACCAACGAGTATTCCAGACGTTTATTCACTTCCCACGAGCGCCACTCCGCCTGCTGGGCGTTGGCGGTGTCGTCGGTTTTGCTGCCGCGATATTTCTCGGCAAGCTCCAGTAAACGCTCGGTGCCATCGTCGCGACGATTAAGAATCACATCTTCCACCGCGTCGCGCAGTTCAGCGGGTAGGTCGTCGTAAATCGCCAGTTGCCCGGCGTTGACGATCCCCATATCCATGCCATTGCGAATAGCGTAGTAGAGGAACACCGCGTGAATGGCTTCGCGCACCGGATCGTTGCCACGGAATGAGAACGAAACGTTAGAAACGCCGCCGGAAATCAGCGCGTGCGGCAGTTCACGTTTGATGTCTTCACACGCGCCGATAAAGTCCTGCGCGTAGTTGTTGTGCTCTTCAATACCGGTTGCGACCGCGAAGATGTTCGGGTCAAAGATGATATCTTCTGGCGGGAAGCCAACCTCTTCGGTGAGGATTTTGTACGCCCGACGGCAAATCTCGATTTTCCGTGCGCGGGTATCGGCCTGGCCCTGTTCGTCAAAGGCCATCACCACGACTGCCGCACCGTAGCGACGCAACAGTTTCGCGTGATGAATAAAGGCGTCGACGCCCTCTTTCATCGAGATAGAGTTAACAATACCTTTGCCCTGGATACACTTCAGACCTTTTTCAATGACGTCCCATTTTGAGGAGTCGATCATAATCGGCACGCGAGCGATATCCGGTTCACCCGCAATCAGATTAAGGAAACGCACCATCGCCGCTTCGGCGTCGAGCATCCCTTCATCCATGTTGATATCGATAATCTGCGCGCCGTTTTCCACCTGCTGACGCGCCACATCCAACGCCTCGCTGTATTTCTCTTCTTTGATCAGGCGCTTGAACTTAGCGGAACCGGTGACGTTGGTGCGTTCACCCACGTTCACAAACAGGCTATCGTCGCCAATGTTCAGCGGCTCCAGGCCAGACAAACGGCAGGCTACGGGAATTTCCGGCAGTTTGCGCGGCGCTAATCCTTCTACTGCACGACTCATCGCTGCAATATGTTGTGGCGTGGTGCCACAGCAGCCGCCGACGATATTGAGAAAGCCCGCTTGTGCCCATTCACGTATTTGTTTTGCCATCGTGTCGGCGTCGAGATCGTATTCACCAAAGGCGTTGGGCAGCCCGGCGTTCGGGTGCGCGGTTACGTAGCATTCCGCAATCCGTGACAGCTCCTGCACGTACTGGCGCAGTTCATCGGGCCCCAGCGCACAGTTCAGGCCAAAGGTCAGCGCTTCGGCGTGGCGCAATGAGTTGTAAAATGCTTCAGTGGTCTGCCCGGAGAGCGTGCGCCCGGAGGCGTCAGTGATGGTGCCGGAGATCATTATCGGCAGTTCAACGCCCAGCGCTTCGAACTCCGTTTTCACCGCAAAGACCGCCGCTTTGGCGTTAAGGGTGTCGAAAACGGTTTCAATCAGGATCAGATCCGCACCGCCTTCCACCAGCGCTTTAGTGGATTCTCGATAAGCCGCCACCAACTGGTCAAAAGTGATGTTGCGGAATGCTGGATCGTTGACGTCCGGAGAAATAGACGCCGTGCGGTTGGTCGGGCCGAGAACACCGGCAACGTAGCGCGGTTTCTCCGGCGTACGGGCGGTCCACTCGTCAGCACAGGCACGGGCCAGCTTCGCCGCCGCAAAGTTGATTTCCGCCGACAGGGATTCCATCTGGTAATCCGCCATCGCAATAGTCGTGGAGTTGAAGGTGTTGGTTTCGATGATATCCGCGCCCGCTTCAAAGTAGGCGTTGTGGATAGCGGCGATCACTTCCGGTTTGCTGAGTACCAGCAGGTCGTTGTTGCCTTTGAGATCGCATGGCCAGTCGGCAAAGCGTTCACCACGAAAATCGGCTTCGTTCAGTCGATAGCTCTGGATCATAGTGCCCATACCGCCATCCAGCACCAGAATACGTTCATTTAACTGCGCACGCAGTTGTTCCACTTTGCTGCTCACACTTGCTCCCGACACGCTCAACCCAGATTTAATAAAAATTCAACAAACCATACTGGCATAAACGCATCTGTGGTAAAAGCGACCACCACGCAACATGAGATTTGTTCAACATTAACTCATCGGATCAGTTCAGCAACTATTGCATTAGCTAACAATAAAAATGAAAATGATTTCCACGATACAGAAAAAGGAGACTGTCATGGTCGCACCCATTCCCGCGAAACGCGGCAGAAAACCCGCCGTTGCCACCGCACCAGCGACTGGGCAGGTTCAGTCTTTAACGCGTGGTCTGAAATTACTGGAGTGGATTGCCGAATCCAATGGCAGTGTGGCACTCACGGAACTGGCGCAACAAGCCGGGTTACCCAACTCCACGACCCACCGTCTGCTAACCACGATGCAACAGCAGGGTTTCGTGCGTCAGGTCGGCGAACTGGGACACTGGGCAATCGGCGCACATGCCTTTATGGTCGGCAGCAGCTTTCTCCAGAGCCGTAATTTGTTAGCCATTGTTCACCCTATCCTGCGCAATCTAATGGAAGAGTCTGGCGAAACGGTAAATATGGCGGTGCTTGATCAAAGCGATCACGAAGCGATTATTATCGACCAGGTACAGTGTACGCACCTGATGCGTATGTCCGCCCCTATTGGCGGTAAATTACCGATGCACGCTTCCGGTGCGGGTAAAGCCTTTTTAGCCCAACTGAGCGAAGAACAGGTGACGAAGCTGCTGCACCGCAAAGGGTTACATGCCTATACCCACGCAACACTGGTGTCTCCTGTACATTTAAAAGAAGATCTCGCCCAAACGCGAAAACGGGGTTATTCATTTGACGATGAGGAACATGCGCTGGGGCTGCGTTGCCTCGCAGCGTGTATTTTCGACGAGCACCGCGAACCATTTGCGGCAATTTCGATTTCCGGGCCGATTTCACGTATTACCGATGATCGCGTAACCGAGTTTGGTGCGATGGTGATTAAAGCTGCGAAGGAAGTGACGCTGGCGTACGGTGGAATGCGCTGACTTTTTCTGGCGGGTAGAGGTAATATTCTGCCCGTCATACCTGAGTAGCAATAGAATAAGGGTATCTGTTAATCGCATTGACGCAAAAATAACTTAATATCATACACTTCACACACTTTTATTAACTCAGAATTATTTTTAAACATCAAACCACTTAATTATTAACAAAATCGCAAGAACTCATTGCGCCGAAACTTTTGCGGTTTCATTATGAGATTGAGCGATTTATGATATTTCTTTACTTGTAATCATATTAAATTTTTCACTGTTCTGATAGTTAAAATTCCAGACATCAATAAACAATGAGATATTTAAATGATTACTCGTATTCATCGCAATTCTTTCTCTTTAAATATTAATAATACAGCCCAGACAAATGAATACCAAAACCTGAGTGAATTGTTTTATAAAGAACTCGAGAATAAATTTTCTGGCAAGGAGCTGGGGACACCTCTATTAAAAAGCTTCTCAGAAAACTGTAGACAAAACGGCCGTCATATCTTTAGTAATAAGGATTTTGTCATTAAATTTTCCACATCTGTCTTACAGACTGATAAAAAAGAAATTACGATAATTAATAAAAATGAAAACACGACACTCACTCAAACCATTGCTCCAATATTTGAAGAATACCTAATGGAAATTTTACCTCAACGCTTAGACACTCTTGATAAACAAGAATTAAACCTAACCTCAGATAGAAAAGAAAAAGAATTTCCAAGAGTTAAACTTAATGGTCAATGTTATTTTCCGGGGCGCCCCCAAAACCGTATAGTATGCCGACACATTGCTGCACAATATATTAATGATATTTATCAGAATGTTGATTACAAACCCCATCAAGATGATTATTCTTCAGCTGAAAATTTTCTCGCTCACTTCAACAAAAAATGCAAAAACCAGACTTTGGCGTTAATTTCCAGCCGTCCTGAGGGGCGTTGTGTTGCTGCCTGCGGTGATTTCGGTCTAGTTATGAAGGCATATTTTGACAAGATGGAATCAAATGGTATCAGTGTTATGGCAGCCATATTATTGGTGGATAACCATGCTTTGACGGCCCGGCTAAGAATAAAAAATACAACTGAAGGATGTACCCATTACGTGGTTTCGGTTTATGATCCTAATGTAACTAACGATAAAATAAGAATCATGAGCGAAAGTAAAGAGGATATTAAACACTATTCTCTGATGGATTTTATGAATGTAGATTATAGCCTCCTGAAATGGTCAAATGATCATGTTATTAACCAATCTGTTGCAATAATTCCAGCACTTCCGAAAGAACAGCTATTGATGTTAAAAGGATCTGTGGATGAAATAACCCCTCCATTATCACCTGCAACGATGAATTTGCTCATGGCAATTGGTCAGAATCACAAACTTACGCAGCTGATGATTCAGCTCCAGAAAATGCCAGAACTACATAGAACAGAAATGTTGACTGCCTATAATAGTATTAACCTGCCAGGTTTATATTTGGCTATAAATTATGGTAATGCGGATATCGTTGAGACTATTTTCAATTCACTGTCAGCTCCTGGATATGAAGGATTACTCTCGAAAAAAAACCTCATTAATATTGTGGAGGCAAAAGATAAAAATGGTTGTTCTGGATTATTTTTAGCGATATCACGTAAGGATAAAAATGTCGTAACCTCGATTCTGAACGCCTTACCTAAACTTGCTGCTACACATCATTTAGATAACGAACAGGTGTATAAAATCCTGAGTGCCAAAAGTAGATCGTCCAGCCATGTTTTATACTATGTTATGGCGAATGGTGATGCCGACATGCTGAAAGTTTTTTTGGATGCATTACCTTTGTTAATTCGCACATGTCATTTGACTAAAGAGCAGGTATTCGTTCTCCTGAAGGCAAAGGATTTTTATGGTTACCCGGGGCTATACCTGGCGATGCAAAATGG
Organism: Escherichia sp. HH26CH; assembly: GCF_009820205.1. NCBI lineage: Bacteria > Pseudomonadati > Pseudomonadota > Gammaproteobacteria > Enterobacterales > Enterobacteriaceae > Escherichia > Escherichia sp. HH26CH. The sequence continues at coordinate 161,798 of NZ_VNXM01000020.1, forward strand.
GCATAGCGATATCGTGAGAGTTATACTCGAAGCATTGCCCTGTCTGGCCCAGGAAATTAACATTTCCGCTTCTGATATTGTAGATCTTCTGACCGCCAAAAATCTTGCGCGCGACACGGGTTTGTTTATAGCCATGCAGCGCGGACATATGAACGTTATTAAGACTATTTTTAACGCATTACCCACTCTGTTTAATACGTTTAAATTCGATAAAAAAAATATGAAGACCCTCCTCCTGGCACATAATTCTAATGAATATCCCGGTTTGTTTTCAGCGATACAGCATAAACAACAAAACGTTGTAGAGACAGTTTATCTTGCTTTATGTGACCATGCACGCCTTTTTGGATTTACCGCTGAAGATATTATGGATTTTTGGCAACATAAAGCGCCACAAAAATACTCTGCCTTTGAATTGGCTTTTAAATTGGGTCACCGGGTTATTGCTGAATTAATCCTTAATACGTTAAATAAGATGGCTGAAAGCTATGGCTTTACGGATAACCCTCGATACATCGCGGAGAAAAATAAGATGGAAGCTTTACTCAAAAAAGCATCTCCCCATATCGTACGCTAAATCTTTGCCTGCGCCGGTACGCATAAACATCTTCCACATGCCCTTCACGTATGCGGTTTTGTAGTGCGCGCCAGTAGTCGGCGCGGAACAGATCGGCGTGCATCTCTTCAAACAGTGGCCCAATACGCGGGTCGGCGCATAGCCAGTGACGGAACTCTTCCGGGAAAACATCGCCCGGCGAGACGCTGTACCACGGTTCGCTGGCAAGTTCGTCTTCCGGGTAGCGCGGCGGTGGGATGTCGCGGAAGTTTACTTCCGTCATGTAGCAAATTTCATCGTAATCATAAAACACCACGCGCCCGTGACGGGTGACACCGAAGTTTTTAAACAGCATGTCGCCGGGGAAGATGTTGGCGGCAGCAAGCTGGCGAATGGCGTTGCCGTATTCTTCAATGGCGTCGCGCAACTGCTGACCTTCCACTTGTTCCAACCAGATATTGAGCGGCACCATCCGCCGCTCAATATAAAGATGGCGAATCACAATTTGTTCGCCGAGATCGGTGATTTTTTCCGCTGCTTCCTGGAGCAGTAATGCCATTAATGCCGGGGAAATATGCCGCTTCTCCAGCACAAAGTTTTCAAACTCCTGGGTGTCCGCCATTCGACCTACGCGATCGTGCTCTTTCACCAGTTGATAGCAGGCGCGAACGTGCGCGGCAGACATCTCTTTCTGCGGCGCGAACTTGTCTTTAATCACTTTGAACACCCGATCAAAACCCGGCAGCGTAAACACCAACATCACCATTCCACGAATACCCGGCGCTTCAATGAACTGCTCATTACAGCCCTGTAGATAAACGAGATATTCGCGGTAGCTCTCGGTTTTAGCGTGCTTCTGGCAGCCGATAGCCATATACAATTCAGCGGTGGTTTTACCCGGCAGAATTTCCCGTAGCCACTCGACCAGTGCTGCGGGCAGCGGTGCATAAACCATAAAATAGGAGCGTGCGAAGCCAAAGACGATGCTCGCTTCGGCGGTCGTCGTCAGGCAAGTATCAATAAATAACTCGCCGTCGTCCGTCTGGTGGATCGGCAGCAAAAATGGCAATGTGCCGGAAGGCGTGATCAGTTTGCCCACCAGCCAGGCGGCTTTATTGCGGTAAAACAGTTCGTTCGCCACCTGTAAATGACTTTCCGCGAGGTTGTCTGTCCCCAGCGTTTCCGTCAGATGGCGAACGATGTAATGAATGTCACGGCTTTTATTCTGCCAGCGCAGACGCAACGGCAGGTCGCTGATAACGCGCATCAGCAGAGATTCCCAGCCGTGATCGGGGTGAAAGTCTTTCGCCAGCGGGCGGGGAATGGTACGAAAACGGCGCTCTGGCTGGGAGCTAAAGATAAAAAGCCGCTCGGGAGTAAGCGAGCGGTGGTCAAATAACCGACAGTACACGGAGTTAAAAAAGCTCTCCGCAATCTCGAAACGCGGGTAGTCCGGCAACAGCCGGGTGTAATGCTCTTTGACACGCAGTAAAAATGCCGCGTCCGTGCTTTGGCCGTTGGTAATGCAGCGCAGTTGCTCCACCACCAGACCCACGTGATGATCGTAAAGATGGATACGGTTTTTCATCGCCTGCTGGACGGCGTGCCAGTCGGCTTGTTCGAAACGCTGCTGCGCCCCGGAAGTCACTTCGAGGAATCGACCATACTGAGCGTCGAAGCCTTGCAGAATGGTTTGTGCAATCAGTAATTCCAGGCCACGCGGCATTTGTTGCCCTCATCAGGAGCAGTGAATTGCCGGATAAGACGCGCAAATCGTCGCATCAGGCGTTGATTGCCGGATGCGGCGTGAACGCCTTATCCAGCCTACGGTCAGCAACGGTTGTAGGCCTAATAAGACGAGCAAGCGTCGCATCAGGCATCGTGCACCGATTGCCGGATGCGGCGTGAACGCGTTATCCGGCCTACGTTCGGCAACGACTGTAGGCCTGATAAGACGCGCAAGCGTCGCATCAGGCGCTCATTGTCGGATGCGGCGTGAACGCCTTATCCGACCTACAGTCAGCAACGGTTGTTGTTGCTTAGAACTGCGATTCTTCGGTGGAGCCGGTCAGCGCGGTGACTGAAGACGTGCCGCCCTGAATAATGGTCGTCACTTTATCGAAATAACCTGTACCCACTTCCTGCTGGTGAGATACGAAGGTATAGCCATCTTTCGCGGCGGCAAATTCCGGCTGCTGCACTTTCTCAACATAGTGCTTCATACCCTCGCCCTGGGCATAGGCGTTTGCCAGGTCAAACATGTTGAACCACATGCTGTGGATGCCTGCCAGGGTGATGAACTGGAACTTGTAGCCCATATCCGACAGCTGCTGCTGGAAGCTGGCAATAGTTTTGTCGTCGAGGTTTTTCTGCCAGTTGAACGACGGCGAGCAGTTATAAGCCAGCAGTTTGCCTGGATATTTCGCGTGGATAGCTTGTGCAAAGCGACGCGCCAGTTCCAGGTCTGGCGTGGAGGTTTCACACCATACCAGGTCAGCATATGGCGCATACGCCAGGCCACGGCTGATCGCTTGTTCAATACCTGCATGAGTACGGAAGAAGCCTTCGCTGGTACGCTCGCCGGTAATAAATTCGCTGTCATATGGGTCGCAATCGGAGGTAATCAGATCCGCCGCATCGGCATCGGTACGAGCAACCAGCAGGGTTGGAACGCCCGTCACGTCAGCTGCCAGACGCGCCGCGACCAGTTTCTGAATAGCTTCCTGAGTTGGCACTAAAACTTTGCCGCCCATGTGACCGCATTTCTTCACTGATGCCAGCTGATCTTCGAAGTGAACTGCCGCTGCACCGGCTTCAATCATCGCTTTCATCAGTTCAAAGGCATTCAGGACACCGCCAAAACCGGCTTCCGCATCGGCAACGATCGGCAGGAAGTAATCGACATAGCGCGGATCGCCCGGCTCAATGCCCGCGGACCATTGGATCTGATCCGCACGGCGGAAGGTGTTGTTGATCCGCTCCACCACAGCTGGCACCGAGTTTGCCGGATAGAGCGACTGATCCGGATACATGCTGGCCGCCAGGTTAGCGTCCGCCGCTACCTGCCATCCCGACAGATAGACTGCTTCAATACCCGCTTTCGCCTGTTGCAGCGCCTGACCGCCAGTCAGTGCACCGAGGCTGTTGATGTAGCCTTTTTTCGACTCGCCATGCAGCAGACGCCACATTTTCGCCGCGCCCAGTTGCGCCAGCGTGCATTCAGGATTGACTGAACCGCGTAATTTCACCACATCTTCCGCGCTGTATGGGCGAGTAATGCCTTCCCAACGCGGTTGAGTCCACTCTTTCTGTAATTCTTCAATTTGTTGTGTACGGGTTTTCATGTGCAGATGCTCCATAGTTATGTGGTGGTTTACGCTAACAGGCGGTAGCCTGGCAGGGTCAGGAAATCAATTAACTCATCGGAAGTGGTGATCTGTTCCATCAAGCGTGCGGCATCGTCAAAACGCCCCTGGGAGAAACGTTCTTCGCCCAGTTCGCTGGCAATGACTTTCATCTCTTCGCCAAGCATCTGGCGGAACAAGGCTTTGGTAACCGGTTTGCCATTACTCAACGTTTTTTGGTGATGGATCCACTGCCAGATGGAGGTACGGGAAATTTCAGCCGTCGCAGCATCTTCCATCAGGCCATAAATCGGCACACAGCCGTTGCCAGAGATCCACGCTTCGATGTACTGCACAGCCACGCGAATGTTGGCGCGCATACCTTCTTCGGTGCGTTCACCATCACAAGGTGCCAGCAGCTGATCGGCAGTAATCGGCGCGTCTTGTTCGCGCATCACTTCAAGCTGATTTTTACGGGAGCCGAGAATGTCGTTGAATACCGCCATTGCCGTGTCAGCAAGGCCTGGGTGAGCGATCCATGTGCCATCGTGACCGTTGTTGGCTTCCAGCGCTTTATCCGCTTTTACTTTGTTCAGCACCTGGTTATTGCGCTCTTCATCTTTGCTCGGAATAAACGCTGCCATGCCGCCCATCGCAAATGCGCCGCGTTTATGGCAGGTTTTGATTAACAGGCGTGAGTAGGCATTAAGGAACGGTTTATCCATCGTCACTGCCTGTCTGTCTGGCAGGACGCGATCGGGATAGTTTTTCAACGTTTTGATATAGCTGAAGATGTAATCCCAACGACCGCAGTTCAGACCAACAATATGGTCACGCAGCGCGTGAAGGATTTCATCCATCTGGAACACGGCGGGCAGCGTTTCAATCAGCAACGTCGCCTTGATGGTGCCGCGCGCTAGATTAAAGCGATCTTCTGCATAGCTGAAGACTTCGCTCCACCAGGCCGCTTCCTGCCAGGACTGGGTTTTCGGCAGATAGAAATAGGGACCGCTGCCCTTTGCCAACAGGGCCTGATAGTTGTGGAAGAAATAAAGCGCAAAATCAAACAGGCTACCGGGGATTGCCTCACCACTCCAGGTGACATGTTTTTCCGGCAAGTGCAGACCGCGTACCCGACAAATCAAAACCGCTGGATTGGGCTTGAGCTGGTAAATTTTGCCTGCTTCATTGGTGTAACTGATGGTGCCATTAACTGCATCGCGCAGGTTAATTTGCCCATCGATCACTTTGTTCCAGTCCGGGGCCAGTGAATCCTCAAAATCGGCCATAAAGACTTTCACATTGGCGTTGAGCGCGTTGATCACCATCTTGCGCTCAACCGGGCCGGTAATCTCTACCCGACGATCTTCTAAGTCCGCAGGAATCCCGCGAATTTTCCAGTCAGCATCACGAATGGAAGCTGTTTCCGAAATAAAATCAGGCAACGTTCCGTTATCGATATCCTGCTGCTGCTGAATGCGCGCTGCCAGAAGTTTATTGCGTTGTGGCGTAAAATGCGTCACCAGCTCAGTCAGAAACTCTACCGCTTCGGCAGTAAGAATTTGCTTCTCCTGCTCGCCATACGGCCTTGTGAAAACCAGTTCATCGGTTGTTGTTGCCTGTTCAGTCATCGTGCTGCTCCTCGTCATGGATCCGAAAACTTCCCCACTGTGAACGAAGGATCGTTGTGCGCTTTTCGTTCAGCACAACTAAGACTACTCATTTAAAATGCAAAATCAAAAACAATTTCCATTTTAAATAAAAATACATGTTAACCTATTGATAACAATATGAATAAAATTTATTCACCTCTTGAGGTGTGTTTCGGAAATAAAAAAGGCACCCGAAGGTGCCTGAGGTAAGGTGCTGAATCGCTTAACGATCGACTATCACAGAAGATTAATCCAACGTTGGATTCATGTGCCGTAGATCGTATGGCGTGATCTGGTAGACGTAATAGTTGAGCCAGTTGGTAAACAGCAAATTACCGTGACTACGCCAGCTCGCTCGCGGTGTATTTTGCGGATCATTATGCGGGAAATAGTTATACGGTACATCCGGGTCTAGTCCGGCTTCCACATCGCGGAAAAATTCCTGCGCCAGCGTATGTGCGTCGTATTCCGGATGCCCCGTCACAAAGGCAATGCGCTTATCTTTGCTGGCAAACAGATATGCATCCCCTTCTTCTGTCTCCGCCAGAATTTCCAGATCGGTATAATCACGAATCAACGCTGCCGGAAAGTCAGCATAGCGCGAATGCGGTGCCAGGAATGAATCATCAAAGCCACGCGTCAGAAGTGCATGAGGATGGAGAATATGATGCTCGTAAACGCCAGATAGTTTGTCGGTGCGGGTTTGCTTAGGAATGCCATAGAGGATATTGAGCGCTGCCTGTACCGCCCAACAGACAAACAGCGTTGAGGTGACGTGATCTTTCGACCACTCCAGCACCTGTTTGATTTGCGGCCAGTAAGCGACGTCATTAAACTCCACCAGTCCCAGCGGCGCGCCGGTAACTATCAGACCGTCAAAGTTTTGTTCCTGAATATCTTCAAAGTTACAGTAGAAGTTATTCAGATGCTCTGCGGGCGTGTTGCGCGATTCACGGGAATCGATGCGCAACAGCTGAATATCGACCTGCAAAGGTGAGTTTGAAAGCAGGCGCAGAAACTGATTTTCAGTTTCGATCTTCTTCGGCATCAGGTTAAGGATAAGCACCTTTAGCGGACGAATTTCCTGACCAGACGCGCGAGAAGTTGTCATCACAAAGACGTTTTCTTCACGCAAGAAATTGACGGCGGGTAGCTCGTCCGGCACACGAATCGGCATAACCTGATTACCTCACTACATACGCTTATACGTTTAGACATCCAGATAGCTGAAGATAACCAGAAAATTTGCCAATGTCGAGCCTGCATGTTGAAGGTGAGAAAGTTTCAAGGAAAAGGCTACGTTAGAATATAAGAATGACTAAAAGGAGAGGAAATGGTTATTAGTATTCGCCGCTCACGGCATGAGGAAGGGGAAGAACTGGTTGCGATTTGGTGCCGTTCTGTCGATGCCACTCACGATTTTTTATCAGCAGAGTATCGGGCCGAGCTGGAAGAGCTGGTGCGTTCCTTCCTGCCGGAAGCGCCGTTGTGGGTCGCGGTTAATGAGCGGGATCGGCCGGTTGGGTTTATGTTGTTAAGTGGGCAGCATATGGATGCGCTGTTTGTCGATCCTGATGCGCGCGGCTGCGGCGTGGGTCGGATGCTGGTGGAACATGCGCTCTCGATGGCACCGGAACTGACAACCAATGTTAATGAGCAAAATGCCCGGGCGGTAGGGTTCTATAAGAAGTTGGGATTTAAGGTTACGGGACGCTCTGAGGTGGACGATTTGGGGAAACCGTATCCGTTGCTGAATCTGGCGTATGTGGAGGCGTAGGCAATTTTTTTCTCATCCCGGTGAGCTGAACTTCAGGTTTCGTACCCACCAATGGTGACATGATTATTTCTGCTTAAGCATTGCCATGACCGCACTATCACTGAGCACCACTGATTGCGCATGGATGTGGAAATGGCGATATTTCATTAACGTTGCACCAGCGACCACTTCATGAAGAATGCGTTCCTCAACCTGTGACAAACCGCCCTCATTCATTTCCAGCGCGCTCACAACAATATCCATACGTTTTGCTGGCAAAAAAGAGTACCAGGGTGAACGTGGGTGGAGTTGCAAAACAAGATCTTGCAGAACTTTTTCTGCAACAAAGAAATTGGCGATTAACAGGCGCTGGTTACTGAAGGCAGCCTCTCCTGACACTTCACGTTTGCTTTCAAGATCGCGAACAGTAATTTGATTACGACGAATTTGGATATACAGAACTGACATGAGATTCCCTTCATCATGCAAATAATTGATATGCAAAAAACCCCGGCCTTATGGACCGGGGTTTTTCTAATTTGATGCCTGGCAGTTCCCTACTCTCGCATGGGGAGACCCCACACTACCATCGGCGCTACGGCGTTTCACTTC
>NZ_VNXM01000055.1:0-343 GCF_009820205.1 Escherichia sp. HH26CH
CGTAGGGGAACCTGCGGTTGGATCACCTCCTTACCTTAAAGAACTGTACTTTGCAGTGCTCACACAGATTGTCTGATAGAAAGTGAAAAGCAAGGCGTCTTGCGAAGCAGACTGATACGTCCCCTTCGTCTAGAGGCCCAGGACACCGCCCTTTCACGGCGGTAACAGGGGTTCGAATCCCCTAGGGGACGCCACTTGCTGGTTTGTGAGTGAAAGTCACCGACCTCAGTATCGTTAAAGATGACTTACGAGTCATGTTTAAGATATTTGCTCTTTAAAAATCTGGATCAAGCTGAAAATTGAAACACTGAACAACGAAAGTTGTTCGTGAGTCTCTCAAATT
>NZ_VNXM01000045.1:0-338 GCF_009820205.1 Escherichia sp. HH26CH
GTAGCTCAGCTGGATAGAGTACTCGGCTACGAACCGAGCGGTCGGAGGTTCGAATCCTCCCGGATGCACCATATTCTACGAAATCTTCAGCGATGAAGGTGTCGAAGAGGTGGTGGTACTAACCGCAAGCACCAGGGAGGATAACGTTGCTTTAGCAACGGCCCGAAGGGCGAGCCGTAAGGCGAGTAATCCTCCCGGATGCACCATCTCTTACTTGATACGGCTTTAGTAGCGGTATCAAAAAATCTGCAGTAAAGTAAGTTTCCCGATGCATCCGTAGCTCAGCTGGATAGAGTACTCGGCTACGAACCGAGCGGTCGGAGGTTCGAATCCTCCCG
>NZ_VNXM01000019.1:0-168376 GCF_009820205.1 Escherichia sp. HH26CH
TGTCGGATGCGGCGTGACCGCCTTATCCGACCTACGGGGTGGAGCACTTCACAGCGGTGTAGGCCTGATAAGACGCGTCAGCGTCGCATCAGTCAACCGGCTTGGGCGTTAGATGTCGGATGCGGCGTGACCGCCTTATCCGACCTACGGGGTGGAGCACTTCACGGCAGTTTAGCGGACTACCGCGTTGTCAATTTTCTCTTCCGCCTTCCAGATGCGGTATTTCACATCTACATTGTCTGGCGTATACACCACGATCGGCAGCTTGCTGTTGTAACGCAGCATTCCAGCATCGCCCAGATACGCGGTGACAAATTTCTTCTCTTTCTTGCCATCCGGGCAGGCCATCATCGTGGAAACCGGCGAGCTAACTTTATCAAAGACGTAATAATCATAGCCCCAGCCTTCCAGCGTTTTGCTTTCCAGCTTCCCGCCGAGACGATGCAAATTGCAATCGACTTCCAGCGTCTGACCGATTAACAGTTCTACTTTCAGGGTAGATTCATCTTCTTGCGGGGTTAACTGAATCACCTGACGCTTCATGCCTTTTTCAGCTTGCGGATAAGGCGCGATTTTTTCCAGTGGCTGGACGCTCTCTGCCGCCCAGGCGGAAGTGGTAGCGAAAGCGGCAAACAATACTGCAGGTAGAATGGTCTTCATTGTTGTATTCCCTTCGTCATTTATAGGTTTTCACCGATGATGTCGCTGAAGGTTAACATATTCATCAGATTTATTAATTTGCTTTATGAATAACTAAAAGAACATTCAGACAATTTTACCTTCTCTTTTAGTGTTAAATTCTGAGGAGTGGTAAAGCCTTGAGAAATATCTCTGGCGAATTAATCGCTATATAAATATGTTTATAACCATTTGAAATGTGAGCAAAAGCCCGTTTTTGCCACTCTTCCCACCACTCTTTTGATCCTGCTACAGGTTTTACCCCGATCGGGGTATGCATCTTTGACACATCCTTTAATATCTTAGCGGCTATAAAAATGGCTTATTAATTATGCGGTTTATTTGGTCGCTCTCAATTTTCAGAGCGTATTAATGATGGAAGGTCAATGTGAAGATTGATGCATCCCGTCGGGGCATACTCACTGGTCGCTGGCGCAAAGCCAGTAACGGTATCCGTCCGCCCTGGTCCGGTGATGAATCTCATTTTCTGACCCATTGCACCCGCTGTGACGCCTGTATTAATGCTTGTGAAAACAACATTCTGCAACGCGGCGCGGGGGGCTATCCGAGCGTTAATTTCAAAAATAACGAGTGCAGCTTCTGTTATGCCTGCGCGCAAGCTTGCCCCGAATCGCTATTTTCTCCGCGCCACACCAGGGCCTGGGATTTGCAGTTCACCATTGGGGACGCGTGCCTGGCGTATCAGTCAGTTGAATGCCGCCGCTGTCAGGATAGCTGTGAGCCAATGGCAATTATCTTTCGCCCGACGCTCTCCGGGATCTACCAGCCGCAACTTAATAGCCAACTTTGCAACGGATGTGGAGCATGTGCAGCCAGCTGTCCGGTATCAGCCATAACTGCGGAGTATCTCCATGCACACTAACTGGCAAGTTTGCAGCCTGGTCGTGCAGGCCAAAAGCGAACGAATTTCAGACATCAGCACCCAACTGAACGCCTTTCCCGGCTGTGAAGTCGCTGTCAGCGACGCGCCGAGCGGTCAGTTGATTGTGGTGGTGGAAGCAGAAGACAGCGAAACGCTGATCCAAACCATTGAGTCAGTACGCAACGTAGAGGGCGTGCTGGCGGTGTCGCTGGTTTATCACCAGCAGGAAGAGCAAGGTGAGGAAACACCATGAAACTCAGTCGTCGTAGCTTTATGAAAGCTAACGCCGTTGCGGCCGCTGCGGCGGCTGCCGGTCTCAGCGTGCCGGGCGTTGCCCGCGCCGTTGTTGGTCAGCAGGAAGCCATTAAATGGGATAAAGCACCATGCCGTTTCTGCGGTACTGGTTGTGGCGTTCTGGTCGGAACGCAGCAGGGGCGTGTGGTGGCCTGTCAGGGCGACCCGGACGCACCGGTTAACCGTGGTCTGAACTGCATTAAGGGCTATTTCCTGCCCAAAATCATGTACGGTAAAGACCGTTTGACGCAGCCGCTTCTGCGTATGAAAAACGGTAAATATGACAAAGAAGGCGAGTTCACCCCAATCACCTGGGATCAAGCCTTCGATGTGATGGAAGAAAAATTCAAAACTGCCCTGAAAGAAAAAGGGCCGGAATCGATCGGTATGTTCGGTTCTGGTCAGTGGACTATCTGGGAAGGTTATGCCGCGTCCAAGCTGTTCAAAGCGGGCTTCCGTTCGAACAACATCGACCCGAACGCGCGTCACTGTATGGCGTCGGCGGTAGTTGGCTTTATGCGTACCTTTGGTATGGATGAGCCGATGGGCTGCTATGACGACATCGAACAGGCTGACGCATTTGTGCTGTGGGGCGCTAACATGGCGGAGATGCACCCGATCCTCTGGTCGCGCATTACCAACCGTCGTCTCTCTAACCAGAACGTCACCGTGGCGGTGCTTTCTACCTACCAGCATCGTAGCTTCGAGCTGGCGGATAACGGCATCATCTTTACGCCACAGTCTGACCTGGTGATCCTGAACTACATCGCCAACTATATCATTCAAAACAACGCGATAAATCAGGACTTCTTTAGCAAACACGTTAACCTGCGCAAAGGGGCGACGGACATCGGCTACGGTTTACGTCCGACCCATCCGCTGGAAAAAGCAGCGAAGAATCCGGGTTCTGACGCCTCCGAACCGATGAGCTTTGAAGATTACAAAGCCTTCGTTGCTGAGTATACGCTGGAAAAAACCGCTGAAATGACCGGCGTGCCGAAAGACCAGTTAGAACAACTGGCGCAGCTGTATGCCGATCCGAACAAGAAAGTCATCTCCTACTGGACGATGGGCTTCAACCAGCATACCCGTGGTGTGTGGGCCAACAACCTGGTCTACAACCTGCACCTGCTGACCGGCAAAATTTCCCAGCCGGGTTGCGGTCCGTTCTCCCTGACCGGGCAGCCTTCCGCGTGTGGTACTGCGCGTGAAGTGGGCACCTTTGCTCACCGTCTGCCTGCGGACATGGTGGTGACCAACGAGAAACACCGTGATATCTGCGAGAAGAAGTGGAATATCCCGAGCGGCACCATTCCGGCGAAAATCGGCCTGCACGCGGTGGCACAGGACCGTGCGCTGAAAGACGGCAAGCTGAATGTTTACTGGACCATGTGTACCAACAACATGCAGGCCGGGCCGAACATCAATGAAGAGCGTATGCCGGGCTGGCGCGATCCGCGCAACTTTATCATCGTTTCCGATCCGTATCCGACGGTCAGTGCGCTGGCAGCGGACTTGATCCTGCCGACCGCAATGTGGGTAGAAAAAGAGGGTGCTTACGGTAACGCCGAACGCCGTACTCAATTCTGGCGTCAGCAGGTACAGGCACCGGGCGAAGCGAAATCGGATCTCTGGCAGTTAGTTCAGTTCTCCCGCCGCTTCAAAACTGAAGAAGTGTGGCCGGAAGAGTTGCTGGCGAAGAAACCGGAACTGCGTGGCAAAACGCTGTATGAGGTTCTGTATGCCACCCCGGAAGTGAGCAAATTCCCGGTATCCGAACTGGCAGAAGATCAGTTGAACGATGAATCCCGCGAGCTGGGCTTCTATCTGCAAAAAGGGCTGTTCGAAGAGTATGCATGGTTTGGTCGCGGTCACGGTCACGATCTCGCGCCGTTCGATGACTACCACAAAGCGCGCGGTCTGCGCTGGCCGGTGGTTAACGGTAAAGAAACGCAGTGGCGTTATAGCGAAGGTAACGACCCGTACGTGAAAGCGGGTGAAGGCTACAAGTTCTACGGTAAACCGGATGGCAAAGCGGTGATCTTCGCACTGCCGTTTGAACCGGCGGCGGAAGCACCGGATGAAGAGTACGATCTGTGGCTCTCTACCGGGCGTGTCCTGGAGCACTGGCACACCGGCAGTATGACTCGCCGTGTACCGGAACTGCACCGTGCCTTCCCGGAAGCGGTCCTGTTTATTCATCCGCTGGATGCGAAAGCGCGCGATCTGCGTCGTGGCGACAAAGTGAAAGTGGTTTCTCGCCGTGGCGAAGTGATCTCGATTGTTGAAACGCGCGGTCGTAACCGTCCGCCGCAGGGCCTGGTGTATATGCCGTTCTTCGACGCCGCACAGCTGGTTAACAAACTGACGCTGGATGCGACCGATCCGCTCTCGAAAGAGACGGACTTCAAGAAGTGTGCGGTCAAACTGGAGAAGGTGTAAGCCATTATGTCCCGGTCAGCGAAACCTCAAAATGGTCGCCGCCGCTTTCTGCGCGATGTCGTTCGCACAGCTGGCGGGCTGGCTGCCGTGGGTGTGGCGCTGGGGTTACAACAGCAAACCGCACGCGCATCTGGTGTGCGGTTGCGCCCACCCGGAGCCATAAACGAGAACGCCTTTGCCAGTGCCTGTGTACGTTGCGGTCAGTGTGTTCAGGCTTGCCCTTACGACACCTTAAAACTGGCGACACTGGCCTCTGGCCTGTCGGCAGGTACGCCGTACTTTGTCGCGCGGGATATTCCTTGCGAAATGTGTGAGGACATTCCGTGCGCCAAAGTGTGCCCGAGCGGTGCGCTGGATCGAGATATCGAATCGATCGACGACGCGCGGATGGGGCTGGCGGTGCTGGTGGATCAGGAGAACTGCCTCAACTTTCAGGGGCTGCGCTGCGATGTTTGCTATCGCGAATGCCCGAAAATTGATGAGGCAATCACCCTGGAGCTGGAGCGTAACACGCGTACCGGTAAGCACGCCCGTTTTCTGCCAACGGTTCACAGCGACGCCTGTACCGGCTGCGGTAAGTGCGAAAAAGTGTGCGTGCTGGAACAACCCGCAATCAAGGTGTTACCGCTGTCACTGGCGAAAGGGGAGTTAGGTCACCATTACCGCTTCGGCTGGCTGGAGGGGAACAATGGCAAATCGTAAACGTGACGCTGGGCGCGAGGCGCTGGAGAAAAAAGGCTGGTGGCGCAGCCACCGTTGGCTGGTGTTGCGTCGCCTTTGTCAGTTCTTCGTGCTGGGGATGTTTTTGAGCGGCCCGTGGTTTGGTGTGTGGATCTTGCACGGCAACTACAGCAGTAGCCTGTTATTCGACACCGTTCCACTGACCGATCCGCTGATGACGTTGCAAAGTCTTGCCAGCGGTCATCTGCCTGCCACGGTGGCGCTGACCGGTGCAGTGATTATCACCGTGCTCTACGCCCTGGCAGGAAAGCGATTATTTTGCAGCTGGGTCTGCCCGCTGAACCCGATTACCGACTTAGCAAATTGGTTACGCAGGCGTTTTGACCTCAATCAGTCTGCGACGATCCCTCGCCACATTCGCTACGTGCTGTTGGTGATCATTCTGGTGGGATCGGCCTTAACTGGCACGCTCATCTGGGAATGGATCAACCCCGTTTCCCTGATGGGGCGTAGCCTGGTAATGGGCTTCGGCAGCGGCGCGCTGCTTATTCTCGCGCTGTTTTTATTTGATCTACTGGTCGTTGAACACGGCTGGTGCGGGCACATTTGTCCGGTTGGTGCACTGTATGGCGTGCTGGGTAGTAAAGGTGTGATTACCGTTGCGGCCACCGATCGGCAGAAATGTAACCGCTGTATGGATTGTTTTCATGTTTGCCCGGAACCGCATGTGCTACGTGCCCCGGTGCTGGATGAACAAAGCCCGGTGCAGGTCACCAGCCGCGATTGCATGACGTGCGGTCGCTGCGTGGATGTCTGTTCTGAGGATGTATTTACAATAACTACACGATGGAGTTCGGGAGCGAAATCATGAAAAGCCATGACCTGAAGAAAGCGCTGTGTCAATGGACGGCGATGCTGGCCCTGGTGGTAAGCGGCGCGGTTTGGGCGGCTAATGGCGTCGATTTTAGCCAGTCGCCGGAAGTATCCGGGACGCAGGAAGGGGCCATTCGGATGCCAAAAGAGCAGGATCGGATGCCGCTGAACTATGTGAATCAGCCGCCAATGATCCCGCATAGCGTTGAAGGTTATCAGGTAACGACCAATACCAACCGCTGCTTGCAGTGCCACGGTGTCGAAAGCTATCGCACCACTGGCGCGCCGCGCATTAGTCCTACTCACTTTATGGACAGCGACGGCAAAGTGGGCGCAGAAGTGGCTCCGCGTCGTTATTTCTGTCTGCAATGTCACGTACCGCAGGCCGATACCGCGCCAATCGTGGGGAATACCTTTACCCCATCAAAAGGTTACGGGAAATAAGAGGTTATTATGGGAAATTCTGACCGTAAGCCTGGTCTGATTAAGCGCCTGTGGAAATGGTGGCGTACCCCCAGCCGTCTGGCACTGGGGACGCTGCTGTTGATCGGCTTTGTTGGCGGTATCGTTTTCTGGGGCGGCTTTAACACCGGGATGGAAAAAGCTAACACTGAAGAGTTTTGCATTAGCTGCCACGAAATGCGTAACACGGTGTATCAGGAATACATGGATTCCGTGCACTACAACAACCGTAGCGGCGTCCGTGCGACCTGTCCGGATTGTCACGTTCCGCACGAGTTTGTGCCGAAGATGATACGCAAGCTCAAAGCAAGTAAAGAGCTGTATGGTAAAATTTTTGGCGTTATTGACACGCCGCAGAAATTTGAAGCTCATCGCCTGACGATGGCACAGAATGAGTGGCGGCGCATGAAGGACAATAACTCGCAGGAGTGTCGTAACTGTCACAACTTCGAGTATATGGATACAACCGCCCAGAAATCAGTTGCCGCTAAGATGCACGACCAGGCGGTGAAAGATGGGCAAACCTGTATTGATTGCCATAAAGGGATAGCGCACAAGCTGCCCGATATGCGCGAAGTCGAGCCAGGTTTTTAACAGGGTTATTGCGTGGGTATGCTTGAAGCCAGAGAGTTACTTTGCGAGCGGGATGAACGAACCTTATTTAGTGGCTTGTCATTTACGCTGAACGCAGGCGAGTGGGTACAAATCACCGGTAGCAACGGCGCGGGGAAGACAACGCTTCTCCGTTTGCTGACGGGGTTGTCTCGCCCTGACGCAGGCGAGGTTCTCTGGCAAGGGCAGCCCTTGCATCAGGTACGCGACAGCTACCATCAAAACCTGTTATGGATAGGCCATCAGCCGGGGATCAAAACCCGGCTGACGGCGTTAGAAAATCTGCACTTTTATCATCGCGATGGCGATACCGTACAATGTCTGGAAGCCCTGGCGCAGGCCGGGCTTGCCGGATTCGAAGATATTCCTGTAAATCAACTTTCTGCCGGGCAACAACGCCGCGTCGCTTTAGCGCGTCTGTGGCTGACCCGTGCCACGTTATGGATACTCGACGAGCCTTTTACCGCGATTGACGTTAACGGCGTCGATCGTCTGACCCAGCGTATGGCGCAGCATACGGAGCAGGGGGGGATTGTGATTCTGACTACCCACCAGCCGCTCAACGTTACTGAAAGTAAAATCCGCCGCATTTCACTGACGAAAACGAGGGCCGAATAATGTTCTGGCGAATTTTCCGTCTTGAACTGCGCGTGGCGTTTCGTCATAGCGCCGAAATCGCTAACCCGCTGTGGTTCTTCCTGATTGTAATTACCCTTTTTCCGCTCAGTATCGGTCCGGAGCCGCAACTGCTCGCGCGTATTGCGCCGGGCATTATCTGGGTTGCAGCGCTGCTTTCATCCTTGCTGGCACTGGAACGACTGTTCCGTGACGATTTGCAGGACGGCAGTCTTGAACAATTGATGTTGTTGCCGTTACCCTTGCCCGCCGTTGTGCTGGCGAAGGTGATGGCGCACTGGATGGTAACAGGTCTGCCGTTACTCATCCTTTCGCCTCTGGTAGCAATGCTACTGGGAATGGATGTTTATGGCTGGCAAGTGATGGCGCTGACGCTGCTGCTGGGAACCCCAACGCTTGGTTTTCTCGGTGCACCGGGCGTGGCGCTGACAGTGGGACTTAAGCGCGGTGGTGTGCTGCTCAGCATACTGGTATTACCGCTGACTATCCCATTACTCATCTTTGCCACCGCCGCGATGGACGCGGCTTCCATGCATTTGCCCGTTGACGGGTATCTGGCAATTTTAGGCGCGTTGTTGGCAGGCACCGCGACATTAAGTCCTTTTGCGACGGCGGCAGCGTTACGAATCAGCATTCAATAACGCTGGATTACTGATTTTTGTTCGAGTCTGGTATCGAAACTATGTGGAAAACACTGCATCAACTGGCGATCCCACCACGGCTGTATCAAATCTGTGGCTGGTTTATACCGTGGCTGGCAATTGCCAGTGTGGTCGTGCTTACCGTCGGCTGGATCTGGGGATTCGGCTTTGCTCCGGCTGATTATCAGCAGGGAAATAGCTACCGCATTATCTACCTGCATGTGCCTGCGGCGATCTGGTCGATGGGCATTTATGCATCAATGGCGGTGGCAGCGTTTATTGGCCTGGTCTGGCAGATGAAAATGGCCAACCTGGCGGTGGCGGCGATGGCCCCCATTGGTGCCGTGTTTACCTTTATTGCCCTGGTTACCGGCTCTGCATGGGGAAAACCGATGTGGGGCACCTGGTGGGTATGGGATGCACGTCTGACTTCTGAACTGGTGCTGCTGTTTCTGTATGTTGGTGTCATTGCCCTGTGGCACGCCTTCGACGACCGTCGTCTGGCGGGCCGTGCGGCAGGTATCCTGGTGCTGATTGGCGTGGTGAATCTGCCGATTATTCATTACTCCGTGGAGTGGTGGAACACCCTGCATCAGGGATCAACGCGGATGCAGCAAAGTATCGATCCGGCGATGCGTTCGCCGCTGCGCTGGTCGATTTTTGGCTTCCTGCTGCTGTCTGCCACGCTGACGCTGATGCGGATGCGTAATTTAATTTTGCTGATGGAAAAACGCCGTCCGTGGGTGAGTGAACTGATACTGAAAAGAGGCCGTAAATGACCCCTGCATTTGCTTCCTGGAATGAATTTTTCGCAATGGGCGGTTACGCCTTTTTTGTCTGGCTGGCGGTGGTGATGACCGTTATTCCGCTGGTGGTTTTGGTCGTGCACTCGGTGATGCAGCATCGCGCAATTCTGCGTGGCGTGGCGCAACAGCGGGCGCGTGAGGCGCGTTTACGTGCTGCGCAACAGCAGGAGGCTGCATGAATATTCGCCGTAAAAACCGTTTGTGGATTGCCTGTGCCGTGCTGGCGGGGCTGGCACTGACTATCGGCCTGGTGTTGTATGCGCTGCGCTCGAATATCGATCTTTTTTATACGCCGGGGGAAATTCTCTACGGCAAGCGTGAAACTCAACAGATGCCGGAAGTCGGTCAGCGTCTGCGCGTTGGCGGGATGGTGATGCCGGGTAGTGTGCAGCGCGATCCCAATTCGCTGAAAGTAACGTTCACCATTTACGACGCTGAAGGTTCAGTAGATGTCTCTTACGAAGGCATTTTGCCGGATCTGTTCCGTGAAGGGCAGGGCGTAGTGGTGCAGGGCGAACTGGAAAAAGGTAATCATATCCTCGCGAAAGAAGTACTGGCGAAACACGATGAAAACTACACGCCGCCAGAAGTCGAGAAAGCGATGGAAGCTAATCACCGTCGCCCGGCGAGTGTTTATAAGGACCCAGCATCATGATGCCAGAAATTGGTAACGGACTGCTGTGCCTGGCGCTAGGAATTGCGCTGTTGCTGTCCGTGTATCCGCTATGGGGCGTGGCGCGCGGGGATGCGCGCATGATGGCTTCTTCGCGCTTGTTTGCCTGGCTGCTGTTTATGTCTGTGGCTGGCGCATTTCTGGTGCTGGTCAATGCTTTCGTGGTCAACGACTTTACCGTCACCTATGTTGCCAGCAACTCCAATACCCAGCTTCCGGTGTGGTATCGCGTAGCGGCAACCTGGGGTGCGCATGAAGGCTCGCTACTGCTGTGGGTGCTGCTGATGAGCGGCTGGACATTTGCGGTGGCGATTTTTAGTCAGCGTATTCCGCTGGATATTGTGGCCCGTGTACTGGCGATAATGGGGATGGTCAGTGTCGGCTTTTTGCTGTTCATTCTCTTTACCTCTAACCCGTTCTCACGCACGTTGCCGAACTTCCCGATTGAAGGGCGCGATCTTAACCCGCTGTTGCAGGATCCAGGGCTGATCTTCCATCCGCCTCTGCTCTATATGGGGTACGTCGGTTTCTCGGTGGCGTTTGCTTTTGCCATTGCTTCTTTGCTGAGTGGGCGTCTGGACAGCACTTACGCACGCTTTACCCGTCCGTGGACGCTGGCGGCGTGGATCTTCCTGACGCTCGGCATTGTGCTCGGTTCCGCATGGGCCTATTACGAACTCGGCTGGGGCGGCTGGTGGTTCTGGGATCCGGTAGAAAACGCCTCGTTTATGCCGTGGCTGGTGGGGACTGCGCTGATGCACTCACTGGCGGTCACTGAACAACGCGCCAGCTTCAAAGCGTGGACATTACTGCTGGCAATCAGTGCCTTCTCGTTGTGTCTGTTGGGGACTTTCCTCGTGCGTTCCGGCGTGCTGGTATCGGTACACGCGTTTGCGTCTGATCCGGCGCGCGGTATGTTTATCCTCGCTTTTATGGTGCTGGTGATTGGCGGTTCGCTGCTGCTGTTTGCCGCGCGTGGACACAAAGTTCGCTCACGCATAAACAATGCGCTGTGGTCGCGGGAATCTCTGCTGTTAGCGAACAACGTTTTGCTGGTCGCCGCAATGCTGGTGGTATTGCTGGGGACGCTGCTGCCGCTGGTGCATAAGCAACTTGGGCTGGGCAGTATTTCGATAGGTGAACCGTTCTTCAACACTATGTTTACCTGGCTGATGGTGCCGTTTGCGCTACTGCTTGGTGTCGGTCCACTGGTGCGCTGGGGGCGCGATCGCCCACGTAAAATCCGCAATTTATTGATTATCGCCTTCATCTCTACGCTGGTGCTGTCTCTGCTGTTGCCGTGGCTGTTCGAAAGTAAAGTTGTGGCGATGACGGTGCTCGGCCTGGTAATGGCCTGCTGGATTGCAGTGCTGGCGATTGCGGAAGCTGCGCTGCGTATTTCACGCGGCACGAAAACCACCTTTAGTTATTGGGGCATGGTGGCGGCTCACCTGGGGCTGGCGGTAACAATTGTTGGTATTGCCTTTAGCCAGAACTATAGCGTTGAGCGTGATGTGCGCATGAAGTCCGGTGATAGCATCGATATTCATGAATATCGCTTCACCTTCCGTGATGTCAAAGAAGTGACTGGTCCGAACTGGCGTGGTGGTGTGGCGACTATCGGCGTAACGCGAGAGGGTAAACCGGAAACGGTGCTGTATGCGGAAAAACGTTATTACAACACTGCCGGGTCGATGATGACCGAAGCGGCGATTGACGGCGGCATCACGCGTGACCTGTACGCAGCTCTCGGTGAAGAGCTGGAAAACGGCGCGTGGGCTGTGCGTCTTTACTACAAACCGTTTGTTCGCTGGATTTGGGCGGGCGGGCTGATGATGGCGTTGGGCGGGCTGCTGTGCCTGTTTGATCCTCGCTATCGTAAGCGCGTAAGCCCGCAAAAAACTGCGCCGGAGGCTGTATGAAGCGCAAAGTATTGTTAATTCCTTTGATTATCTTCCTGGCGATTGCCGCGGCGTTGCTGTGGCAGCTGGCACGTAATGCCGAAGGGGATGATCCGACCAATCTGGAATCGGCGCTCATTGGCAAGCCGGTGCCAAAGTTTCGCCTCGAATCACTGGACAATCCGGGGCAGTTTTATCAGGCGGATGTGCTGACTCAGGGCAAACCAGTGCTGCTTAACGTCTGGGCGACCTGGTGTCCGACCTGCCGTGCGGAACATCAATATCTGAATCAGCTTTCTGCGCAGGGCATCCGAGTGGTCGGCATGAACTATAAAGACGATCGCCAGAAGGCAATCAGCTGGCTGAAAGAGCTGGGCAATCCTTACGCACTAAGCCTGTTTGATGGCGACGGCATGTTAGGGCTGGATCTCGGTGTCTATGGTGCACCAGAAACGTTCCTCATCGACGGCAACGGCATCATTCGCTATCGCCATGCGGGTGATCTCAATCCCCGCGTCTGGGAAGAAAAGATCAAGCCGTTGTGGGAGAAATACAGTAAGGAGGCCGCACAATGAGGTTTTTATTGGGCGTGCTGATGCTGATGATCTCCGGCTCAGCGCTGGCGACCATCGACGTGTTGCAGTTTAAAGATGAAGCACAGGAACAACAGTTTCGTCAGCTTACTGAAGAACTGCGCTGCCCGAAATGCCAGAATAACAGCATTGCCGATTCCAACTCGATGATTGCCACCGACCTGCGCCAGAAAGTGTACGAACTGATGCAGGAAGGTAAAAGTAAGAAAGAGATTGTCGATTATATGGTGGCGCGCTATGGCAACTTCGTCACTTACGATCCGCCGTTAACGCCGCTGACCGTTCTGCTGTGGGTGCTACCGGTAGTCGCTATTGGCATTGGCGGTTGGGTTATTTACTCCCGCTCGCGGCGTCGGGTACGCGTGGTGCAGGAAGAGTTTCCTGAACAAAGCGTGCCGGAAGGTAAGCGTGCCGGATATGTTGTTTATCTGCCGGGTATTGTGGTGGCGTTAATTGTGGCTGGCGTCAGCTACTACCAGACCGGCAATTATCAGCAGGTGAAAATTTGGCAGCAGGCCACGGCACAGGCGCCAGCGTTACTGGACAGGGCGCTGGATCCGAAAGCTGAGCCGCTCAACGAAGAAGAGATGTCGCGCCTGGCGCTGGGGATGCGTACTCAACTGCAAAAAAATCCGGGAGATATAGAAGGCTGGATTATGTTGGGACGCGTTGGCATGGCGCTGGGTAACGCCAGTATCGCCACCGATGCATACGCCACTGCGTATCGCCTCGATCCGAAGAACAGTGATGCTGCACTCGGATACGCTGAAGCGTTGACACGTTCATCTGATCCCAATGACAACCGCCTGGGTGGTGAACTGCTACGCCAGTTGGTGAGAACGGACCATAGCAATATCCGTGTGTTAAGCATGTATGCGTTTAATGCCTTTGAGCAGCAGCGATTTGGCGAAGCCGTTGCCGCGTGGGAGATGATGTTGAAACTCTTACCTGCCAACGATACTCGCCGTGCGGTGATTGAACGCAGTATCGCGCAGGCGATGCAACACTTATCACCACTGGAGAGTAAATAAGAACAAGCCCGATGGTGATGCCATCGGGCCAGACTGATGGCAAAGTGCGCTTTGTTTATGCCAGATGCGGCGTAAACGCCTTATTCAGCCTACAAAATCGTGCGAACTCAATACATTGCTCGATCCGCGTAGGCCTGATAAGCGTAGCGCATCGGGCAGTTTTGCGTTTGTCATCAATATCAGCCCGAGGGTAAATCCATCGGGCTATTTTTTTATTGCGCCCCACGTTGTTGCAGGAACAGAATAGTGGCCGCCACGCGTGAGCGGACATTGAGTTTACGCAGCAGATTACGAATGTGTACTTTTACTGTCTGCTCGGAAATATTCAACACCGAGGCAATCTGTTTATTTGACAGCCCCTGTGCCAGCTCGTGCAGAACATCCAGCTCGCGTTCTGTCAGCACGCTGAAGGGGTCTTCTTCCGCGCCAAACATTTCACGTTCACGTAAGTACTGATTGACGCGTTCGCTAAAGACTTTGCTGCCTTTTGCTCCGGCGCGAATCGCTTCCAACAACACTTCCGGATCGCTGTCTTTCAACAGATAACCGTCTGCGCCTGCGTCTATCAGCGCAAACACATCGCTGGAGGCATCTGATACGGTCAGGATAATAATTTGCGCGGTAACGCCATCCCTGCGCAAGGCATTGAGGGTATCCAGGCCACTCATACCTTTCATATTGAGATCCAGCAAGATCACGTCGATATCCAGTCTATTCGCCAGATCGATAGCACTTGCGCCGTCGCCCGCTTCGGCGACCACTTCAAAGCCAGGATCAAGCTCCAGTAACTGGCGAACACCGCGTCGCATAAGTGGATGATCATCCACAATCATCACCTGAAAAGGCGTTGCTTCAGGCATAGTAGTCTCCTGAGGTTTTATTAGAATCATTATGTTTGAGCGTAGCGTTGGAAACGCTACCAGGCGCGTGAATGTTACCCCATTTTATGTATGGACATGTAGTGAAAAGTACAGCTCAGTAGTTCACCCTCGCATCATTTTCATTATAAAGACGGAATTTTGCATCAGCTTCTCATCAAGAAAAACAACTAAAAAATCAATCACAATACTTGTGCATTTCTTTAAACAGTTTTTAAAAACTGACTCCGGGTATGGCGCTATGGGTATTTTCAGTACCCAATGCTTTTACAGCAATTAATTTCATAGGATGAAAGATTAATGCATCACTCTGGTTCTGTTTCTCTTTGTCGTTCCGCAATATCTGTTCTGGTGGCTACAGCGTTATATTCTCCCATAGCATTGGCATCAACTGTTGAGTATGGACGACTGTTGATGGTGTTGTCCTGGAAAAAGATATCCAGCTGGTTTATGGGACCGCAAATAATACGAAAATCACTCCCAGCGGAGAACAGCATATAAAAGAATGTGGTGTAAGTAATAATGCTGAAATCAACGGAGGGTATCAGTACATTGAAGCATATGGCTCAGCAGAATACTCAGTATTAAATGATGGTTATCAAATTGTTCAATTGGGTGGTGCAGCAAACCAAACTACCATCAATAATGGTGTGTTACAGGTTTATGGAGCTGCTAATGAAGCCACTATTAAAGGCGGGCGCTTACTCGTTGAAACCGAAGGCATTGCCATCTTCGCCGTTATCGAAAAGGGAGGACTACTGGAGGTTAAAGATGGCGGATTAGCATTTGCGGTAGATCAGAAAGCAGGCGGTGCGATTAAAACAACCACGCGGGCCATGGAGGTATTCGGAACAAACCGTCTCGGTCAGTTTGATATCAAAGTTGGGGTTGCTAACAATATGCTGTTGGAAAACGGCGGAAGTTTGCGGGTTGAAGAGAATGACTTCGCTTATAATACCACTGTGGATAGTGGTGGTTTACTGGAGGTTATGGATGGCGGGACTGCAACTGGCGTTGACAAAAAAGCAGGCGGAAAATTAATTGTTTCAACGAATGCGCTGGAAGTGAGTGGTACAAACAGTAAAGGCCAATTTAGTATAAAAGATGGTGTGTCAAAAAATTATGAACTGGATGATGGTTCCGGGCTAATTGTTATGGAGGGCACTCAGGCAATTGACACTATCCTTGATGAGCATGCAACCATGCAATCGTTGGGAAGAGATACTGGTACGAGAGTGCAGGCACATGCAGTTTATGATCTTGGTCGGTCAGTGCAGAATGGAAGCATAAAATATTCCTCAAATGCTATATCTGAAAATATGGTTATCGATAATGGTCGCGCTAATGTCTGGACTGGCACAATGGTTAACGTAACAGTCAGAGGAAATGAGGGCATTATTGATGCAATGGCGCTGGAATTAAATTTTTATACACCGGCTACATTATTAGGTGACGTGGTGGTTTCTGATGGTGCATCTTTAAGAACGCATGGCGCAGTGGATACCAGTAAAGCAGATGTTTCTATCGAAGAGAGTTTTTGGGCTATTATTGCCGATATCAATAATATAAACCAAAACACCCGTCTCAATTTAGCAAACCTGGTGATGTCAGACGGAACTGTCGTTATGATGGCTGAGCCAGTGACTCGTTCATCTGTGACGGCAAGTGCGGAAAATTTCACTACGTTGACCACCAATACCCTATCGGGAAACGGCAATTTTTATATGCGTACCGATATGGCTAATCATCAGAGCGATCAGCTTAACGTCACCGGTCAGGCTACAGGTAATTTCAAAATCTTCGTTACGGACACCGGTGCCAGCCCGGCAGCAGGAGATAGCCTTACACTGGTAACAACGGGCGGCGGTGATGCTGCATTTACCTTGGGCAATGCCGGAGGCGTTGTTGATATCGGTACGTATGAATATATCTTGCAAGATAATGGCAACCATAGCTGGAGTCTGGCAGAGAATCGCACGCAAATAACTCCTTCAACCACTGATGTGTTGAATATGGCGGCAGCACAACCGCTGGTATTTGATGCAGAACTGGATGTCGTACGTGAGCGTCTTGGTAGTGTAAAAGGCGTTAATTACGATACGGCGATGTGGAGTTCGGCAATTAACACCCGCAACAACGTAACCACTGATGCGGGAGCTGGCTTTGAGCAAACATTGACGGGGCTGACGCTCGGTATCGATAGCCGTTTCTCCCGTGAAGAAAGCAGCACAATTCGTGGCTTATTCTTTGGTTACTCTCATTCTGATATTGGTTTTGATCGCGGCGGTAAAGGTAATATCGATAGCTATACTCTGGGTGCTTATGCCGGTTGGGAGCATCAAAACGGTGCCTATGTTGACGGGGTGGTGAAAGTTGACCGTTTTGCCAACACCATCCATGGCAAGATGAGTAATGGGGCAACAGCGTTTGGCGATTACGATAGTAACGGCGCGGGTGCTCATGTCGAGAGCGGGCTCCGTTGGGGGGAGGGGCTGTGGAATGTAAGGCCTTATCTGTCCTTTACCGGCTTTACCACTGATGGTCAGGACTATACGTTATCAAATGGTATGCGTGCGGATGTGGGAAATACCCGCATATTACGCGCTGAAGCGGGAACGGCGGTAAGCTATCACATGGACCTGCAAAACGGTACAACGCTGGAACCCTGGCTGAAAGCCGCCGTGCGTCAGGAATACGCCGATTCTAACCAAGTGAAAGTTAATGACGACGGCAAATTTAATAATGACGTGGCTGGAACCCGTGGCGTTTATCAGGCTGGGATAAGGTCATCGTTTACCCCGACGTTAAGCGGTCATTTGTCAGTCAGCTATGGCAATGGCGCGGGGGTAGAATCACCGTGGAATACCCAGGCGGGTGTCGTCTGGACGTTCTGATAACAGAAAATAAACAGGCCGTAATGTGTCGCGGTCTGTTTATCAAATTAATCGCAGATATAAAAAAACCAACCGCAATAGATTGGTTTTCTTGGGATTTTTGGTCGGCACGAGAGGATTTGAACCTCCGACCCCCGACACCCCATGACGGTGCGCTACCAGGCTGCGCTACGTGCCGACTCGTGGCTGCTAATACTACCGTTTTCCACAACGAATGCAAGTAAGATATTTCGCTAACTGATTTATAATTAATCAGTTAGCGATAAAACGCTTCTCGTCTGTCAGCACCTGCAATAACAAACTTAACTGTGGTTTTTCATCTTTCACTCTTTCACCACGTAAGTTGTAAGTACGGTATTTACCGTTATTGTTCAGCACCAGCGTCTTTTTCGGGGTGGTAATTGCCAGCGTATCGTTATCCGCAGCGGTAACCCAGTAATGACGGCGTTGAGGGTTGAACAAATCCTGACCTTGCGAATATTCGCTGGCAGGTGTGCTGACATGTAGCAGGCGTTGCATCAGTGTCGTCATCAGATCGGTATGATCGGTCAGGGCATTAATACGCTGCGCCGGTGTGCCGGGCCAGTGAATCACTAATGGCACCTGAAGATGACCGTGGGACCAGTCAAAGGTTTCTTCCCCTTCGTTCAGCGGAATACCCCGACCGGCAGTGATAATCACTACCGTATTGTCCAGTTTGCCGGAATCACGCAGCGCATTTAGCACGCGGTTGATCTGGTCATCAACATTGCCTGCCGCCCGGCTATATTTCCGTGCAAATGCCAGCTGATTGCTGTCGTCAATGTTAGTGCCATTGAAAGCCACCCACGAGAACCAGCGGTTATCTTCTTGTGCGTAGCGGCCCAGCCAGTTGATCCACTGCGTGGCGGTCTGCTCGTCGGATTGGGTACGTACGCTCGGCATCGAGAAATCTGACAACAATGCCTGGCGATACAGCGGGCTGGTAAAGCCATCTGATGAGAATAACCCCAGCTGATAGCCTTGCTGGTTAAGCGCAGTAATTAACGCCGCAGGCGTACGGGTCGACAGAATGCCGTCCATATAGCTTGGCGAGATGCCATAGAACAGGCCAAAGATGCCGTTGTCTGTAGTGTTGCCGGAACTCATATGACGTGTGAACGAAATATTTTGCTCAGCAAAACCTGCCAGTGCAGGCATCTGTTTCTCGAAGCGTGAGTAATTCAGGCCATCGACAGTGATCAACAGCACATTCTGCCCGGTGCCCATATCGCGATAGCGCAGCTCGCTTAACGGATACTGAACGGAAACAGCGTCTGGGTTACCTTGCTCAATGAGACGGCGTTGATACTCCTGCGCATCAAGCAGACCATGCTTCTCAAGAAAACGTCGCGCCGTCATCGGGTACGAAAGCGGCAGGTTAGCGCGCTGCATGGTGATCGGGCGATAGAAGTTGGCATCGGCCCAGATATACACCACATGCGAGGCAATAAAAGCGATAAATAAGAATGCGGCCAGCGGGCGCGCGAAGCGCCGACGACGCGTCAGGCTGCGTAGCTTTTGCCAGCTCCACGTCGCAAACACCAGTTCAAGCAATAAAATAACCGGCACGCTAATGAACATCAGCTGCCAGTCGCGCGCCATCTCATTTTCGTCTGGGTTGATAACCAACTGCCAGACGATGGGATTAAGATGGAGATGGAAACGAGTAAAGACTTCGCTATCGATCAGTAATAGCGTCATTCCCGCCGTTGCTAAAATGACGGACAAAAACCTCATCAGCCTCTGGGAGCCGACGATAAAAGTCAGCGGGAAGAGGATCAGCAAGTAGGTGGCGAACACCAGGAAGCTGAAATGGCCGATAATGCTTACGTAGGAATAAATACGACCAGCAAGCGTTGTCGGCCAGTCGGCGATAAACAGGTAACGGCTGCCAATGACGAGCGAAAGCAGAATATTGAACAGTGCAAACCAGTGCCCCCAACTGACCATCTGGGAGACTTTT
This sequence comes from Escherichia sp. HH26CH, assembly GCF_009820205.1. NCBI lineage: Bacteria > Pseudomonadati > Pseudomonadota > Gammaproteobacteria > Enterobacterales > Enterobacteriaceae > Escherichia > Escherichia sp. HH26CH. Next base: position 18,963 of record NZ_VNXM01000019.1, read on the forward strand.
TCACGGTAGCGCTGACGATGAGTTACCATAACCTGTTATCTGTTTCCCTTAGTGCGCTTTGTCTTCGTTGATAGAGGACTGTAAGGCGCGGGCAAAAGAGTTGGCAATTGCCTGGCGTTGGGCCGGGGCAATGCTGGTGTTGATAAGGTTAGTGACCATGTTGCCTAACACCATCAGGGAAAGGTCGGTCGGAGCCTTATGTTTTTCCAGTACGTTGAGCAGCTCTGCGAGCAATTGTTCAACCTGTTCATCACTGTAGCGGGAAATTTGTGGCATAAATCGAAATCAGTTAGTTGATGAAAGGGCAACATATTACCGTAGCAACGGTTTTTTTTCTGCTTTTTTATGCGTTAAATCATTCTCGTTACGCCGCCTTCTGTAAAATGACCGCCATCTTTTATTGCGTCGCTTTACCGGCGGTGGTTGAATACCGGCCGGTCTTAAAGGAGAGTTTATCATGAGTCTGGATATCAACCAGATTGCTCTGCACCAGCTTATCAAGCGTGATGAGCAGAACCTTGAGCTGGTGTTGCGCGATTCATTGCTGGAACCGACAGAAACCGTCGTAGAGATGGTGGCAGAACTGCATCGGGTCTATAGCGCCAAAAATAAAGCATACGGCTTGTTCAGCGAAGAGAGTGAACTGGCGCAGACGCTACGCTTACAGCGTCAGGGCGAAGAGGACTTTCTGGCCTTTAGCCGCGCGGCAACCGGTCGCCTGCGTGACGAATTAGCGAAATATCCTTTTGCTGACGGTGGCTTCGTGCTGTTTTGTCACTACCGTTATTTAGCTGTCGAATATCTGCTGGTGGCGGTTCTGAGCAACCTGAGCAGTATGCGCGTTAACGAAAATCTCGACATCAACCCGACCCATTATCTTGATATCAATCATGCGGATATTGTTGCGCGTATTGATTTAACCGAATGGGAAACCAATCCAGAGTCGACCCGGTATCTCACTTTCCTGAAAGGGCGAGTCGGGCGCAAAGTGGCCGATTTCTTCATGGACTTCCTCGGTGCCAGCGAAGGGTTGAACGCGAAAGCGCAAAACCGCGGATTATTGCAGGCGGTTGATGATTTCACTGCCGAAGCACAACTGGATAAAGCAGAACGGCAGAACGTGCGTCAACAGGTCTACAGCTACTGTAATGAGCAATTGCAGGCGGGTGAAGAGATCGAGCTTGAATCGCTGTCGAAAGAGCTGGCGGGCGTCAGCGAAGTGAGCTTCACGGAATTTGCGGCTGAAAAAGGCTACGAACTTGAAGAGAGCTTCCCGGCAGACCGTAGCACGTTGCGTCAGTTGACGAAGTTTGCCGGTAGCGGTGGTGGCTTGACCATTAACTTTGATGCGATGCTGTTAGGTGAGCGCATTTTCTGGGACCCGGCGACCGATACCCTGACCATTAAAGGCACGCCGCCGAACTTGCGCGATCAATTGCAGCGCCGGACGTCTGGCGGCAATTAATCGGTTTGGTGTTATGAATGCCAGATGCGGCGTGAACGCCTTATCTGGCCTACAAAAAATAGCAATACCGTAATCAGGCATAATTTGCAGATACAAAAAACCCCGCCGGAGCGGGGTTTTTTTTACAACTTATTCAGCGATTAAGCGCGAACGAAGTCGATGTGCAGCAGCTTAGGTTTGTACGGGTGGCGCTGTACGTCCTGAGCTTTAACTTTGATTTCTTTACCGTCAACAACGATGGTCAGAACTTCGCTGTAGAATTCAGCTTTAACTTGCATGTTCATGACTTTGTCGTGATCCAGAGCAACAGCCAGCGGCGCTTCGTTGCCACCGTAGATGATTGCCGGGAATTTGTTAGCGGTACGCAGGCGGCGGCTCGCACCCTTACCCTGCTCGTTACGTACTTCTGCGTTGATAGTAAACATTTCTTTCTCTCTTAAATTAATCCTGCTACAGGCGACCCAGCAACAGGCAAATGATCTGCTTTGCGTATGCAAAAGCGGGCGAGATTCTATACTCAATCGCCTTGCACATCAATTAAAACTACCATTAACCGCGTAATTCGTGCGCCCGACGAAAACGACCTTCGTAATCAAACACTTTTTCACGCACTTGCCAGTACTGGCCTTTCATTCGTGCGACGACGAAATCCGGATGGCGCAGCAACGCTTGTTGGGCGAGGATATCGGCAGCGGTGATCCAGCGCAGAGGGATGCCCGGTGTGCGCGTATGCGGGCGGATAAAAAGCTGCTCGAAGGCGGTACGCTGGGCAGGTGTTTGCAGACGGAAACGCTCACTCACATCCGCGCCGTCTTCATCGTAATAGGTGATTTTCAACCATTCGCCTTTCTCGTCGTGCCCATGTTGCAAAGACATGCCGCTACAGCGTAATACCAGCGCGTCTTTCAGTCGTAGCGCCGCTTTTAACATGTCGTCTGGATCAACCAGTATGGTGTCACATTCGCGGCAGCGGCGGGCGGCAATATCATTTTCTGCGTTACATTGCGGGCAATTTTTAAAACGGAAACGGAAGTCACACTGTTCGCGATGACCGTCGTCATCTTCAAACCATCCCTGACAACGACGACCAAAGTGTTCAATCAATGTCCCGTCGGCGGTCGTTTTCCCCCAAAAGGTGTTGGCAAAACCGCAGGCAGGGCAGAAAACCTGTACCGGAACGTTGTCACTTTTGCCTTTCGGTGTACCGACCTCCGGCGCGTAGAGATCGTGAGGATTACCCGCATAATCAAGAATTAAGCAATCAGTCTTGCCTGGAGCCAGACGCAGACCGCGCCCGACAATTTGTTGGTAAAGACTCACCGATTCGGTAGGGCGCAGAATAGCAATAAGATCGACGTGCGGGGCGTCAAATCCGGTGGTCAGTACCGCGACGTTGACCAGATAGCGAAAACGCTGGGCTTTAAAATCTTCAATTAATACATCGCGTTCAGCGCCTGGCGTGTCGCCGGTAATAAGTGCTGCATCCTCAGCGGGCAGCAAGCCGACAATCTCTTTTGCGTGTTCGACTGTCGCAGCGAAAATCATCACCCCTTTGCGCGTTGCGGCGAACTCCATAATCTGGCTGATGATGTGCGGGGTAATACGTTGCTGTTTTTTCAGCTCGCGGTTGAGATCGGCTTCGCTGAACAGCCCGTTACTCTGTGCCTGCAATCGGCTGAAATCGTATTGCACTACTGGCATATCCAGTCGTTCTGGCGGCGTCAGATAGCCGTGTTTAATCATATAACGCAGCGGCAGCTCATAAATACAGTCGCGGAAAAGGGCTTTCTCATCGCCGCGTACCATGCCGTGATAATGAAACTGATAAATCCAGCCTTTGCCCAACCGAAAAGGCGTGGCAGTCAGCCCTAACAGGCGTAAGCGGGGATTCACTTTTGTCAGGTGAGTGAGGATTTGCTGATACTGGCTCTCTTCATCGTCACCAATACGATGGCATTCATCGACAATCAACAGTGAAAATTCACCCTGAAAGGCATCAAGGTTACGGGCGACCGATTGCACGCTGCCAAATACTACTTTACCGTGGCTCTCTTTACGCTTCAGCCCGGCGGCAAAAATATCGGCTTCCAGCCCCAGCGCCTGATATTTTGCATGGTTTTGCGCCACCAGCTCTTTAACGTGTGCCAGCACCAGAACACGACCACGCGCCAGCCGCGCCAGTTCCGCTATCACCAGGCTTTTACCGGCACCGGTGGGCAGCACGATAACGGCAGGGGTTTTATGACGACGAAAATGGTTGAGCGTGGCATCCACGGCTTCTTGCTGATATGGACGGAGTGTAAAAATCATGGTCTCGCGTAGGTAGATTATTCTGCTAATAGTATGCCACGGATCTTTTTCCCTTGAGGGAAGTAATTAGACCGCTATACTGGGCAGACAACAGTTCAGATTTTCGGGTCATTACCCGACCTCCGTTTTTTACAGGCAAAATCACACACATGCGACTTGATAAATTTATCGCACAGCAACTCGGCGTTAGCCGTGCTATTGCCGGGCGTGAAATCCGCGGCAATCGTGTCACCGTCGATGGCGAAATCGTCCGTAACGCAGCGTTCAAACTTCTACCTGAACATGAAGTCGCTTACGATGGCAACCCGCTGGTGCAGCAACATGGTCCTCGTTACTTCATGCTCAATAAGCCTCAGGGCTATGTTTGCTCAACTGATGACCCGGATCACCCAACGGTGCTCTATTTTCTGGATGAACCTGTGGCGTGGAAACTGCATGCAGCAGGTCGACTGGATATCGACACCACCGGTCTGGTGCTGATGACTGATGATGGTCAGTGGTCGCACCGCATTACTTCTCCGCGCCATCATTGCGAGAAGACCTATCTGGTGACGCTGGAATCACCCGTAGCTGACGATACGGCAGAGCAATTTGCTAAAGGCGTGCAGCTGCATAACGAAAAAGATCTCACTAAGCCGGCGAGGCTGGAAGTGATTACCCCAACGCAGGTTCGTCTGACCATCAGCGAAGGGCGTTATCATCAGGTGAAACGCATGTTCGCCGCCGTGGGTAACCACGTGGTTGAGCTGCATCGTGAACGTATTGGCGGCATTACGCTGGATGCTGATTTAGCCCCCGGTGAATATCGTCCGTTAACTGAAGAAGAAATTGCCAGCGTCGTCTAACTTTTTAATGACTTTCAGGAGCCCGTTGTGACCACCCGACAGCATTCGTCGTTTGCTATTGTTTTTATCCTTGGCCTGCTGGCCATGTTGATGCCGCTGTCGATTGATATGTATCTGCCCGCGCTACCGGTAATTTCAGCTCAATTTGGCGTACCTGCGGGCAGTACGCAGATGACCCTCAGTACTTATATTCTGGGCTTTGCGTTGGGGCAGTTAATCTACGGGCCGATGGCAGACAGTTTTGGGCGTAAGCCGGTGGTTCTTGGCGGTACGCTGGTGTTTGCCGCCGCCGCGGTGGCGTGTGCGTTGGCACAAACCATCGATCAGCTGATTGTGATGCGTTTCTTCCACGGTCTGGCTGCGGCTGCGGCCAGCGTGGTTATCAACGCTTTAATGCGTGATATCTACCCGAAGGAAGAGTTCTCACGGATGATGTCGTTTGTCATGCTGGTGACGACCATTGCACCGCTGATGGCACCGATAGTTGGCGGCTGGGTGCTGGTGTGGCTGAGCTGGCATTACATCTTCTGGATCCTCGCCGTAGCGGCGATTCTGGCTTCGGCAATGATCTTCTTTCTGATCAAAGAAACCTTACCACCGGAGCGTCGCCAGCCTTTTCACATTCGTACCACTATTGGTAACTTTGCGGCGCTGTTTCGTCATAAGCGTGTCCTGAGTTATATGCTGGCCAGCGGTTTCAGCTTTGCCGGAATGTTCTCGTTCCTGAGCGCCGGACCGTTTGTCTACATTGAAATTAACCACGTCGCGCCGGAAAACTTTGGTTATTACTTTGCGCTAAACATTGTTTTCCTGTTCGTGATGACCATCTTTAACAGTCGCTTCGTCCGCCGTATTGGCGCGTTAAATATGTTCCGCTCGGGGTTGTGGATACAGTTTATTATGGCGGCGTGGATGGTCATCAGTGCGCTGCTGGGGCTGGGATTCTGGTCGCTGGTAGTTGGCGTTGCGGCGTTTGTGGGCTGCGTGTCGATGGTGTCATCTAATGCGATGGCGGTCATTCTTGATGAGTTTCCCCATATGGCGGGAACGGCATCTTCGCTGGCAGGAACCTTCCGTTTTGGCATAGGGGCAATTGTTGGCGCATTGCTTTCTCTTGCGACCTTTAACTCTGCATGGCCGATGATTTGGTCAATTGCATTCTGCGCAACCAGCTCCATTCTCTTCTGTCTGTACGCCAGTCGGCCGAAAAAACGGTGATCTATTGCACAACGAGGAAGCTAAAAGGCTTCCTTTGTTGATGCATGTCAACCACAAATCCATCATTCCCCCGATATATGTTTATTTTATGTAAAATCAATTTATGTAAAAAGTCACATCATTGTAGTTAAAAAGGTTGAGTTAGATCGCAGAAACGGGTACATATAGCCCCGCAAACGTGACCACGCCCGCAGATATTATTTAAATCAGAGCCATAGAGGCCACGCTGGCGAGGCATCAATCTTTACGATCTGTATAAAGACGGATTGTTGATGATGTGTTAAAATTGATGTAAACAAATTGTGAAGTAAATGTGCTTCCGGGGAAAATAAGTGACTTCATTACAACTCTCAATCGTCCATCGACTGCCGCAGAACTATCGCTGGTCTGCTGGTTTCGCAGGTTCGAAGGTTGAACCGATTCCGCAAAATGGACCGTGCGGTGACAACAGCCTGGTGGCGCTTAAATTGCTTAGCCCGGATGGTGATAATGCATGGTCGGTGATGTACAAACTAAGCCAGGCGTTAAGCGACATCGAAGTTCCATGTTCGGTACTGGAGTGTGAAGGTGAGCCGTGCCTGTTTGTAAATCGCCAGGACGAGTTTGCTGCAACATGCCGATTGAAAAATTTTGGTGTGGCCATTGCCGAACCTTTCTCAAACTACAATCCTTTTTAAGCGTCAGCTCAACGCCAGTAGCTGACGCGTATACTCCTGCTGCGGTGCGGCAAACACGCGCGCGCACGGTCCTTGTTCCACTACTTCCCCTTGTCGCAGTACGATAACCTGATGACATAACGCGCGGACAACGTGCAAATCGTGACTGATAAACAAATAGGCCAATTGATGCTTTTGTTGCAATGATTTCAATAGCGTCAATATTTGCGCCTGTACCGTTTTGTCGAGCGATGATGTTGGTTCATCAAGAATGATCAGCGAGGGCTTAAGAATTAACGCCCTGGCAATCGCAATACGTTGCCGCTGACCACCAGAGAACTCCGCCGGATAACGGTGGCGTGTTTCAGGATCTAATCCCACTTCATGCATCACGGCTATCACTTGTTGTTCGCGTTGCACGGCAGAAAGCATCGGCTGGTGAACCCGTAAACCTTCCTCGATAATTTGCAAAACGTTGAGTCGTGGGTTGAGCGAGGAGTTAGGATCCTGAAATACCACCTGAATGCGATGGCGAATAGGTAATAGCTGACGGCGGTTTAAATTTTGCAATGGCTGACCGTCAAAAACGATGCTGCCCTGAGAGTTAATCAGTCGCAGCAGCGCCAGTCCCGTCGTGCTTTTCCCGGAACCGGACTCGCCCACTAAACCCAGTGTTTCACCCGCCCGTAGCGTAAAACTGATGTTTTTCACCACCACATTATGATCCACAATGCGCTTCAAAATCCCTTTGCGAATGGGGAAGGCAACCTGAAGCTGTTCAACATCTAGCAACGTTGAGGCAGGTTCTGGCAATGGGACCGGGTCGCCTGATGGTTCACTGTTGAGTAGCTTTTGTGTGTAGGGATGAGTGGGTGAGGCAAATAGCGTAGCAGCGTTATTTTGCTCGACACAGCGACCGTTTTGCATTACCGCCACGCGGTGAGCCAGTTTTCTGACAATACTGAGGTTATGAGTAATAAACAGCATGCCCATATTCAGCTCGCCTTGCAGTTCGCGCAACAGCTGTAAAATCTGCGCCTGGACAGAGACGTCCAGCGCGGTGGTCGGTTCATCGGCAATTAATAATTCCGGTCGCGTTAACAGCGCCATCGCAATCATCACCCGCTGGCGTTCGCCGCCGGAGAGCTGATGCGGATAATCTGTCAGCCGTTTTGCCGCCTGGCGGATACCGACGCGATCAAGGCAGTTAAGAATTTCGCCACGAGCCGCTTCCCGACGCATTCCGCGGTGGAGTGAAAGCACTTCATAAAGCTGTTTTTCCAGGGTATGCAATGGATTTAACGACACCATCGGTTCCTGAAAAATCATGGCAATCTTATTACCGCGTACACCGCGTAACGTTTGATCGCTGGCATGAAGCAGCGATTCGCCATGAAAACGAATATCGCCGGAGAGATATTCAACCGGCGGGGAAGGGAGCAGGCGTAAAATTGACAGCGCGGTAACGCTCTTACCTGAACCAGACTCACCCACCAGCGCCAGCGTTTCGCCAGCCTCAATCTGTAGTGAAACATCATTGACTACTGTGCGTACGGTTTGCTGATGGCGAAAACCCACCGACAAATTTTCAATCGCTAACAGAGTTTGCGTCATGCTACACCGCCTTATTAGGATCAAATGCGTCGCGGACGGCTTCACCAATAAAGATCAGCAAAGACAACAATATCGCCACCGACAAGAAGGCGGTGATCCCAAGCCACGGGGCCTGAAGGTTATTTTTCCCTTGTAACAGCAGTTCGCCGAGTGACGGTGAACCGAGCGGCAGACCGAAGCCGAGGAAATCGAGTGAGGTCAGGGTGGTGATCGAACTACATAAAATAAACGGTAAAAAGGTGAGGGTAGCGACCATGGCATTTGGCAACATATGACGCAGGATGATACTGCGATCGCTGACGCCAAGCGCCTGCGCCGCACGGATGTAGTCGAAATTACGGGTACGTAAAAACTCCGCCCGCACCACGCCGACCAGACTCATCCAGCCAAACAAGACGGTAATTGCCAACAGCCACCAGAAGTTAGGCTGTACGACGCTGGAAAGTAAAATAATCAAAAACAGCGTCGGCATCCCCGACCATACTTCAATAAAACGTTGCCCCCAGAGATCGACTTTACCGCCGTAATAGCCTTGTAGCGCCCCCGCCAACACGCCCATCACGCTGGAGCAGAGGGTCAGCATCAGGCCAAACAGAACTGAGATCCGCGTGCCATAGAGAATGCGCGCCAGCACATCGCCGCCATTGGCATCCGTTCCCAGCCAGTTTTGCCGGGAGGGTGGAGAAGGGAAGGGCTTATCGGTAGCAAAGTTGATACTGGTAGCACCAAAGCGAATCGGTGCCCACAGTACCCAGCCTTTATCTTCCAACCGCTGTTTCAGCCACGGGTCCTGATAATCAGCCTGGCTTGCCAGCGGGCCGCCAAAATCGCTTTCGCTGTAGTTTTTCAATAACGGGAAATACCAACTGCCGTCATAACGTACCAGCAACGGTTTATCGTTGGCGATAAGTTCAGAACACAAACTCAAACCAAATAAGACGAGGAAAATCCATAACGACCAGTAGCCGCGACGGTTATGACGAAAACGCGCCCAACGGGCCTGATTGACGGGGCTGAGTCGCGACATTAACGTCCCTCAAAATCTATACGCGGATCGACCAGCGTATAGCTGATATCACTGACAATATTCAGCAGCAGGCCAATAAGGGTGAAAATATACAAGGTACCAAACATTACAGGATAATCGCGCGAGACGGTCGCTTCGTAGCCCAGTAAGCCAAGACCATTGAGTGAAAACATCACCTCAATCAGCAGCGAGCCGGTAAAAAACATGCTGATAAACGTCGCCGGAAAACCGGCAATCACCAGCAGCATGGCGTTGCGGAACACATGTTTCCAGAGAATATTTTTTTCACTTACCCCTTTCGCACGGGCGGTCACCACGTATTGCTTGCGCACTTCATCAAGGAATGAGTTTTTTGTCAGCATGGTCAGCGCCGCAAAGCCGCCAATCACCGTCGCCAGCACCGGCAGCGTGATATGCCACAGATAATCGGTGATTTTCTGATACCACGGCAGCGAATCAAAGTTAGCGGAAACCAGGCCGCGCAGAGGGAACAGGTCGAAATAGCTGCCGCCCGCGAAGAAGACAATCAGCAGGATGGCAAACAAAAAGGCCGGAATGGCGTAGCCGATGATGATAAATGCGCTACTCCAGACGTCAAAGCGGCTACCATTATAAACAGCTTTACGAATGCCTAACGGAATCGACACCAGATAGATAATCAGCGTGCTCCACAATCCGAGGGTGATGGAAACCGGCAGACTGTCTTTAATCAGCGTCAGCACCGAGGCGCTGCGAAACAGGCTATCGCCAAAATCAAAGCGGATGTAGTCCCAGAGCATTTTGAAGTAACGTTCGTGGATCGGCTTATCAAAACCGTAGCGATGAGTGATCTCGGCGATCACTTCTGGATCTAATCCGCGTCCGCCACGGTAATTACTGTCGCTGATATTGCCGACGCCCGTTTGTGCATGGCTGGCACGAACACCTTCACCGCCAGCGCCGGGTAATACTCCGGCATTACCAAACTCAATGGCGGCGATGGCCTGGTCGACCGGACCGCCAGGCGCAATTTGCACGATGAAAAAGTTGATAGTGATAATCGCCCATAACGTTGGGATCACCAGCAACAGACGGCGAATCAGATAAGCGCCCATCTACTCTCCCTGTTGTCTGGCTGACGGCAGTTTCGTCGCTTTATTAACGTCATACCACCAGGTATCGATACCCAGGCTGTAAACAGGGCGCACTGCGGGTTGAGAGAATTTATCCCACCAGGCGAGACGGTCTTCCGCCATATACCACATTGGCAGCATGTAATAATTCCACGTTAATACGCGATCCAGTGCTCGCCCCAACGGCAGTAATTTTTCTTTATTTCCCTGCGCGGCAATAATTTGGTTGATCAGCGAGTCGATAACCGGACTTTGCACGCCGGGGGCATTATAAGTGGAGTTGATATATTCCGATGACCAGGAAATCTGTAAATCGGAACTGGGCCACGGCATCGCCCGCCATACGCGCGGCATCATGTCATAGTCGCGACTGCGCATGCGGTTGGTGATTTGCGAGTTATCCACCTTGCGAATGTCCATGTTGATACCCAGCCGTTGCAGGCTGTGCTGGAACGGTAATACCCACTGACTATTGCTGCTTGCGGGAAGCAATAATTCAAAGCTGAGAGGCTGACCCGTTGTGGCATTAACGCGTTGCTGACCCTTCAGCACCCAGCCCGCTTCATTGAGAAGTTTGTCGGCTTTTAACAGGTTGTCACGATCGTAGCCATCGCCTTTCGATACCGGCGGCTGGTAGATTTGTGTGAAGACTTCTGGCGGAAGATCTTTTTTCATTGGTGCCAGAAGCACCAGCTCCGCGGCGTCGGGGTAATTTCTGGCTGCGTATTCGGTATTCTGAAAATAACTGTTCGTGCGACTCCAGGCATTGTAAAACAACGCCTTGTTCATCCATTCAAAGTCAAAGGCGAGAGTGATCGCTTCCCGGACCCGGCGATCGCTGAATACCGGACGTTGGATATTAAACGCCAGCCAGCGCGTATCCTGGGCTGATTCGTTCTTTTGCTCATCTTTGATGATGTATTTCTTATCGAAATTTTTACCGGTATAGCGCGTGGCCCAGTTTTTGGCGTCGTTTTCCATACGCAAATCAAAGGCACCGGCTTTAAACGCTTCAAAGGCGACATTATCATCGAGGTAGTAATCGTAGCGAATGGTGTCGAAATTCCAGCGTCCACGGTTTACCGGTAAGTTTGCTGCCCAGTAATCTTTCACGCGGGAATAGACAATATTTTGCCCCATTTTCCAGGACGTAATTCGGTACGGACCACTGGCAAGCGGAGGCGTGGCGAGCGGATCGCTAAGTTTGTGATTCTTCCAGTACTTTTCTGGAAATACCGGCAGCGAAAACAGACTCAACATATCTTCTTTGCCGGGTTTCGCTAACTCAATACGCACGGTTAATGGTGCAATGGCTTTGACGGTGGTGCCTTTGTAGACCAGACGAAATTGCGGCACGCCTTCGGTCATAAATTTTTGAAAAGTAAACTCTACATCGCGGGCAGTAATGGGGGAACCATCATGAAAACGGGCGCGCGGATTAATAGCGACCTCCACCCAGGAATAATCGTCAGCATAGCGCGCACTTTCGGCAATCAGCGGATAATAACTGCCTGGCTCGTCATCGGAAGTAGTAAATAGCGTGTCGTACAACTGCTCGGTGCGTGCGCCCGGGTTGCCGCGCAGTGCATAGCGGTTGAAATTATCGAAGGTGCCGAGGGCTGACAACGTTATCTGCCCACCTTTTGGCGCGGCGGGGTTCACATAATCAAAATGGTTGAAATTAAACGCGTACCGGGGTTCGCCCAGTACCGCAAAGGCATAGCTTTCCTTGATAGCCTGCGCCTGCACACCAAAGGTGAACAGAGCGATAAACAGCAGCAGTATGCGCACAATCATCTGCAACAGATTTCCTTTTACTCATCATTAGCCGCAAACCGGCATGCTTTCACTATGAATAATAAGGGACGTAAGCACGCCTTACCACTGCGGCGTATACGGTTTCTTCAGCCAGCGGACAAAATCGTCCAGCGGTAATGGGCGACTGATCCAGTAGCCTTGCATGAAATTAACGCCGCGTTCGCTTAGCCATCGCGCCTGTTCCGGCGTTTCAACCCCTTCAGCAACCGTCAGCATATTGAGACGTTTCGCCAGCGTCAGCACCGCGTCAAGTACGGGTGAAGTGATCGTTTCCGTACCGATGGCGTTGATAAATCCACGATCAATTTTCAGATAATCGAGCGTAAAACGCTCAAGATAGATAAGCGCGCTGTGCCCGGTGCCAAAGTCATCAATAGCAATTTCAACGCCGACTGAATGCAACCAGGCGAAGAGTTGCGTGGCTTCTTGCTCTTTCAACATATCGCGCTCGGTAATTTCCAGCACAATCTGGAAATGATGTGCGGGCAGGGAAGTGAGCAATTTTTGGATATCAGCTTTAAAGCTTTCGCTATGCAGATGGTCCGGCGCAATGTTAATGCCAAATTTGACGCCTACCGGCAGTACTTTTTCTAATTCTGCGGCATCACGGGCAATCAACTCAAACAGGTGCTGAGTCAGCGGCACAATCATCTTTTGCGATTCGGCAAAGTTAATGAAGGCATCCGGGGGAATTTCTCCCGCTACAGGATGCCGCCAGCGTAGCAGTACTTCCAGGCCTGTTACCCGCAAAGCTTGTGTATCAACCACTGGTTGATATACCACGTAAAATTGTTCGCGCTTGATGGCGGTCATGATTTCTCTGCCCGGTCGCATACGCACGCTCATCAGGTAATAGCAGAGAAGTCCAACCATTGTTCCACTCATGCCGCCCAGTAAAAATGCATACCACACATCGTTCCATGTCCAGTCATCCGCATAAAGCCGAACTGTCAGAGGAATGCCCGCAATTTTAGTTTCACGGACCGGCATGTCGGTTAATTCATTAACATTCATCAAACGTGACGAAAAGGTAGATAGCGCAGTATTGCCAATAATGAGGGCGACGCCATCGTAATCTTCTTGCCGTGAGCTATAGAAGAGAGAAGGCGTCAGATTGAGATTCAGAGCGGCAAACACGCCGCTATTTTTCAGCAAAGGGTTGCGATACCAGATGACGATTGCGGGTTTGTTCGGCACCATCGGCGTGCCGGGTAAGATCGCCATATCGACGTTTTTATTAATGTCGAGCGCCGGAATCAATTCATTGAGTGGAATGTCCATCTCACCAGTCGCAGATGAACAGAATGTTTTTTTATCTTTTACCAGCACAAACGTACGGACATTCATACTAAACGCCGCACGGGCGGTCAGTTCGGGGTTAGCTTGCTGACAAGTATCTAAGGTCAGCGGCTGGAGCCGGTCAGTAGTGGATTTCAGGTCGGCAAAATAGGTATCGAGATACTTTTGTACGTCGGTAATCAGTGTGTCGTATTTGACTTCGTGCTTATGCCAGGCCACTAAAAACTGAAGGCAGCTCACCAGTAGCGCAATCATCACGCCTGCAACGATGCAGGTAAGCATAAGCTTACGTCCAGAATTGGGAGCGCGTATGAACATGATTCCGTTAATTTCCTGAAATTACGACAACATTTAAAAGATAACAATGACCGGACTATAGCCTGGATCAAGACGCGGAAACATCATTTTCTCTGATGAATGAAAACAAAAAAGCACTGCCTAAGCAGTGCTTTCAGTTAACTCGTCAGGATAGCCAAGGGATTGCATCCAAACGGTTTATTAGCTGCGGCTGAGAACCCGGCGTGCTTCGTTGTAACGCTTCTTCCAGTACGGTTCATTCATGCTGGAAATAATAACACCACTGCTGGTGGAAGCATGGACAAACTGATTGTTGCCGATATAAATACCGACATGGCGTCCCGTTGAACCGGCGCGGAACAGAACTAAATCACCCGTACGCAAATTACTGCGGGAAACAGATTTACCCATTTCCTGCTGTTCGTAAGTCGAACGCGGAAGTTCTAAGCCAAATTGCTCACGGAATGTACGCTGTACGAAACCAGAACAATCGATACCTTTTTTAGTGCTGCCGCCCAGACGATAGCGTACGCCTTTCCAGTCAGCATACTGATCCATAATTCGCGATTTTACGTCGACATTACGAACCAGGTTTTCAAATTCATCCTGAGAAGCTTGCAGTGATGATGTTTCACTACCCACTGCACGTGTCTCAGGATGCATATTCTTTGCGGTGTTATTTGCACTACATGCAGAAAGCAGAACCGCTACTGCAATCGCGGGGATCCCGCGCAAGATATATCTCAAAATCGGTTGAGATTTGACCATGTTGTTTGTTTTCCCTTGAAGTCCTTAACGACAAATATCGTTATAAAAAAATGCCAAGCGACACGAGACTAATTACCTGGGCATGTTGAAACAATTCCTTAAGGCCAAATCTGTGGACTAACGCACAAAATTATATGCTGTGAGGATAATCTACCGCCGAGGCAAAACGAGTTCGAGATTACCCGATTGGTGCGGTCTTGGCGAGTGGTTTTACATGATTTTTTATAAGAAAAAGTGATACAGAAAGTTAATAAGCGGGATTGGTCAATTAAAGTACGATTGAGTGAAACGCATACAATCCATTCATTTACTTAGGGAATGATTTTTGTGTTCGATGAAAGAAAGCAAAGGCGCACATCATCAGGAATATCCTTACTATAAAAATAAACCTGATGATGTTAATTACCGTGAGTTATTTGTTTTGGAAATGTTTGTTTTTTCCCGGTAGTGATTTGTCAAAAAAGGTGATTAATCGATCACTTAATGGCGTCAGCAACATCCAGGGCAAACCAATCAATATCACGGTCATCGAACCAACAATGATGTCAGTAAACCAGTGTGCACCAATCATTACTCTGGGAAATGCA
Organism: Escherichia sp. HH26CH; assembly: GCF_009820205.1. NCBI lineage: Bacteria > Pseudomonadati > Pseudomonadota > Gammaproteobacteria > Enterobacterales > Enterobacteriaceae > Escherichia > Escherichia sp. HH26CH. The sequence continues at coordinate 33,979 of NZ_VNXM01000019.1, forward strand.
AAAACCACAAAAATAATAAGGGCGATAAGGCCTGCGACTTTGCCGAAATAACGCCACATGAATGCCGAAAAAATAAGCAGCATCATGCCGTGATCGCCGGGAAAGCTGTCTCGTGAGGCATCTTTCGTGGGGATAGGGAGCAGTTCGCTGACGCGGTTAATATTGGCAAAAGTTAATGTTGGGCTGGCCCGTTTTACAGGAATTAATGCCTGTCCCAGTTGGTTTAAGACCACTGCAGTTAATAGCATGACCAGACCAATAATCACGATACGTCGTCTGCCTGGGGCGTTTTCTTTCAGCCAGAAACTCAGCATCAACATTCCCATTGCCAGCAGTGAACAACCGTCGAAGGCACGATTATTGGTCAATGCAACCAGCCACAAAAAGGCCTTACTTTCGACCAGTTTCTGATTAAAGAAATAAAAAATATCCGCATCAATCGGCAACCAGAATCCATGATTAACGGGAATATACCAGGAAAGAAACAGCGCGAGGCCGACAATATTCAACAACACTATTTGCGGCAAATTTTTAATCATATTTTCTCTAATTATCTTACTGAAAAACGCAGGCAACCTTACGCGGTAGTCGCTAAACGAAGCTTCAACAGCGCGCTCTGCAAAGCATTCCAGTCAGCTTCGCTGCTGGAAATCAGCTCAATACGACTGTCCGGTGGCGCAACGTTTTGCGTTTCAATGTGCAGGTCATCGCCCTGACGGTTGATTCGCACCAGCCCTTCGGGAATACGCATCACGCCTTTGACGCGTTCCACCGGTGCAAGTCGCGCCCATTCCAGAATGCCAATGGTGTCGAATACCGTATCAGCGTCGAATATCCAGCCACAGGCCTGATGCCCTTGTCCACTGTTCAGACTGCGACGCCAGCGTTGATGCTCTGGCAGGCTTAACGCTGCTAACCCTTTTTTCACGCTATGCTGATGAGAATGCGCCGCGCTGGCGGGCAACTCGGCTAAATTGCGACGTGGCAAATCCAGAAGATGACCGTCAATTTTCCCATGCTCGCTGTGAATTAATTGCCGATCGCCACCATTTTGCTGCCACCAGCTCTGTAGCGCTTGCTCACTTTCGGGCGTCGCACGGTCGGATTTATTGGCGACAATAATGTCTGCGGCAGCCAGCTGGTCACGGAAGTTTTCATTGCTGGCGCTTTTTTCGTCCAGCAGCAGGCGTGGATCGAGAATGCACAACGTGGCGCGCAGATCTATCCACGGTTCATACACGGGCGCGGTTAAGAGATCGAGGATCTGTTTCGGATGGCCCAGCCCGGTCGGCTCTATCAACAAGCGGTCTGGTTTTCCCTGACGCAGTAAGGTATTCAACCCTACCTGCATGGGTAAACCATTAACGCAGCACATACAGCCGCCGGGGATCTCTTTCAACAATGCGCCGCTATCGGCGAGCAAAGCACCATCAATTCCGACTTCCCCAAATTCATTAACCAGTACCGCCCATTTTTCGTTGGGATCTTTATGGGCTAACAGATGAAGAATCGACGTAGTTTTCCCGCTGCCGAGAAAACCGGTGATGAGGTTGGTCCTGGTCACAACGGCTCCGCAATACTCTTAAAAGTTAACTGAGCGTTAATCCTGGCTAAAAAAGGCAGAAAAGAGAAGGGGAGAGCGGACGAAGGCGAGCTTCATCCGCTTTAACCGCAGAAATCGTTAAATTTTGAGGGTGTTTAATAGCGCCTGATGCGCGCCGAATTGTGCGATTTGCTGCCAGGCTTGTTCGATAGCCTGCACAAAATGCGGGTTATCTGGCAGATCATCACCGAAAACTTCACGCAGAGAAAGCAGGGCGGTTACGCGTTGTTCACTGCTACTGCCCGCAACAAGTTCGCAAATTTTATCGCTAAGCGGATCGCGAACATCAATGGCATTTCCGGCATCATCAACGCCGCTGACGTAACGCATCCAGCCTGCAACTCCTAATGCCAGCAACGACCAGTCCGTTTCGCGCGCCAGATGTATGCGAATACCAGCCAGCATACGTTGCGGTAATTTCTGGCTACCATCCATTGCGATTTGCCAGGTCTTATGTTTCAGCGCCGGGTTAGCAAAACGTGCAATTAACTTATCTGCATATTGTGTTAAATCGACATCTTTAATTCGCAGTGTCGGCGCTTGCTCATCCAGCATTAATGCTCTGGCGGCATGGCGAAATGCGCGATCCTGCATGCAATCACTGATGTGCGCGAATCCTGAGAGGTAACCCAGATAAGCGAGAAAAGAGTGGCTGCCATTAAGCATACGCAGTTTCATCTCTTCCCATGGCAGGACATCATTCACCATTTGTACACCTGCGACTTCCCAGGCAGGACGCCCAGCGACGAAGTTATCTTCCACCACCCACTGGATAAACGGTTCGCAGCTAATCGCGCAGGGATCATTCACCCCCAGATGTTGGCTGATTTCCGCCAGTGATTCGTCGGTTGCTGCCGGAACAATACGGTCGACCATGGTTCCCGGAAAACTGACGTGTTCTTTTATCCACCCGGCGAGTTCTGGTGAACGTTTTTCCGCCATCCCCTGCACCGCGTTTTTCACCACATGGCCATTGTCGGGAATATTGTCGCAGGAGAGTACGGTAAACGGTGCAAGGCCGCGTTCACGGCGTCGTTTCAGTGCTTCGACGAGAATACCCGGCGCGGAGTGAGGTTCTTCAGGATTTTGAAGATCGTGAATAATCCGCGGATTGCTGGTGTCGAGTGCACCGGTGGCCGGGTCAATACAATAGCCTTTTTCGGTAATCGTCAGGGAAACAATTGCCACCTGTGGCTCGCAAAATTTCTCAATAATTGCCACTAAGGAATCCAGTTTTGCATTCAGGCATTCGTGAACGGCACCGACAATTATCGCCTGATTGCCGTCCGCACCTTTCTCCAGCACGGTATATAAATGGTTCTGTGCGCGGAGCTGGCTCATCAGTTGATCGCCGCTGAACAAGCTGATTTCACAGATCCCCCAGTCACCGCCCTGGGCATTCAGCACACGATCGGTCAGTAACGCCTGATGTGCGCGGTGAAAGGCTCCAAAGCCAAAATGAACGATACGTGATTGCAACTGCTGGCGATCGTAGCGTGGAGCGTGTACATGATGCGGGAGCGTAACGGAGGCGATTGTATTCATAGGAGTCACGTCTTAGTAACGATTAATTAACAACGACAGTGTAAAGTTATATGACAGCAATTGAAATTGGTCTGGATTGTTAATGCGATGAAGTGTGAGGGCGATCAATCAACGAGTGAATATTGCGGGCGTAAGGTGTTCAGGAAGCGCAAAATAGAAGATTGGTATAATAAATTAAAAAAGGGACAGCCTGAGCTATCCCTTTTCTGCATGCGGCTGAAGTTAGTCAGCACGCCCCATATAACGGCGTTCTTCGATATGGATACGAATTTTTTCGCCCGGGCTTAAGTATTCTGGTACCTGAATCACCAGACCAGTGCTCAATGTCGCCGGTTTGTTACGGGCGCTGGCAGATGCCCCTTTGATGCCTGGTGCGGTTTCAACGATTTCCAGATCAACGGTCTGCGGCAGCTCAAGCGCCAGCAATTGACCGTCCCAGGTCAGCACCTGCATGTCCGGCATGCCGCCCTCTGGCATAAACAGCAACTCTTCTTCAATCTGATCTTTGGTGAAGGTATACGGGGTATAGTCTTCTTTATCCATAAAGACATATTCGTTGCCATCGACATAGGAGAAGTCAACGTAACGGCGGGTCAGCGTCACGGTGTCAACGATATCATCTCCTTTGAAACGCTCTTCTACTTTCAGCCCGGTACGGACATCAGAAAAACGCATTTTGTACAGCGTAGCGGCACCACGGGCAGTGGGCGACTGAATATCAATGTCCTTAACCAGCAGCAGTTTGCCGTTGTAATTCAGTACCATACCTTTTTTAATTTCGTTCGCTCTTGGCATCGAAAAATTCCTGTAGTCGAAAATGTCAAAAATATCGCGACAAAGTACTCGCGACGGGCCTTTCGGGCAAGTGGTATTCGCACTTTTGCTGGTGCAAAAAAGGTGGTACTGTGCGCGCTCATCAATCCGGTGGTTAACCTTAAGAGAACAACGTATGGAATGCCGTCCGGGTTGCGGGGCGTGTTGCACTGCCCCTTCAATTTCCAGCCCTATTCCCGGTATGCCAGATGGCAAGCCCGCCAATACGCCCTGCATTCAGCTTGATGAACAGCAACGCTGTAAAATTTTCACCTCGCCACTGCGGCCGAAAGTCTGTGCAGGCTTACAAGCCAGCGCTGAAATGTGCGGTAACTCGCGTCAGCAGGCAATGACCTGGCTTATCGATCTGGAAATGCTGACCGCGCCTTAAACATCTTTAATCCGCAGTAAGCAAAACAGAGTGGCGATAATCATCACCATCGCAAACCAGAACACAGCGTGATAATTCCAGATCTCGGCGACGATGCCCGCCACAGATCCTGCGATGATCCAGCCCACGCGCGACGTGTTGGTATAGAGCGTGGTGGCTGAACCTGCCTGACCGGGCATCAAATCCTGAAAATAGAGCATCCCGATGCCGCCCAGAATGCCAATAAAAATAGCATTTAGCAGCTGCAAGCCCAACAGAATGACAGGTGAATGCGCCATCAGCATTCCTGCGTAAAAACAGACGCCACCCACGGCAGCAACGCGCATTAAGAAACGCTTACCCAGACGTTTGGCAAAATATCCGGCAATCAACATGGTCGGGATTTCCAGCCCGGCGGCGGTCCCCATCATCACACCGGCCAGTTTCTCGGGAAGATGCAGTTCGTTGATAATAAATAGCGGCATGTTGATGATGTACAGGCTGTTCGAGCCCCACATCAATGTACAAATGACAAACAGCAGCAGCGTATCGCGACGGTTACGGCGCGGCGCTTCAACCGTGCCGGTCGCCAGCGGAAGCTCTTTTTGCATCGACGGTAAAAACAGCCACACCATCACGCCGCAAACAATAAACGCTACCGCTGCGCTCAGATACATTACCGTAAAGCTGAAACCCATCGCTAAGGCATAAGCCAGCGGCGGGCCAATGACCCATGCCAGTGAAACCTGAGCGCGTAAAAAAGAGCTGAACATCACCGCCTCACGTCCGGTTTTGTCGGCATGTTCACGTGCAAGGGCAAACATTTGCGGGTTAGCGGTCGAGCCAAAGCTGCTAAGAAAGACGCCAACGAATAGCAAAACAAAGTAGTTGCGATTCCAGGCAAAAAGGGTGCAGGCCAGCACGCCTAACAGGCAGCAAAAGACAATCAGCGATTTGCGATCGCCGCGCTTATCAGAGCGCCCGGCGAGAAACTGACTGACCAGAATCCCAATGACAGCGCTGCCGGTAAAGAAGAATCCCACCATCGCCGGACGGGCATGTACTTCATCGGTAAGGAAAATACTGAGTGTCGGGGTTTGCAGAGCGCCCGCAATACCGGTGAGAAAGGCAACGATTAAAAACGCCGTCGAGGTCAGGTCAAACGATTTCGCGCTGGAGACTGCGGGGGAGTTATGCATGCTGGTCGATCACTGGAAGATGAAGACGCGGAGTTTACGCTGCTTGTCAGTAAATAAACAGACAGCAAAATCAAAAGCGCCACGAATAATCAAAATGCCATTTCACTCTTGCTGATTGTCTGCTGACGCTGCTGAATTGAAATTACTGACCACGGATTTTCCCATCAGCAATTCGGAAAAATGACAAAAAATTGTGCAGCACATCAAACTTTTGTTCATAACTTTACGGCTTTCCTTGCGTGCTGAAACAGAAGTATTATGCTTTCTTGAAACGTTTCAGCGCGATCTTGTCTTTAACCCTAAGCCAGGTTGGCGCTTTTTTTCTCATAGAAGCTGAATCGTTTCAATTCAGCAAGAGAGGAGAACTATGTTCCAGTTATCCGTACAGGACATCCATCCGGGCGAAAAGGCCGGAGACAAAGAAGAGGCGATTCGCCAGGTCGCTGCGGCGCTGGTGCAGGCCGGTAATGTAGCTGAAGGCTACGTCAATGGCATGCTGGCGCGCGAACAGCAAACCTCTACGTTCCTCGGCAATGGTATTGCTATTCCACACGGCACTACCGACACCCGCGATCAGGTGCTGAAAACCGGCGTTCAGGTATTTCAGTTCCCGGAAGGCGTCACCTGGGGTGACGGCCAGGTAGCGTACGTGGCGATCGGTATTGCTGCCAGCTCGGATGAACATCTGGGTCTGTTACGCCAGCTGACCCACGTACTGAGCGATGATTCCGTTGCTGAACAGCTGAAGTCAGCAACGACAGCAGAAGAACTTCGCGCATTGCTGATGGGCGAAAAGCAGAGTGAGCAGCTGAAGCTCGATAACGAAATGCTGACGCTGGATATTGTCGCCAGCGATCTGCTGACGCTTCAGGCGCTTAATGCTGCGCGTCTGAAAGAAGCAGGGGCAGTTGACGCCACCTTCGTCACTAAAGCTATCAATGAACAACCGCTGAACCTCGGACAGGGCATCTGGCTGAGCGATAGCGCTGAAGGCAATTTGCGTAGCGCGATTGCGGTAAGCCGTGCGGCAAATGCTTTTGATGTGGACGGCGAAACGGCAGCCATGCTGGTGAGTGTGGCGATGAATGACGATCAGCCCGTCGCGGTTCTTAAGCGTCTCGCTGATTTGTTGCTCGACAATAAAGCTGACCGTTTGCTGAAAGCGGATGCGGCAACGTTGCTGGCGCTGCTGACCAGCGATGATGCGCCGACCGACGACGTGTTAAGCGCGGAGTTTGTGGTGCGCAATGAACACGGCCTGCATGCTCGTCCAGGTACCATGCTGGTTAATACTATTAAACAATTTAACAGTGATATTACCGTGACAAACCTTGATGGCACCGGCAAACCGGCAAACGGACGTAGTCTGATGAAAGTTGTGGCACTTGGCGTTAAGAAAGGTCATCGCCTACGCTTTACCGCCCAGGGTGCAGATGCTGAGCAGGCGCTGAAAGCCATTGGCGACGCTATCGCTGCTGGTCTTGGGGAGGGCGCATAATGAGCAGACGTGTTGCTACTATCACCCTTAATCCGGCTTATGACCTTGTTGGTTTCTGCCCGGAAATTGAACGCGGCGAAGTGAACCTGGTGAAAACCACCGGTCTGCATGCGGCGGGTAAAGGCATCAACGTGGCCAAAGTATTAAAAGACCTGGGAATTGATGTCACCGTTGGCGGCTTCCTCGGTAAAGACAATCAGGATGGTTTTCAGCAACTGTTCAGCGAGCTGGGCATTGCCAACCGTTTCCAGGTTGTACAGGGGCGCACCCGAATTAACGTTAAGCTGACGGAAAAAGACGGCGAAGTGACCGACTTCAACTTCTCGGGTTTTGAAGTTACCCCCGCCGACTGGGAACGCTTTGTGACTGATTCTCTGAGCTGGCTCGGTCAGTTCGATATGGTCTGTGTCAGCGGAAGCTTACCGTCAGGCGTCAGCCCGGAAGCGTTCACCGACTGGATGACTCGCCTGCGTAGTCAGTGTCCTTGCATTATCTTTGATAGTAGCCGTGAAGCGTTAGTGGCAGGTTTGAAAGCGGCACCGTGGCTGGTGAAACCTAACCGCCGCGAGCTGGAAATCTGGGCGGGCCGTAAACTGCCTGAAATGAAAGATGTGATTGAAGCTGCGCATGCGCTGCGTGAACAAGGTATCGCGCATGTCGTTATTTCACTGGGTGCCGAAGGCGCGCTTTGGGTTAATGCCTCCGGCGAATGGATCGCCAAACCACCGTCAGTCGATGTCGTAAGCACCGTTGGCGCAGGGGATTCTATGGTTGGTGGCCTGATTTATGGCTTGCTGATGCGTGAATCCAGTGAACACACACTGCGTCTGGCGACAGCTGTTGCAGCCCTGGCGGTAAGTCAAAGCAATGTGGGTATTACCGATCGTCCGCAGTTGGCCGCAATGATGGCGCGCGTCGACTTACAACCTTTTAACTGACAGCAGGAGAGGCATAATGAAAACGCTGCTGATTATTGACGCTAATCTCGGTCAGGCACGCGCCTATATGGCGAAGACCCTGCTGGGCGCGGCGGCGCGAAAAGCAAAACTGGAAATCATCGACAATCCGAACGACGCTGAAATGGCGATTGTTCTCGGTGATTCCATCCCGAACGACAGCGCGCTGAACGGTAAAAATGTCTGGCTGGGCGATATTTCCCGGGCAGTTGCGCACCCTGAGCTGTTCCTGAGTGAAGCTAAAGGCCATGCGAAACCTTACACTGCACCGGTCGCTGCGACAGCACCAGTTGCCACCAGCGGTCCGAAACGCGTAGTTGCGGTGACAGCTTGCCCGACTGGCGTAGCACACACATTTATGGCGGCTGAAGCCATTGAAACCGAAGCGAAAAAACGTGGCTGGTGGGTGAAAGTTGAAACCCGTGGTTCTGTTGGCGCGGGTAATGCGATCACCCCTGAAGAAGTAGCCGCAGCGGATCTGGTGATTGTGGCGGCAGATATCGAAGTGGATCTGGCGAAATTTGCTGGTAAACCGATGTATCGCACCTCTACCGGTCTGGCGCTGAAGAAAACCGCGCAGGAACTGGATAAAGCGGTTGCTGAAGCAACGCCGTATGAACCGGCGGGCAAAGCTCAAACAGCGACCACTGAAGGTAAGAAAGAGGGTGCAGGCGCTTACCGTCACTTGCTGACGGGCGTCTCTTACATGCTGCCGATGGTCGTTGCAGGTGGTCTGTGTATCGCGCTTTCTTTTGCTTTTGGTATCGAAGCGTTTAAAGAGCCGGGTACGTTGGCAGCGGCGCTGATGCAGATTGGTGGTGGTTCAGCCTTTGCGCTGATGGTGCCGGTACTGGCAGGTTACATTGCCTTCTCCATTGCCGATCGTCCGGGTCTCACGCCGGGTCTGATTGGCGGTATGCTGGCGGTCAGCACCGGTTCTGGCTTCATTGGGGGTATTATTGCGGGCTTCCTGGCTGGTTACATTGCGAAGTTAATCAGTACGCAACTGAAACTGCCACAGAGTATGGAGGCGCTGAAACCGATCCTGATCATTCCGCTAATTTCCAGTCTGGTGGTCGGTCTGGCGATGATCTACCTGATCGGTAAACCGGTTGCTGGCATTCTCGAAGGGTTGACTCACTGGCTGCAGACCATGGGGACTGCGAATGCGGTTCTGCTGGGGGCGATCCTCGGTGGCATGATGTGTACTGACATGGGCGGTCCGGTAAATAAAGCAGCGTACGCATTCGGTGTGGGTCTGCTGAGTACTCAAACCTATGGCCCGATGGCGGCGATTATGGCGGCAGGTATGGTGCCACCGCTGGCAATGGGTCTGGCAACAATGGTGGCGCGTCGCAAATTCGACAAAGCGCAGCAGGAAGGTGGCAAAGCCGCTCTGGTTCTTGGTCTGTGCTTTATTTCGGAAGGTGCAATTCCGTTTGCTGCTCGTGATCCGATGCGTGTGCTGCCGTGTTGTATCGTTGGTGGGGCGCTGACTGGCGCAATCTCAATGGCGATTGGTGCGAAACTGATGGCACCGCACGGTGGTCTGTTTGTTCTGCTGATCCCTGGCGCTATTACGCCGGTACTGGGTTACCTGGTAGCAATTATTGCCGGTACGCTGGTGGCGGGTTTGGCCTATGCCTTCCTGAAACGTCCGGAAGTGGACGCAGTAGCGAAAGCAGCGTAATAAAAGGTGTGTTACAGGGCAGAAATTTCCTGCCCTGTAACATTTGATGAGCGCAAAGGGAATGACCAGTTTGTGAATGTAATTTTATGAATTTAAATGGTTTTATCTTTCAGTAGAAACCTGAAATGTTCATCAAACACTAAGGTTATTTCCTCAAGGGCAGATTATTTTCTGCCCTTTTTTAGTGTTCCTGTTCTGTGCATCCCGTCACAAATTTCTCACTTTTGTAATTCAGGCATTTAATCGCATTTTGTGAGCCTGCTCAAATCTGCCCATTTTGCCTCTCTGGCGGCAATTTACTTTACGTAAAACATGCATACTATGAGCACATGTTTAAATATGAACACATGTTTAAACCGTCTTTGCAGTATCTATATTCTTGTGGATTGACAGGGTTGGTAATTTTTTACCAGAGGACGTGCTATGCGCGAAAAGGATTATGTCGTAATTATAGGCTCGGCGAATATTGATGTCGCCGGATATTCACATGAATCATTAAATTATGCGGATTCAAATCCAGGTAAAATAAAATTTACGCCTGGTGGGGTAGGGCGCAATATTGCACAAAACCTGGCGTTGCTGGGTAATAAAGCCTGGCTACTGAGCGCCGTAGGCAGTGATTTTTATGGTCAATCGCTGCTAACGCAAACCAATCAATCTGGCGTTTATGTCGATAAATGCCTGATTGTGCCGGGAGAAAATACGTCGAGCTATTTATCATTACTCGATAATACCGGTGAAATGCTGGTTGCTATAAATGACATGAATATTAGCAACGCTATTACAGCTGAATATCTCGCACAGCACCGTGAATTTATTCAGAGGGCAAAGGTCATTGTCGCGGACTGTAATATCAGTGAAGAGGCACTGGCATGGATTCTGGATAATGCCGCCAACGTACCCATATTTGTCGATCCTGTTTCTGCGTGGAAATGTGTCAAAGTGCGCGACCGTCTAAATCTGATCCACACTCTCAAGCCAAACCGCCTTGAAGCGGAAACCCTGAGTGGGATTGCGCTGTCAGGGCGTGAAGATGTGGCAAAGGTTGCCGCCTGGTTCCATCAACATGGCCTGAACCGACTGGTATTGAGCATGGGCGGCGACGGCGTTTATTACAGTGATATCAGCGGTGAAAGTGGTTGGTCTGCGCCGATTAAAACCAATGTCATTAATGTTACCGGAGCGGGCGATGCCATGATGGCGGGACTTGCTTCGTGTTGGGTAGACGGAATGCCGTTTGCCGAATCTGTTCGTTTCGCACAGGGATGTTCGTCAATGGCGCTCTCCTGTGAATACACCAATAACCCCGATTTATCGATTGCCAACGTTATATCGTTAGTGGAGAACGCAGAATGTCTGAATTAAAAATTTCCCCTGAATTATTACAAATTTCCCCGGAAGTGCAGGACGCTTTAAAAAACAAAAAACCGGTTGTGGCACTGGAATCGACCATTATTTCTCACGGGATGCCATTCCCGCAAAATGCTGAGACGGCAATTGAAGTAGAAGACACAATTCGTAAGCACGGTGCTGTACCTGCAACAATCGCCATTATTGGTGGTGTCATGAAAGTAGGTTTGAGCAAAGAAGAAATTGAATTGTTAGGCCGTGAAGGACATAACGTGACGAAAGTCAGTCGCCGTGATTTACCTTTTGTCGTTGCCGCAGGAAAAAATGGCGCGACCACCGTTGCTTCAACGATGATTATCGCGGCACTGGCAGGAATTAAAGTATTTGCAACGGGGGGGATTGGTGGTGTGCATCGCGGTGCGGAACATACATTCGATATTTCTGCCGATTTACAGGAGCTGGCAAATACTAATGTCACCGTTGTTTGTGCCGGTGCAAAATCTATTCTCGATTTAGGATTAACAACAGAATATTTAGAAACCTTCGGTGTACCGTTAATTGGCTATCAGACAAAAGCGCTGCCTGCGTTTTTCTGCCGTACCAGCCCATTTGAAGTCAGTATTCGCCTTGATAGTGCCACGGAAATTGCTCGTGCAATGGCAGTGAAATGGCAAACCGGTTTGAACGGCGGCCTGGTAGTGGCGAATCCGATCCCGGAGCAGTTTGCGATGCCGGAGGAATCTATCAATGCAGCCATAGATCAAGCCGTCGCCGAAGCCGAAGAGCAGGGCGTTATTGGTAAAGAAAGTACACCGTTCCTGTTGGCGCGTGTTGCTGAACTGACCGGTGGTGACAGTCTGAAATCCAACATCCAACTGGTGTTCAATAACGCCATTCTGGCGAGCGAAATTGCCAAAGAATACCAGCGTCTCGCGGGTTAATTTCTGACGGGCAGAAAGCCGTCGCCCGTACTGATCATACATACCAAAACCTGGCGCTAACGCCGGGTTTACTGGCATGAAAGGAAAATCATTATGGATATAATGAGAAGTTTGGTGGGTATGGTGGTATTGCTGGTAATTGCATTCTTATTGTCAGTGAATAAAAAAGGTATCAGCATACGCACGGTCGGGGCTGCATTGCTGCTGCAAATCGCTATTGGTGGCATTATGCTCTACTTCCCACCGGGAAAATGGGCAGTAGAGCAGGCGGCATTAGGCGTGCATAAAGTGATGTCTTACAGTGATGCCGGTAGCGCCTTCATTTTTGGTTCGCTGGTTGGGCCGAAAATGGATGACCTGTTTGATGGCGCGGGCTTTATCTTCGCCTTTCGCGTACTTCCGGCAATTATTTTCGTCACAGCGCTCATCAGCCTGCTGTACTACATTGGCGTGATGGGGCTGCTAATCCGCATTCTTGGCAGTATTTTTCAGAAAGCCCTCAACATCAGCAAAATCGAATCTTTTGTTGCGGTTACCACTATTTTCCTTGGGCAAAATGAGATCCCGGCGATCGTAAAACCGTTTATCGATCGCATGAATCGCAACGAGCTATTTACGGCAATTTGTAGCGGGATGGCGTCCATTGCCGGTTCGATGATGATTGGTTATGCCGGAATGGGCGTACCAATTGACTACCTGTTAGCGGCATCGCTGATGGCGATCCCTGGTGGTATTTTGTTTGCACGTATTCTTAGCCCAGCCACCGAGCCTTCGCAGGTGACATTTGAAAATCTGTCGTTCAGCGAAACGCCGCCAAAAAGCTTTATCGAAGCGGCGGCGAGCGGTGCGATGACCGGGTTGAAAATCGCCGCTGGTGTGGCGACGGTGGTAATGGCGTTTGTGGCAATTATTGCGCTGATCAACGGCATTATCGGCGGAATTGGTGGCTGGTTTGGCTTTTCCAATGCCTCTCTGGAAAGTATTTTTGGCTATGTGCTGGCACCGCTGGCGTGGATCATGGGCGTGGACTGGAGTGATGCCAACCTTGCGGGTAGCCTGATTGGGCAGAAACTGGCGATTAACGAATTCGTCGCTTACCTGAGTTTCTCCCCATACCTGCAAACGGGCGGCACGCTGGAAGTGAAAACCATTGCGATTATCTCCTTTGCGCTTTGTGGTTTTGCTAACTTTGGTTCTATCGGTGTTGTCGTTGGGGCGTTTTCGGCTATTTCGCCAAAACGTGCGCCGGAAATCGCTCAGCTTGGGTTACGGGCGTTGGCAGCAGCAACGCTTTCCAACCTGATGAGCGCGACCATTGCCGGGTTCTTTATTGGTTTAGCTTGAGTTTCATTACCGGATGTACGCGCTTATTAAGCGTTGCATCCGGCAATCGCGCTATTCCAGATTATTTTTTACTGCATCATCCCGGAGAATTTATTCTCCGGATCCATCTCCAGCGCCAGCCCTAACAACTGCTTTCTGTTTTTAATTAAATACCCTTTCTTACTTTTAATTAATAAACCGTCGTGAATGAGTTGAGCGATCACATATAGCAAGTGACGATAAGTAACACCTAAATACTCTGCCGCCTGGGTATGTTTTTCGTGATAAAGATCACCTTCCTGCGAGAGTAATATAAATGCTGCCAGGCGATTCACTAACGGAAATGATTGATTCTGAGTTAAAGAAACAATATTACGATAATTTTTATGACTTAAGGTGACGCAGAGTTTTCGTAAAAATAGCGTATCGTTTAATAACAGCGGGCGGTAATGTTTCATAGGGAGCGCAAGGCACCAACACTCTTCAATCGCCTGTACCGCTCGTGGTTCATGATCTTTATCGATTAACTCAATCTCGCCAATAAAACAGGGTGCAGCAAAGAAATCAATCAGCGACACGCGACCATTGGCAAGCGTGGCGTAAAGCCTGGCGCGGCCTCGCGTCAGGTAAAACAGCCATGACGGCTGTTGCCCTTCCTGCACAATGTAGTCACGCGCTAAAAAATGAAACAGCCGTGTATCGGCTGAAACATCCGTTGAAAAGCAATCCTTATACGCGGACTCACTCATCAATTGCTGCTTAAGATCATTATTGTGGATTTCTTTCACGATGTTTATCCGCTATGAGATTTCTCATATTTAGCATACGTACGCTGTTGTTAAGATTCAATCATCGGCCCGGTCGAATTTTCTTTGCTGTAGAAAAAATAACGCAACTGGAAACAGAGGAAATAAACAATGGAAAAGAGAAAAATTATTCTGGATTGTGATCCGGGTCATGATGATGCTATTGCCATAATGATGGCCGCGAAACATCCGGCGATTGATTTATTAGGTATCACTATTGTGGCGGGGAATCAAACCCTCGATAAAACATTAATTAATGGCCTGAATGTTTGCCAGAAACTGGAGATTAATGTTCCGGTTTATGCGGGGATGCCGCAACCTATTATGCGTCAACAAATCGTTGCCGATAATATTCACGGTGAAACCGGACTTGATGGCCCGGTATTCGAGCCGCTGACCCGCCAGGCAGAAAGTACCCATGCGGTGAAATATATCATCGATACCCTGATGGCAAGCGATGGCGATATCACTCTGGTGCCGGTTGGTCCGCTTTCAAATATCGCGGTGGCAATGCGTATGCAACCCGCAATCCTGCCAAAAATCCGTGAAATTGTGCTAATGGGCGGCGCTTACGGTACTGGCAACTTCACCCCATCTGCCGAGTTCAACATCTTTGCTGACCCGGAAGCGGCGCGAGTGGTGTTCACCTCCGGCGTTCCATTAGTGATGATGGGCCTCGATCTCACCAACCAGACCGTTTGCACTCCGGACGTGATTGCTCGGATGGAAAGGGCAGGCGGCCCTGCCGGAGAGTTGTTCAGCGACATCATGAACTTCACTCTGAAAACCCAGTTCGAAAACTACGGTCTGGCTGGCGGCCCGGTACATGACGCCACCTGTATCGGTTATCTGATTAACCCCGATGGCATTAAAACCCAGGAGATGTACGTCGAAGTGGACGTCAACAGTGGCCCTTGTTACGGACGTACCGTCTGCGACGAGCTGGGCGTTCTTGGCAAGCCCGCCAATACAAAAGTCGGCATCACTATTGATACCGACTGGTTCTGGGGATTAGTCGAAGAGTGCGTGCGCGGCTACATCAAAACCCATTAAGTGTTGATAACAAGCCGGGACAGTATCGCAAGATGCAGGCCCGGCTATTTCTGATGGGCAGAAAGCCGTCGCCCAAAATGACATGAAGAGATAATAACTATGGATGTCATGAGAAGTGTTCTGGGAATGGTGGTACTGCTGGCAATTGCGTTTTTGCTGTCAGTAAACAAGAAGAAGATCAGCCTGCGTACTGTCGGTGCGGCGCTGGTATTACAGGTCGTGATTGGCGGCATTATGCTTTGGTTACCACCAGGGCGTTGGGTCGCAGAAAAAGTCGCTTTTGGCGTCCATAAAGTGATGGCGTACAGCGATGCAGGTAGCGCTTTTATCTTCGGTTCTCTGGTCGGACCGAAAATGGACACCTTATTTGATGGCGCAGGATTTATCTTTGGTTTCAGGGTATTACCGGCAATTATCTTCGTCACTGCATTGGTGAGTATTCTCTACTACATCGGTGTGATGGGGATCTTAATTCGCATTCTCGGCGGTATATTCCAGAAAGCATTGAATATCAGCAAGATCGAGTCATTCGTCGTGGTCACTACCATTTTCCTCGGGCAAAACGAAATTCCGGCAATCGTCAAACCTTTTATCGATCGTCTGAATCGCAATGAATTATTTACGGCTATTTGCAGCGGCATGGCCTCGATTGCTGGTTCGACAATGATTGGTTACGCCGCACTGGGCGTGCCTGTGGAATATCTGCTGGCGGCATCGTTAATGGCGATCCCTGGCGGGATCTTGTTTGCCCGCCTGTTAAGCCCGGCTACCGAATCTTCGCAGGTTTCCTTTAATAACCTCTCTTTCACCGAAACACCGCCAAAAAGCATTATTGAAGCCGCCGCTACAGGGGCAATGACCGGGCTGAAAATCGCCGCAGGTGTGGCGACAGTGGTGATGGCATTTGTTGCAATAATTGCGTTGATTAACGGTATTATCGGCGGCGTTGGCGGCTGGTTTGGTTTTGAACATGCCTCGCTGGAGTCCATTTTAGGTTACCTGTTGGCTCCGCTGGCGTGGGTGATGGGGGTTGACTGGAGTGATGCGAATCTTGCCGGGAGTTTGATTGGACAGAAACTGGCGATTAATGAATTTGTCGCTTACCTCAATTTCTCACCTTATCTGCAAACAGCTGGCACTCTGGATGCTAAAACCGTGGCGATTATTTCCTTCGCGTTGTGCGGTTTCGCTAACTTTGGTTCTATCGGGGTGGTGGTTGGCGCATTTTCTGCGGTTGCGCCACACCGTGCGCCGGAAATCGCCCAGCTTGGTTTACGCGCGCTGGCGGCGGCGACACTTTCTAACCTGATGAGTGCCACCATTGCAGGATTCTTTATTGGTTTAGCGTAGTGCGCGAGTTATGAGCCGGATAAGACGCGGTCAAGCGTCGAATCCGGCAAGATTGTTACACCATCGGCACTAATGAAAGCGCGTTATCGGCAGACAGGGTAGGGTTGTTTAAGCTGCCGCTGGCGCGTGAAATTGCCGCGCAGGCCATCGCAAAACGGGCACTATCACGGAAACTGCTTCCTTCCAGAAAGCTATACACCAGGCCCGCCATAAAACCATCGTCAGCACCAAAACTGTCTACCGTCGTATGCGCTGGCGCAGTCAGCAAAAATTGTTCGCCATCCTTTTGGCTGCAATAAACAGACTCATCGGGCAAATAAACAAACAATTGCTGAACGCCTTGTTGATGCAACGCATTCACTGCGGCATTACGATCAGCATCGCGGGTTATCGGCTGGCCCCATAAAATTTCCAGCTCCGGCAAAGTGGGTTTCAGAGTGTGAATATGCGCCAGCCAGTGTTTGATTTTGCCCGCTTTGAATTCTGAAACGGTATCGACAAACACCGGGATTTCATCAGCGAGGGTAAAGACCCACTCCAGCGCCTCGGCTGTCAGGTTGCAATCAGCCAGTACCACGCCCGCATGACGAAGTAAATCGCGCGACCCGTTCAGTAGTTGCGGTGTCAACTGATCCAGCAGATGGGTATCGTTAATCGCCAGCACGGTTTGATCGTCTCGATTGGCAATTGCCAGATACGTCGATGTGCTTTGACCATGTAAACGAACGCAGCCGGAGACATTCACGCCGGCGCGGCGCGTTTCTTCCAGGAGCATTTCGCCATAAAAGTCATCGCCAATCACTGAAAGCAAATGGACGTCGCGGCCTAACAGCGCCAGATTGTGGGCGATATTGCGTCCAACGCCGCCTGCCGAGCAATGAATTGTACCGGGATGAGAAGCCGCTTGCGGGTAACGGATATCCGCCACCCCGCGAATATCCATATTGATTGTCCCCACCACTACGCAGTATTCCTGCTCGGTGAGAATGTAACCTTTGCCTTTAATCCGACCTTTGCGCATTAAATCCATAATATGCGCTGCAACACGCGAACGGCTGATTTGCAGCATATCCGCAATTTCGTTCTGCTGAATCAGCGGGTTACGCCTTAATATTGCAAGGATCTCCTTCTCCCGGTTATTCATCTTCAGGCTACCGCTTTTTCAGTTTGTTGCGCTTTCAGCCAGGCGATCTCTTCTGCCCAGATATCCGGGTTGATGGTTTCAAGGATCAGCGGAATTCCGTCGAAACGGTCGTCCTGCATGATCCAGCGGAACGCATCATGACCGATATTGCCTTCACCGAGGCTATGATGGCGGTCAACGCGGCTGCCAAAGGTGCTTTTCGCATCGTTTAGGTGCATCCCGCGCAGATACTTAAAGCCGACAATACGGGCAAAATCCGCGAACGTTTTCTCGCATTCGGCTGGAGTACGCAAATCATACCCGGCAGCGAAAGCATGGCAGGTATCAATGCAGACGCCGACGCGGGATTTATCTTCCACGCCGTCGATAATCGCCGCGAGATGTTCGAATTTAAACCCTAAGTTGCTGCCCTGACCGGCGGTATTTTCAATCACCGCTGTCACACCTTGAGTTTTATCCAGCGCAATGTTGATGGATTCGGCAATACGCGCAAGGCAATCCTCTTCTGAAATCTGCATCAGATGGCTGCCAGGGTGGAAGTTGAGCAAAGAAAGCCCCAGCTGTTCGCAACGCTGCATTTCATCTATAAACGCATCGCGCGATTTTTCCAGAGCTTCAGCGACCGGATGTCCGAGGTTAATCAGATAACTGTCGTGGGGAAGAATTTGCGCCGATGTGTAGTGATATTTTTCACAGGCGGCTTTGAATTCATTGATGGTTTGCGTCGTGAGCGGTGCGGCACGCCACTGACGTTGGTTTTTGGTGAACAAGGCAAACGCGGTTGCGTCGATTTCGGCGGCGCGAATTGCGGCATTTGCCAGACCGCCAGCAGCACTAACGTGCGCTCCAATGTATTTCATGCGAGGACTCCTGTTAAACCCGCTGGAGGAAAACGGTAATGATAGCGGGTTAACAGGAGCAAGATGTAGTGGTTTATGCGATGACGCTTTGAATCACATAGTTAATCGCACCACCACCAACAATCAGCCAGGCAAACAGTACCAGAGCCATCAGCAGAGGTTTCGCCCCGGCTTTTTTCAGCGCGCTGACGTGAGTGGTCAGACCCAGCGCCGCCATCGCCATTGCCAGCAGGAAGGTATCCAGCGTTACCAGCATATTCACTACGCTCTGCGGTAACAGGTGGAACGAGTTAAAGATGGCAACTACGATGAACAAGATGGCAAACCACGGAATAGTGATTTTGCTTTTCTCGCCGCTGTTCGCCCCAGACAGCTGTTTAACACGCGCCGCCAGCAGGATGAGGAACGGAGCCAGCATCATCACGCGCAGCATTTTGGAAATAACTGCTGCGTTTTCTGCATCCGGGCTGATGGCATGACCTGCCGCCACCACCTGCGCCACTTCGTGCACAGTAGAACCAATGTAGATACCGAAAGTTTCCGGACTAAACCATTGAGACATCAGCGGATATATCGCCGGGTAGAGGAAAATCGCGACGGTCCCGAAGATAACGACGGTTGCAACAGCCACGGTTACTTTACTGGCTTCCGCTTTCACTACCGGCTCAGTCGCCAGTACCGCGGCAGCACCACAGATACTGCTACCGGCACCGATCAACCAGCTGGTGTGCTTATCCAGACCAAACACTTTCTGCCCCAGGAAACAAGCCAGCAGGAAGGTACTGGACAGCGTCAGCACGTCAATGATGATCCCACTGATACCGACATCGGCAATTTGCGAGAACGTCAGACGGAAGCCATAAAGAATGATACCCAGACGTAATAAATATTGCTTGGCAAACAGCACACCACCGTCACAGCTTTTCCAGATGTGCGGATAGATGGTGTTGCCTAAAACCATCCCCAACAAAATTGCGAGGGTGAGGGCACTAAACCCGGCACCCGCAACCGCGGGAATGGAACCACCCCACAGGGCGACCCCGGTGATAACTGCACTCAGGGCTAACCCCGGAATAAAATGCCACAGTGTACGATGTTGTTTCTGTAAGGTGATATTCGTCATAACCCTCTCCTTTAACCGGGTATAAGGTTACGACTAACTGGTTTAAAAATAAAATTGATTATATATTTATAATCAATCTTTATAAGTGGTAAGCGACTATGCACATCACCCTCCGGCAGTTGGAAGTTTTTGCAGAAGTATTGAAAAGTGGATCAACCACCCAAGCGTCGGTGATGCTGGCGTTGTCGCAATCAGCAGTGAGCGCAGCCTTGACTGACCTGGAAGGGCAGCTTGGCGTGCAACTGTTTGATCGCGTGGGGAAAAGACTGGTAGTTAATGAACACGGGCGGCTGCTCTATCCGCGAGCGTTGGCACTGCTTGAACAGGCGGTTGAAATCGAACAACTGTTTCGCGAAGACAACGGCGCGATTCGTATCTATGCCAGTAGTACTATCGGTAACTACATTCTGCCTGCAGTTATCGCCCGTTATCGCCATGATTATCCGCAGTTGCCGATTGAACTTAGCGTTGGGAACAGCCAGGACGTGATGCAAGCGGTGCTGGATTTCCGCGTTGATATTGGCTTTATTGAAGGCCCGTGCCACAGCACTGAAATCATTTCTGAACCGTGGCTGGAAGACGAGCTGGTGGTTTTCGCCGCCCCGACTTCGCCGTTGGCCCGTGGTCCGGTCACCTTAGAACAGCTGGCTGCCGCGCCGTGGATCCTGCGTGAACGCGGTTCCGGCACGCGGGAGATTGTCGATTATCTGTTGCTGTCACATTTACCGAAGTTTGAGATGGCGATGGAGTTAGGTAACTCCGAGGCAATCAAACATGCGGTGCGTCATGGATTGGGAATTAGTTGCCTGTCGCGACGGGTCATTGAAGATCAATTGCAGGCAGGCACGTTAAGTGAAGTTGCGGTCCCTCTGCCGCGCCTGATGCGTACGTTGTGGCGTATACATCATCGGCAAAAACACCTTTCCAACGCGCTACGGCGCTTTCTGGACTATTGCAATCCCGCGAATGTACCGCGTTAAGTTGCTGTACAAGAACATGCTGGTGCTGTGTCGATTTCGTGACGCAGCGCCCGCAGCATGCATTCGCCAGAAAAGAGATTGGCTGCTTTACTTATAATCCCGGGGCGATCATGAAGGTGTCTTATAACCGTGTATTTCTGCCGGAAGGATTGCCAATCGTCTGCTACAATCGCGCCTCATTTTTAAGATGGATAGCATTTTTGTATGGTTTCCGAAACTAAAACCACAGAAGCGCCGGGCTTACGCCGTGAATTAAAGGCGCGTCACCTGACGATGATTGCCATTGGCGGTTCCATCGGTACAGGTCTTTTTGTTGCCTCTGGCGCAACGATTTCTCAGGCAGGTCCGGGCGGGGCATTGCTCTCGTATATGCTGATTGGCCTGATGGTTTACTTCCTGATGACCAGTCTCGGCGAACTGGCTGCTTACATGCCGGTTTCCGGTTCGTTTGCCACTTACGGTCAGAACTATGTTGAAGAAGGCTTTGGCTTTGCGCTGGGCTGGAACTACTGGTACAACTGGGCTGTGACTATTGCCGTTGACCTGGTTGCTGCGCAGCTGGTTATGAGCTGGTGGTTCCCGGATACACCCGGTTGGATCTGGAGTGCGCTGTTCCTCGGCGTTATCTTCCTGCTGAACTACATTTCGGTCCGTGGCTTTGGTGAAGCAGAATACTGGTTCTCACTGATCAAGGTTACGACGGTTATTGTCTTTATTGTTGTCGGCGTGCTGATGATTATCGGTATCTTCAAAGGCGCACAGCCTGCGGGCTGGAGCAACTGGACAATCGGCGAAGCACCGTTTGCTGGTGGTTTTGCGGCAATGATCGGCGTGGCAATGATTGTCGGCTTCTCTTTCCAGGGTACCGAGCTGATCGGTATTGCTGCAGGCGAGTCCGAAGATCCGGCGAAAAACATTCCACGCGCGGTACGTCAGGTGTTCTGGCGAATCCTGTTGTTCTATGTGTTCGCGATCCTGATCATCAGCCTGATTATTCCGTACACCGATCCGAGCCTGCTGCGTAACGATGTGAAAGACATCAGCGTCAGTCCGTTCACCCTGGTATTCCAACACGCGGGTCTGCTCTCTGCGGCGGCGGTGATGAACGCTGTTATTCTGACGGCGGTGCTGTCAGCGGGTAACTCCGGTATGTATGCGTCTACTCGTATGTTGTACACCCTGGCGTGTGACGGTAAAGCGCCGCGCATTTTCGCTAAATTGTCGCGTGGTGGCGTGCCGCGTAACGCGCTGTATGCGACGACGGTGATTGCCGGTCTATGCTTCCTGACCTCGATGTTTGGTAACCAGACGGTATACCTGTGGTTGCTGAACACCTCTGGTATGACAGGCTTTATTGCCTGGCTGGGGATTGCGATTAGCCACTACCGCTTCCGTCGCGGTTACGTATTGCAGGGACACGACATTAACGATCTGCCGTACCGTTCAGGCTTCTTCCCACTGGGGCCGATCTTCGCATTCATTCTGTGTCTGATTATCACACTGGGCCAGAACTACGAAGCGTTCCTGAAAGACACCATTGACTGGGGCGGCGTAGCGGCAACATATATTGGTATCCCGCTGTTCCTGATTATCTGGTTCGGATACAAGCTGATTAAAGGAACTCACTTCGTACGCTACAGCGAAATGAAGTTCCCGCAGAACGATAAGAAATAAGTTTCCTCCCTTCCTTGCTAAGCCCTCTCAACCGAGAGGGCTTTTTTAATTCTATTTCCCTCACGAATCATGCGGATATAAATTTTAACATTTGGATTGATAATTGTTATCGTTTGCATTATCGTTACGCCGAAATCTAAAAAGGCTGACAAATCAGGGGCTGTTCCGGCTTTCTGGGATGATCACCTGCATACAAATAAGTCCACCGCGATGCTGCCGTACGCAAGGGGACGTGAAAAAGATGTGAGCGATAACCCATTTTATTTTCGTAGTTACCTCATGGAGATATGGAATGTTTAGGTTGAACCCCTTCGTACGGGTCGGGCTGTGTTTGTCCGCTATTTCTTGTGCATGGCCTGTGTTAGCGGTCGATGATGATGGCGAAACGATGGTTGTCACCGCATCTTCCGTTGAACAAAACCTGAAAGATGCACCAGCCAGTATCAGCGTCATTACCCAGGAAGACCTGCAGCGAAAACCAGTACAGAATCTAAAGGATGTGCTCAAAGAAGTGCCAGGCGTACAACTGACGAACGAAGGGGATAACCGTAAGGGCGTTAGTATTCGTGGTCTGGACAGCAGCTACACCCTGATTCTCGTCGACGGTAAACGCGTTAACTCCCGCAATGCCGTCTTCCGCCACAATGATTTCGATCTGAACTGGATCCCGGTCGATTCCATCGAACGTATTGAAGTGGTCCGTGGCCCGATGTCGTCGCTGTACGGTTCCGATGCGCTCGGCGGTGTCGTGAATATCATCACAAAAAAAATCGGTCAGAAATGGTCGGGTACCGTTACTGTCGATACCACCATTCAGGAACATCGCGATCGCGGTGATACCTATAACGGTCAGTTCTTTACCAGCGGACCATTAATTGACGGCGTGCTGGGAATGAAAGCTTACGGCAGCCTGGCAAAACGTGAAAAGGATGACCCACAAAACTCAACGACCACCGATACCGGAGAAACGCCGCGTATTGAAGGATTCTCCAGCCGCGACGGCAATGTGGAATTTGCCTGGACACCGAATCAAAATCACGATTTTACTGCCGGATACGGTTTTGACCGTCAGGATCGTGATTCCGACTCGCTGGACAAAAACCGCCTGGAACGTCAGAACTACTCCGTCAGCCATAATGGGCGTTGGGATTACGGCACCAGCGAACTGAAATACTACGGTGAGAAAGTCGAAAACAAAAATCCTGGCAACAGCAGCCCGATTACTTCCGAAAGCAATACGGTCGATGGTAAATACACGTTGCCACTGACGGCGATTAATCAGTTTCTCACGGTTGGCGGTGAATGGCGTCACGACAAACTTAGCGATGCGGTGAACCTGACCGGGGGAACCAGCTCCAAAACGTCTGCCAGCCAGTACGCGCTGTTTGTGGAAGATGAATGGCGGATCTTCGAGCCGCTGGCGCTGACGACCGGCGTACGTATGGACGATCATGAAACCTACGGTGAACACTGGAGTCCACGTGCCTACCTGGTTTATAACGCCACCGACACCGTAACGGTGAAAGGGGGCTGGGCGACGGCATTTAAAGCACCTTCTCTGTTGCAACTTAGCCCTGACTGGATGAGCAATTCCTGCCGTGGCGCATGCAAGATTGTGGGTAGCCCGGATCTGAAACCTGAAACCAGCGAAAGTTGGGAGCTGGGGCTGTATTACCTGGGTGAGGAGGGCTGGCTGGAAGGGATTGAATCCAGCGTGACCGTTTTCCGTAACGATGTAAAAGATCGTATCAGCATCAGCCGTACGTCTGACGTCAATGCTGCACCGGGCTACCAAAACTTTGTCGGTTTTACAGCGGACGGTGTGCCGGTATTCAGCTACTACAACGTTAACAAAGCACGTATTCAGGGCGTGGAAACCGAACTGAAAATTCCGTTCAACGATGAATGGAAACTGTCGATCAACTACACCTACAACGATGGTCGTGATGTCAGCAACGGCGAAAACAAACCGTTGTCCGATCTGCCGTTCCATACCGCTAACGGTACGCTGGACTGGAAACCGCTGGCGCTGGAAGACTGGTCATTCTATGTTTCTGGTCACTATACCGGGCAGAAACGCGCCGACAGCGCGACGGCTAAAACTCCGGGCGGTTATACCATCTGGAATACCGGCGCGGCCTGGCAGGTGACCAAAGACGTCAAACTGCGTGCGGGCGTGCTGAACCTTGGCGACAAGGATCTCAGTCGTGACGACTACAGCTATAACGAAGACGGACGTCGTTACTTTATGGCAGTGGATTATCGCTTTTGATGAGAAGATGCCCGGCGAACCGGGCAGACTTTACTTCAGTAAATACTGCGCATGGAAGCGCAGATGATCCTCTATATAAGAGGCAATAAAGTAGTAACTGTGATCATATCCCGGCTGAATACGCAGCGTCATCGGCCACGCTTTTTGACGCGCGGCTTCTGCCAGCACTGCGGGTTGTAGCTGGTCGGCAAGAAACTGATCATTATCGCCCTGATCAATCAGTGTCGGGATCGCATCCTGCGCATTACTCGCATACATCAGCGCGCAACTGTCCCATTCCATCCAGTCATTTTTATCCTCACCCAGATAAGTGCGAAACGCTTTGATTCCCCACGGGACGCTGCACGGATTCACAATCGGCGCAAAGGCAGAAACACTGGTGTATTTGCCAGGATTTTTCAGCGCCATAATCAATGCGCCGTGACCACCCATGGAATGACCGCTAATAGCGCAGCGATCGCTGACGTTAAATTGCGATTGAATGAGAGTCGGTAATTCATCGCGCAGATAATCGTACATCCTGTAATGCGTCGCCCACGGTTTTTGTGTGGCGTTGAGATAAAACCCCGCGCCCTGACCTAAATCGTAGCCGTCGTCGTTGGCTACTTGTTCGCCGCGCGGACTGGTGTCTGGCATCACCAGTACAATCCCCAGTTCCGCCGCTACGCGTTGGGCCCCCGCTTTGGTGGTGAAGTTCTCGTCATTGCAGGTTAATCCGGAGAGCCAGTACAGCACCGGCGGCGGGGTGTGATCGCGAGGCGGTGGAAGAAAGATGCTGAACGTCATCGGGCAATTTAAGGTACTGGAGTCGTGCCGCCAGCGTTGTTGCCAGCCTTCAAAACAGCGGTGCTCTTCGAGCATTTCCATGCGTGGCTCCTTGTTGTGTTGTTTGCAATTTCTTCATCATACCGTTTATTCAATGTGCTGTGAGTAACTTTCACTTCCGTATATACATAACGATGTTTTAACATCTGCTGATGAAAGGCAGCGGCAATTACAATAATTATCGCTGTGAATACTGGATTATGTGCGCCGCCTCACGCACAATAATCAGGCTGTAAATCAGCTTAATAACTTTGCCCCCACGCAGGGCGGAGGCGTCACACCTGCAGGAGAAATCATAAATGTCATCACTCAGTAAAGAAGCGGCCCTGGTTCATGAAGCGTTAGTTGCGCGAGGACTGGAAACACCGCTGCGCCCGCCCGTGCATGAAATGGATAACGAAACGCGCAAAAGCCTTATTGCTGGTCATATGACCGAAATCATGCAGCTGCTGAATCTCGACCTGGCTGATGACAGTTTGATGGAAACGCCGCATCGCATCGCTAAAATGTATGTCGATGAAATTTTCTCCGGTCTGGATTACGCCAATTTCCCGAAAATCACCCTCATTGAAAACAAAATGAAGGTTGATGAAATGGTCACCGTGCGCGATATCACCCTGACCAGTACCTGTGAACACCATTTTGTTACCATCGATGGCAAAGCGACGGTGGCTTATATCCCGAAAGATTCGGTGATCGGTCTGTCAAAAATTAACCGTATCGTGCAGTTCTTTGCCCAGCGTCCGCAGGTGCAGGAACGTCTGACGCAGCAAATTCTCATTGCGCTACAAACGCTGCTGGGCACCAATAACGTGGCTGTCTCTATCGATGCGGTACATTACTGCGTGAAGGCGCGTGGCATCCGCGATGCAACCAGTGCCACGACAACGACCTCTCTTGGTGGATTGTTCAAATCCAGTCAGAATACGCGCCACGAATTTCTGCGCGCTGTGCGTCATCACAACTGATTAAAAGGCAGGAACCATGGAGCGCAACGTCACGCTCGATTTTGTTCGCGGCGTCGCCATTCTGGGGATCCTGCTATTAAACATCAGCGCCTTTGGGTTACCAAAGGCGGCTTATCTCAATCCCGCCTGGTACGGCGCTATTACGCCGCAGGATGCATGGACCTGGGCATTACTCGATCTCATCGGTCAGGTGAAATTCCTCACGCTTTTTGCGTTGCTGTTTGGTGCTGGCCTGCAAATGTTGCTACCCCGTGGCAAACGCTGGATCCAGTCGCGGTTAACACTGTTAGTCTTGTTGGGCTTTATTCACGGTTTATTGTTCTGGGACGGCGATATTCTGTTGGCTTACGGGCTGGTGGGCTTAATCTGTTGGCGGCTGGTGCGCGATGCGCCATCGGTAAAAAGCCTGTTTAATACCGGCGTCATGCTTTATCTGGTGGGGCTTGGCGTTTTGCTGTTGTTGGGGTTGATTTCAGACAGTCAGACCAGCCGCGCCTGGACGCCGGATGCATCGGCTATTTTGTATGAAAAATACTGGAAGCTTCACGGCGGCGTTGAAGCGATCAGTAATCGTGCCGATGGTGTTGGCAACAGTTTACTGGCACTGGGCGCACAGTATGGCTGGCAACTGGCAGGGATGATGCTAATTGGCGCGGCGCTGATGCGCAGTGGCTGGCTGAAAGGGCAGTTTAGCTTGCGCCATTATCGGCGTACCGGTTTTGTGCTGGTGGCGATTGGGGTGATCATTAACCTTCCAGCGATCGCCCTGCAATGGCGGCTGGACTGGGCATATCGCTGGTGCGCCTTCTTACTTCAGATGCCGCGGGAACTGAGTGCGCCGTTTCAGGCGGTTGGCTATGCGTCGCTGTTTTATGGTTTCTGGCCGCAATTGAGCCGCTTTAAGCTGGTGCTCGCGATCGCCTGCGTCGGACGGATGGCGCTGACCAACTATCTATTGCAAACGCTGATTTGTACCACGCTTTTTTATCACCTCGGTTTGTTTATGCAGTTTGACCGTCTGGAATTGCTGGCGTTTGTTATTCCGGTATGGCTGGCGAATATTCTCTTCTCTGTTATCTGGCTGCGTTACTTCCGTCAGGGGCCGGTGGAATGGCTCTGGCGTCAGTTAACTTTGCGTGCTGCCGGACCTGCATTATCTAAAACATCAAGATAACGATCTGGATCACATTCATTAACAAAATGGTTGTAACCGTTTCCATTGCTGTGACTCGATTCACGAAGTCCTGAATTCAGTGCTGACAAAATAGCCGCCAGCAAGCAGGCATTTACTGCAATCTCATAACAGGTAGTGAATATGATCACCATTCGTGATGTAGCGCGTCAGGCTGGCGTCTCTGTGGCAACGGTTTCCCGGGTGCTCAATAACAGCACGCTGGTCAGTGCCGACACGCGTGAAGCAGTAATGAAAGCAGTGAGCGAGCTGGATTATCGGCCAAACGCCAATGCCCAGGCGCTGGCAACTCAGGTTAGCGATACCATTGGCGTGGTGGTAATGGACGTTTCTGATGCGTTTTTCGGCGCGCTGGTAAAAGCGGTGGATCTCGTCGCCCAGCAGCACCAGAAATATGTGCTAATAGGTAATAGCTATCATGAAGCGGAAAAAGAGCGTCATGCCATTGAGGTGTTAATTCGCCAGCGTTGTAACGCGTTGATTGTTCATTCAAAAGCGTTAAGCGATGATGAATTAGCGCAGTTTATGGATAACATTCCCGGTATGGTGTTAATCAACCGCGTTGTGCCAGGTTACGCCCATCGTTGCGTTTGCCTGGATAATCTCAGTGGTGCCCGAATGGCCACGCGCATGTTGCTCAATAATGGTCATCAACGTATTGGTTATCTTTCTTCCAGCCACGGCATTGAAGATGATGCCATGCGCAAAGCAGGCTGGATGAGTGCGTTGAAAGAGCAGGATATTATTCCGTCGGAAAGCTGGATTGGCACTGGCACCCCGGACATGCCAGGCGGTGAGGCGGCGATGGTTGAACTGCTGGGGCGCAATCTACAACTTACCGCTGTATTTGCATACAACGACAATATGGCCGCTGGCGCACTGACGGCATTAAAAGATAATGGTATTGCGATTCCGTTACATCTCTCAATCATCGGTTTCGATGATATTCCCATCGCTCGTTACACCGACCCACAATTAACGACCGTGCGTTATCCTATTGCTTCGATGGCAAAATTAGCTACCGAACTGGCCTTACAAGGGGCAGCAGGCAACATTGATCCTCACGCCAGCCACTGTTTTATGCCGACGTTAGTGCGTCGCCATTCTGTCGCAACGCGCCAGAATGCGGCAGCGATCACTAACTCAACAAATCAGTCGATGTAACCGCTTTCAATCTGTGAGTGATTTCACAGTATATTAACAATGCGATAGCTATGATTGCACCGTTTTAACGCTGTAACCTGTATGTAACAGTGAATCATCACTTTCACCGAGGTAATAGCGTCATAACAACAATTAAAGCCGTTTTCTGGAGCGTTACCGGGCATGGAAGAACGAATTTTAAAAAGTGAGCTTCGGCGTTCAGTAACACTTCATTAACTCTACTGCCCCGCCGAGCATTTATCTCAAGCACTACCCTGCATAAGAAAAACCGGAGATACCATGAATAAGAAGGTGTTAACCCTGTCTGCTGTAATGGCCAGTATGTTATTCGGTGCCACTGCACACGCTGCTGATACCCGTATTGGTGTAACAATCTATAAGTACGACGATAACTTTATGTCTGTTGTGCGCAAGGCTATCGAACAAGATGCGAAAGCCGCGCCAGATG
The DNA here is from genome assembly GCF_009820205.1 of Escherichia sp. HH26CH. Lineage (NCBI taxonomy): Bacteria > Pseudomonadati > Pseudomonadota > Gammaproteobacteria > Enterobacterales > Enterobacteriaceae > Escherichia > Escherichia sp. HH26CH. The sequence goes on from NZ_VNXM01000019.1 coordinate 63,126, forward strand.
TTCAGCTGCTGATGAATGATTCTCAGAATGACCAGTCCAAGCAGAACGATCAGATCGATGTATTGCTGGCGAAAGGGGTGAAGGCACTGGCGATCAACCTGGTTGACCCGGCAGCTGCGGGTACGGTGATTGAGAAAGCGCGCGGGCAAAACGTGCCGGTGGTTTTCTTCAACAAAGAACCGTCTCGTAAGGCGCTGGATAGCTACGATAAAGCCTACTATGTCGGCACTGACTCCAAAGAGTCCGGCATTATTCAGGGCGATTTGATTGCTAAGCATTGGGCGGCAAACCAGGATTGGGATCTCAACAAAGACGGTCAGATTCAATTCGTACTGCTGAAAGGTGAACCGGGCCATCCGGATGCAGAAGCACGCACCACTTACGTGATTAAAGAGCTGAACGACAAAGGCATCAAAACTGAACAGTTACAGTTAGATACCGCTATGTGGGATACCGCTCAGGCGAAAGATAAGATGGACGCCTGGCTGTCTGGCCCGAACGCCAACAAAATCGAAGTGGTTATCGCCAACAACGATGCGATGGCAATGGGCGCAGTAGAAGCACTGAAAGCACACAACAAGTCCAGCATTCCAGTGTTTGGTGTCGATGCGCTGCCAGAAGCTCTGGCACTGGTGAAATCCGGTGCACTGGCGGGCACCGTATTGAACGACGCTAACAACCAGGCGAAAGCGACTTTTGATCTGGCGAAAAACCTGGCCGATGGCAAAGGTGCGGCTGATGGTACCAACTGGAAAATCGACAACAAAGTGGTCCGCGTACCTTACGTTGGCGTAGATAAAGACAACCTGGCTGAATTCAGCAAGAAATAAGACTGATTGGGCGCAGTCGTTTACTGCGCCCTTATTGTATGGCCAACAAGGTAAAATTATATGGTCAGCTCAACGACTCCGTCTTCCGGGGAATACTTGTTGGAAATGAGCGGTATCAACAAGTCTTTTCCGGGTGTTAAGGCACTTGATAACGTTAATTTAAAAGTCCGGCCACATTCTATCCATGCATTAATGGGGGAAAACGGCGCAGGAAAATCAACATTATTAAAATGCCTGTTTGGTATTTATCAGAAAGACTCCGGCACCATTTTGTTCCAGGGGAAAGAGATCGATTTTCATTCTGCCAAAGAAGCACTGGAAAATGGTATTTCGATGGTACACCAGGAATTAAACCTGGTATTACAACGTTCGGTGATGGACAACATGTGGCTGGGGCGATATCCCACCAAAGGCATGTTTGTCGATCAGGACAAAATGTACCGCGAAACCAAAGCGATTTTTGATGAGCTGGATATTGATATCGATCCGCGTGCGCGCGTCGGCACATTATCCGTTTCGCAAATGCAGATGATCGAAATCGCCAAAGCGTTTTCCTATAACGCGAAAATTGTGATTATGGATGAACCGACATCTTCGTTAACTGAAAAAGAGGTCAATCATCTTTTCACTATTATTCGTAAATTAAAAGAGCGCGGCTGCGGTATTGTTTATATCTCGCATAAAATGGAAGAAATCTTCCAGTTATGTGATGAAGTCACCGTATTGCGCGACGGTCAGTGGATCGCTACCGAACCGCTGGCAGGGCTAACGATGGACAAGATCATCGCCATGATGGTTGGACGCTCTCTTAACCAGCGTTTCCCTGACAAAGAAAACAAGCCGGGCGAAGTGATTCTGGAAGTGCGTAATCTGACGTCGCTGCGCCAGCCGTCGATTCGCGATGTCTCGTTTGATCTGCATAAAGGGGAGATCCTCGGTATTGCCGGTCTGGTGGGGGCGAAACGTACCGATATTGTTGAGACGTTATTTGGTATTCGCGAGAAATCGGCTGGCACCATTACGTTGCACGGCAAAAAGATCAATAACCATAACGCTAATGAAGCCATAAACCACGGATTTGCACTGGTAACTGAAGAGCGCCGCTCAACGGGAATTTATGCCTATCTGGATATTGGCTTTAACTCGTTAATTTCCAATATCCGCAACTACAAAAATAAAGTTGGCTTGCTGGATAACTCGCGGATGAAAAGCGATACCCAGTGGGTAATTGATTCGATGCGGGTAAAAACGCCGGGACATCGTACGCAAATTGGTTCACTCTCCGGCGGTAATCAGCAAAAGGTAATTATTGGGCGCTGGCTGCTTACGCAACCAGAAATATTAATGCTCGATGAACCAACGCGCGGTATTGATGTCGGAGCGAAGTTTGAAATTTATCAGTTAATTGCCGAACTGGCGAAGAAAGGCAAGGGGATTATTATTATTTCCTCCGAAATGCCAGAGTTGTTAGGGATAACAGACCGTATTCTGGTCATGAGCAATGGTCTCGTTTCCGGAATTGTCGATACAAAAACAACAACGCAAAACGAAATTCTGCGTCTTGCGTCCTTGCACCTTTAAGATTAGGGGCCTCCCATGAGTGCGTTAAATAAGAAAAGTTTTCTTACTTACCTGAAAGAGGGCGGTATTTACGTCGTTCTTTTAGTTTTGCTGGCGATTATTATTTTCCAGGACCCAACTTTTTTAAGTCTGTTGAACTTAAGTAATATTCTCACCCAGTCATCGGTGCGTATTATTATCGCGCTTGGTGTGGCAGGATTAATTGTCACCCAGGGGACCGACCTTTCTGCGGGACGTCAGGTAGGGCTGGCAGCCGTGGTGGCAGCGACGTTATTGCAGTCCATGGATAACGCTAACAAAGTATTCCCGGAAATGGCGACGATGCCGATTGCGCTGGTAATTCTGATTGTCTGTGCCATTGGCGCGGTGATCGGTTTGATCAACGGCCTGATTATCGCTTATCTCAACGTGACGCCATTCATTACCACGCTCGGCACGATGATTATCGTCTACGGCATCAACTCGCTCTATTACGACTTTGTCGGGGCGTCGCCAATTTCTGGTTTTGACAGTGGCTTCTCTACCTTTGCTCAGGGCTTTGTTGCGCTGGGGAGCTTCCGTCTCTCTTACATCACTTTCTACGCGTTGATTGCGGTGGCATTCGTCTGGGTGTTGTGGAACAAAACCCGCTTCGGCAAGAACATTTTTGCCATTGGCGGTAACCCGGAAGCGGCGAAAGTTTCTGGTGTAAACGTTGGCCTGAACCTGCTGATGATCTACGCGTTGTCTGGTGTGTTCTATGCCTTTGGCGGGATGTTAGAAGCCGGACGTATCGGCTCTGCCACCAACAACCTCGGCTTTATGTATGAGCTGGATGCTATCGCAGCGTGCGTGGTGGGCGGCGTATCGTTTAGCGGCGGTGTGGGGACGGTAATTGGTGTAGTGACCGGGGTAATTATCTTTACCGTTATCAACTATGGCCTGACGTACATCGGCGTAAATCCGTACTGGCAGTACATCATCAAAGGGGCGATTATTATCTTCGCCGTGGCGCTGGATTCACTGAAATACGCGCGTAAGAAGTGATGTGAATGTGGGTATTGCCGGATGCGCCGCATCCGGCAATCGGTGCCAAATGCCGGATGCGACGCTGGTTCTACAACGTTACCGGGTGTTCTTTCTCTCCCTTCTTAAACTTCACTTCCCCGAGATCAATACAACCAACCGGGCAAACATGACCACAAAGCAGACAACCCACGCACTTCTCGGTATTACAATGCGGTGTGCGCGTTTTCTCGCTCCATTCCATCGCCTGGTGACCGCCGTCGTAACAGGAAATATAACAGCGTCCACAGCCAACACATTTATCGAGATTGATATGGGGATAGACGATATAGCTACGGTCTAAATCTTCCGCCGGAACAATATTGTGATTCGCCAGACCTACCATCTCCTGCAACGAATCAAATCCCTGATCGGCGAGATAATGCGATAACCCGCTCGCCATATCTTCCACTATCCGATACCCGTACTGCATAATGCCGGTGGTCACCTGTAACGTTGCTGCGCCGAGCAATAAAAACTCCGCAGCATCTTCCCAGGTTTCAATACCGCCGATACCGCTAATCGGGAAATCGCGCAGCTCTGGATGGGTGCGCATTTGCTGAATAAAGCGTAGGGCGATCGGTTTTACCGCTTTACCGGAATATCCGGAAATACTCGATTTACCGTTAACGATCGGCATACCAATTTTCTGATTAAGATCGATATTGGTGATGGATTTAACGGTATTAATCGCCGCAATGCCATCTGCGCCGCCGCGCTTCGCAGCCAGCGCCACTTCGCACATATCACCGATATTCGGCGTCATCTTCGCCAGCATCGGCAGCGTAGAACCACGTTTCACTGCCCGACAATATTTTTCTACCAGCTCCGGGCTTTGCCCGACATCGCTACCCATCGCATGAGAAGTCATTTGCGGACAGGAGAAGTTACACTCAATCATATCGGCACCAGCTTCTTGCACCAGCCGCGCCAGCTCTTCCCACTGCTGTTCATTTTCGCCCATGATCGAAGCGATCAATACTTTGTCCGGATAATCTTCTTTCAGCCGACGCAGGGCGGCCAGATTCTCTTCCAACGGATGTTCAGCAATCTGCTCCATATTTTTGAAGCCGATAAAACCGGTATCTTCTTTCACCAGATGATCAAAACGCGGCGAGACTTCGTTGGCGATAAAAAAGCCGATCGTTTTAAACACCACGCCACCCCAACCTGTGTCGTAGGCTTTGGCACACATCTCATAGCAGTTGCCTACCGGCGAAGAAGAGAGGCAGAACGGGTTGGGAAACTTCACGCCGCAAAAAGTAATCGAAAGATCTTTCGTTAACATGAGCAAGCTCCCTCTAAATAGTGATGAATAGCCTCGGCGGCTTCTTTCCCGGTTTTCACGGCATAGACCACGGTTTTGTCACCCTCAACAATATCGCCAGCAGCAAAGACTTGCGGATCGCGGGTCTGGTAATTTTGTGTATTGATGGTGTTACGCTGCGGCTCTAACTCCGCAAAGGCATCCAGTCTGGCATGCTGACCGACGGCGAGAATAATTTTATCTGCCGCCATCGTCAGTTCGCCCGGTAAGCGTACATGCTTAAACGTGACTTTATTGCCTTCCACGGCCACTGGTGTGAATCCATCGATGATCGAAACGCCCAACTCCCGGGCGCTGGCAAACTCTTTTTCGCTTGCCGGAAACTCATCTAACTCTTCACGTGCTACGCAGGTTACCGCCTGACAGCCGAGAACTTTCAGCGTGCTGGCAACGTCCATCGCGACATCACCGCCGCCGATAATTAATGCGCTTTGTGGAATGCTGATATCGCCCTGCGCCTGCCGTGCACGTTGCAAGAAGTCGACGGCAATCTCAACGTCGCTATGCTCAAACAGCGGTAGCCCGGAACCGCCCGACAACCCTACGGTGACAAGTACTGCGCGGTTTTCCGCTTTCAGTTGCTCCAGGGTGAGTACTTTACCGATTTCGTTATTGCACTTAATGGTCACCCCCATTTTTTCGATACGGGCGATCTCTGCATCCAGCACGGATTGCGGCAAACGAAATTGCGGAATACCGTTACACAGCCAGCCACCGGGTTGCGCTTCTTTTTCATAAATAGTGACGTCGTACCCCATATTTGTCAGCGTCACGCTGGCCTGCAATCCAGCAGGACCTGCGCCAATAATGGCGACTTTGCCGAGCGTTTTAGTACCAGGCTGATAAATTTCCATCCCGGTTTGTTGTTCAAAATCAGTGATAAAACGCTGTAAGCGACCGATATCAATGGGATCATCAACACCGGCACGGGTACAACCGCTTTGACATAATTTCTCCGTTGGGCAAACTCTGGCGCATACGGCACCGAGGGCATTATTTTCGCGAATTGTCTCGGCAGCGCCTTTAAAATTACGAAAGTAGATTGAGCGTATAAATTTCCCCGGATCGGTTTGTGCCGGGCAAGCCTGACTACAGGGCGCGTCGTGACATAATAAACAGCGAGAGGCTTCTTTAATCGCCAGTAAAGGCGTAAAAGCCGGAGTGAGTTCATCCAGATAATTTTGTTGCGGCATGTGATCTTCCTTAATGCTATGAGTAATTAAGGCGAACGCTAAATATACTCGTCATACTTCAAGTTGCATGTGCTGCGTCTGCGTTAGCTCACCCCAGTCACTTGTCGCCTTCCTGCAACTCGAATTATTTAGAGCATAAATATTGCTTGCTGATATTAAGGCTAAGCGTGTGGGGAAATTTAAACTGTGAAAGAATTCACAAATAGCTGCGGTTCAGAATGTTATATCCGCAGCTTATTGACTGAAGTAATAATTATTCTCAATAATTAACAGGGGAGGGACAATATTAACGATAGAAAATAAGATAAATAATCATACCAATAGATAAAATTCCGAAGCCACTATATGCCACTATATAAGCAAAGAAAAGTCCGGGATTTTTTGCTCGCCAGACATACACCGGTTCCGCTGCATTTTTAACCCGTTTATCAATCGCGCCTGCACGCCAGCCTTTCCATGCTTCGCGGAAACAAAATATCGGGATAAGGAAAAAAACGGCAACCACAAAAAACTGCTGTACATCCATAACTACTTTCCTTGTTTCTTCTGTAATTCAAGTAACTGTTCGGGCGTGACGGCGGGATACCCCTGTGCATCTTCCGGCACCTGGTGCATAGCCGGAATAGGCACAAGCGGCCCTAAAAAGCGCGGTTCACGTTTAAAAATATAAAGGTCAGCCAGCGCACCGAAACGGGCGGCAAATTCGCGAATACGTACTGACAGCATATCTTTCGGCGACGGTACGGCATAACACTGGGCCTGAATCCCCATATGTAGCGCTATAAATAATGCCCGCTCACAGTGGAAACGTTGGGTGATAATAATGAAATCATTAGTATCAAAAACTTTGCGTGTACGGACGATGGAATCCAGCGTACGAAAGCCTGCGTAATCGAGAACAATATCTGATGGGTCGACACCTGCGGCGATTAAATCTTTGCGCATGGTCTTTGGCTCATTATAACTTTGCAAAGCATTATCGCCGCTCAGTAATAGATAATTTACCTTGCCGCTGTTATAGGCATTAATCGCTCCTTGAATACGGTAGCGATAATACTGATTAATTACGCCAGTACGATAATATTTTGCTGTGCCGAGCACCACGCCGACCTGGCGGTAGGGGAGATCCTGCAATTCGTCGTAGATATAAGGCGCGGTTTTCCAGCTCATCCAGCGATCGAGGCCGAGCACAGTCAACAGCAGCAAGCCGATCAGGACTAACAGGCTGTAGAACACGCGCTTTAACATGCAGGAGACTCGATCTAAGGAAAATTTCCATCAGGCTACTTTACCCGCTGGTTTTGCGCAAGAAACGGCAAACTGTTTGCCGGGATTTTCGACACCGGGAGAGAGCAGGCAAGTATGATGCGACGTTTATCAGTGTGTCAGACCTGAAGGCGGCCGGATAAGGCGTTCACGCCACATCCGGCACCAGTCTTAAGCGAGAAGCACGCGGTCGATACTGTGACAGCCGAGAGCTTTCAGCGTTGCGGAGGTTGCATCCCACTGAATCAACGGCGCATCGGCTTTTTCTGCCAGAACCGCGCGCTGGATATCCGGGTAATCATAACCCTTGAGATTCAACAAAATTAATGCCCCCTGCAACGGTGGTAGAGTCGGGTTAAATGCGGCGTTTTCAGCGTAGCTGCCGCTGAAAATACGACCGTCTTTACATTCCAGCGCTACACCGCTTGGCGACTTACTGTAAGGCATGTGTGAACGATTTGCCGCTGCAATCGCCGCCTGAGAAAGCGCATCACCAGTCAGCGCATAGCCGTGATCCTGCTCGTCCATCAGCAGCGTTTTAATCTCCAGATCCTTCGGCCCAAAGGCATCCGGCAGATAGTCACGCAGCGCGTGTGCCTCGCGGCCCGGCAGATGAATACGCAGATCCAGACCGCTGTTCAGTTCATTCATAAACTGACGGCAGTGACCACAAGGCGTGTAGTTAACGGTGATGGCTGCGAGCGCTTTTTCACCACTCAACCAGGCGTGGCTGATCGCGCTTTGTTCGGCATGAACGGTTTGCTGCATTGTCGCACCAATAAATTCCATATTGGCACCGAAATACCAGGTTCCGCTCACACCGTGCGCAATTGCGCCAACATTAAAATTCGACAATGGCGTACGCGCACAGGCCGCCGCCAGCGGGAGTAGTGCGAATGCCAGCGCGTCTTCGTCCAGCCCCGTTGCGATCTTCAGCGATGAGACTTGCTCCCCGGTCAACAAAGCGGGGAAGTACTTGTCTGCCAGAATAGGTTCCAGTGCAGATTGCAAGTTATCCGCAAGTTGGGCAAAGGCGGTTTGAAAACGTGGATGCATGGCGTTGCCTCATAATCATGTAATGGGATAACAGTTTACGAACCCGTTATGGCTTTATATGTGATCTGAATCTCATTAATTGTGCAACGAATGAAACTTACATCAAAAATGCGCGACGCATCGCAAATTTTAGCCCATTACTGCCAGAATAATCGGGAAAAGGAACGGTGCGATCAGCGAAGTAATAATCCCGCATAACACCAGCGCCAGCGAACTAAATGCACCTTCCTGATAATCCAGCTCAGCACAGCGTGCCGTACCGAGGGCGTGCGAGGCTGTCCCCATCGCCAGACCGCGCGCTGCTTTGGTGCGAATACGCATCGCATTAAGTAACGTATGACCAAACACTGCGCCCAGAATACCGACGAAAATCACGCAAACTGCGCTGATTGCCGGAATACCGCCAATACTGCCGCCAACCGCCATTGCAATAGGCGTGGTGACTGATTTCGGCAGGATTGACGCGGCGATTTCCGGTGAAGCGCCCATCAACAATGCCACGGAAGTCCCCGTCACCATCGCAACCACGCTGCCGATAAAACAGATGGTGATGATCGATTTCCAGCGCGCGCGGATCTGGTGCAGCTGCTCATATAAAGGATAGGCCAGTGCGACAACCGCCGGTTGCAGCAGATCGTTTAGCACTTCGCTACCTTTAAAGTAGCTGTCGTAAGAGATGCCGGTCAGCATTAAAAAAGGAATGATCACCACCATTGCAACCAGCAATGGGTTAAGCAAGGGAAACTTATACCGCGCCGCCAGTTTGCGGGCGGCAAAAAAGACAATTAACGTTAGCGGCAATGACCACCAGATATTTGCCATCATTCTTCTGATCCTTTCTGACCTACGACTTTACGTTCACCGTGCACCAGTTGCGAACTCCAGCTCACCACCAGAAAAACCACCAGCGTACTGACTGCACAGGAAACCACTACCGGACCAAACTGTGCGCGGAGCAAATCAAAATATTGCATGACGCCTACGCCAATCGGCACAAACAATAGCGCCATATAGCGAATCAGTACGTAGCACCCCGGATTGACCCACTTTGCCGGAAGAATTTGCAAGGCCAGCAGGACAAACAAGATCAGCATCCCGATGATGCTGCCCGGAATGGTTACCGGTAGCAGGGAAGCAATGAAAATGCCTGCATACAGGCAGGCATAAATCAGGATAAAAGCGCGTAAATATTGCCAGATAATGTTCAGTGTCTTACTCATAATCAACACCCCAGATGAGATGGATTCATCATACAATTAATTCGTAAAACGTGCTACCGATCACATTAAGAATTCTCAGCATAGTTGAATTACAGGGAAGTAACATCGGGCGAGTGCCCAGTTCAGCACACTAATTCTGCTGTAAAAAGTGCAGAAACTGACTTAAAGCATAAGAAGGCGTTTCGTTATTACGCCAAAACACACCGACGCTGCCTTTCTGTTCAATCTTTGGCAGGTTGAGGATCGCCAGTTGCCCCTGGCTGGCATAACGTTGCGCCAGGCGTAATGACAAAATAGAGATCATATTGCTGCTTTGTAACAGGTTGGTACTGACGTTCATCGACGCCGACTCAATCGTGTTTTCTGGCAGCATCACGCCGTGGTCTACCAGCGCATTATCAATGCTGATGCGGATGGGGGTACCTGTCGGCCAGACTATCCACCGCCAGTTAGCAAGATCATTCCAGCTGAGGGTGGCGTATTTCGCCAGTGGATGCTCAGGACGGGCGACAAAGCATACCGGCTCGGTGTAGAGCACGCGATAATTCAGCGGCAATTGCAACGCGCGACCGCCAATTCGCCCAACCACCACATCGACAGAACCTGCCAACAGATCTTGCAGCAATGGGGTCATCACCTTCTCTTCGATATTCAGGTGTAGAGTTGGCATCTCCTTGAGCAAATGCAAAATCGCCTGGGATACGCAGTCAGTGGCGACGGGAGAACAGCCAATTTTCAGACTGCCGACCAGTCCACCTTGTTTAAAGCGAGCCAGTTCATATTGCGATCTTTCCATGTCATTGATTAACCGTTGGGCATGTTGCAATAACAATTTGCCGCCTTCGGTCGGACGAAGCCCTTTGCTGTGCCGCTCAAAAAGTGTGAGTCCGATCTCATCTTCCAGTTGTGACAACCATTTCGAAAGTGCGGGTTGGGTGATATTCATCATCCGTGCGACATGGGTCAGATTACCTTGTTCACCCAGCGCCACCAGCATTTGCAGGTGATGTAGTTTTAGTTTTTGCGCCCAGTTCGCCATTTGCCATAACCTCCAGGTTATCTCTCTGCCCGAAATGCCATTGTACATCTCATCTCTTTAATCACATTATCGCAACATATACAAAACAAAAGAAACATCTACCTTACCTGCACTGAGGCATTTACTATGACTCAACGACGTGATTTACAAGCACTTATCGATGCCGCTCCGGTCGGCAAGATGCAGTGGCGCGTTATCATCTGCTGTTTTCTGGTGGTAATGCTCGATGGTTTTGACACCGCGGCTATCGGCTTTATCGCCCCTGATATTCGCACTCACTGGCAGCTCACCGCAGGCGATCTCGCCCCGCTTTTTGGTGCGGGTCTGCTGGGTTTAACGGCAGGCGCACTGCTTTGTGGCCCGTTGTCCGATCGCTTTGGTCGCAAGCGGGTGATTGAGCTGTGCGTCTTTTTGTTTGGCGCGTTAAGCCTCGCCTCGGCTTTCTCACCGGATCTGCAAACGCTGGTCTTCCTGCGCTTTCTCACCGGCCTGGGTCTGGGCGGCGCGATGCCGAACACCATCACCATGACCTCGGAGTATCTGCCTGCCCGCCGCCGCGGCGCGCTGGTGACGCTGATGTTTTGCGGCTTTACGCTGGGTTCGGCGTTTGGCGGGATTGTCAGTGCGCAGCTGGTGCCGGTGATTGGCTGGCACGGCATTCTGGTGTTGGGGGGCGTGTTACCGCTGATGCTGTTTGTCGCACTGCTGGTAGTTCTGCCGGAATCGCCACGCTGGCAGGTGCGCCGCCAGCTACCGCAGGCGGTGATTGCGAAAACCGTCAGCGCCATCACCCGCGAGCGTTATGTCGATACCCACTTTTATCTCATTGAATCAGCCTCCGTTACAAAAGGCAGCATTCGTCAACTGTTTATGGGACGTCAGTTACCCATTACGTTGATGTTGTGGGTAGTGTTCTTTATGAGCCTGCTGATTATTTACCTGCTCTCAAGCTGGATGCCAACGCTGTTGAACCATCGCGGCATAGACCTGCAACACGCGTCCTGGGTCACCGCCGCGTTCCAGATTGGCGGTACGTTGGGCGCGCTGGCGCTGGGCGTGCTGATGGATAAGTTCAATCCTTTCCGCGTGCTGGCGCTGAGCTATGCCGTAGGCGCTGTATGCATCGTGATGATTGGCTTAAGCCAGGATGGATTATGGCTGATGGCGCTGGCGATTTTCGGCACTGGCATTGGCATTAGCGGATCTCAGGTGGGGTTGAACGCGTTGACCGCAACGCTCTACCCAACGCAAAGCCGCGCCACGGGCGTGAGCTGGTCAAACGCCGTAGGCCGCTGCGGCGCGATTGTCGGCTCGCTTTCTGGCGGCCTGATGATGGCGATGAATTTCTCTTTCGACACCCTGTTTTTCATTATCGCTGTGCCCGCGGCGATCAGTGCGGTGATGTTAAGCCTGCTGATCACCGTGGTTCGCCAGTCGACCTCTGTCCCTGACTCACTGCCTCGCGCAGGCGTTGTGAACGAATAAGGAGAATCCTAATGACTGATAACAATCAAAAAAGCCGCGAGCAATTTTATCAGCATATTTCCGGGCAAAACCTGACCCCGCTGTGGGAGTCACTGCACCATCTGGTGCCGAAAACGCCCAACGCTAACTGTGCGCCAGCGTACTGGAATTATCAGGAGATCCGCCCGCTGCTACTGGAGAGCGGCAGCCTGATTGGTGCGAAAGAGGCCGTGCGCCGCGTGCTGGTGCTGGAAAACCCGGCGCTGCGCGGGCAGTCTTCCATTACCGCGACTTTATATGCCGGTTTGCAACTGATCATGCCGGGCGAAGTGGCACCGAGTCATCGTCATAATCAGTCGGCGCTGCGTTTTATTGTTGAAGGCAAAGGGGCATTTACCGCCGTTGATGGCGAACGCACGCCAATGAATGAGGGCGATTTTATCCTGACCCCACAATGGCGCTGGCACGATCACGGTAACCCTGGCGACGAACCGGTTATCTGGCTCGATGGACTGGATCTGCCATTAGTGAACACTCTGGGCTGCGGTTTTGCCGAAGATTACCCGGAAGAGCAACAACCGGTCACGCGTAAAGAGGGGGATTATCTGCCGCGTTATGCCGCCAATATGTTGCCGCTGCGCCATCAGACGGGGAACTCCTCACCGATCTTTAACTATCGTTATGACCGTAGCCGCGAAGTGCTGCACGATTTAACCCGCCTGGGCGATGCCGACGAGTGGGATGGCTACAAAATGCGCTATGTCAACCCGGTCACCGGCGGCTATCCGATGCCGTCGATGGGCGCCTTCCTGCAACTGCTACCGAAAGGGTTCGCCTCCCGCGTGGCGCGTACCACTGACAGCACTATCTACCATGTAGTGGAAGGTAGCGGACAAGTCACCATCGGCAATGAAATCTTCACCTTTAGTGCAAAAGATATCTTCGTGGTGCCGACCTGGCACGGTGTGTCATTCCAGACTACGCAAGATACCGTTTTATTCAGTTTTTCGGACAGACCGGTACAAGAAGCCCTGGGGCTGTTCCGCGAAGCGCGTTATTAATTTGGGAGAGAGAAAATGACTCAATATGTATTCGAACCACAAGCGCCCGTTACCGTACCGGTTGTTGGCAGTGATGAACAATTCCCCGTGCGCCGCGTTTACTGTGTCGGGCGTAACTATGCCGCCCACGCCCGCGAAATGGGCTTTGATCCGGATCGTGAACCCCCCTTCTTCTTCTGCAAACCAGCAGATGCCGTTGTTCCGGTCGCCGCTGGCGAAATGCTGGCGCTGCCGTATCCGGCGCAGACCGATAACTATCATTACGAAATTGAACTGGTGGTGGCGATTGGTAAAAAGGGCAGCGATATCCCACTGGAAAAGGCCCATGAATATGTCTGGGGTTATGCCACAGGCCTTGATATGACGCGCCGTGACCGTCAAATGGAAATGCGTCAGATGGGCCGCCCGTGGGAAATCGGCAAAGCATTTGATCTCTCGGCCCCCATCGCACCGCTGCACAAAGCCAGCGAAACCGGCGGTATTGATAACGCACCAATCTGGTTACAGGTAAACGGTGAAGATCACCAGCGCAGCGATATTCGCCATCTCATCTGGTCGGTGAATGAAACCATCAGCTACCTGTCAGGCTTCTTTGAGCTGCAACCGGGCGATCTGATCTTCACTGGTACGCCAGAAGGGGTGGGCCCGGTAGTGAAAGGTGATGTGATCACGGGCAACGTCGAGGGCTTAACCCCTATCGCGGTGAAGATTGTCTGAGGTGCATGATGAAGCTGTACAGTTTTTTTAATAGTTCAGCATCGTACCGGGTACGCATTGCGCTGGCGCTGAAAGGCATTAATTACCAGACCGAAGGGGTGAATATCCGTATTGGTCAGCAAAATGAACTGGCCTATCGGCGGATGAATCCTGTCGGGCTGGTGCCGACGCTGCTGACTGACGAGGGCGAGTCACTCGGTCAGTCGCTGGCGATTATTGACTGGCTGGATCGTCACTACCCGCAAGTTCCGCTGGTGCCGCAGGAAGAACCGGCCCGCAACAAGGTGCTGGAAATTGTCTATGCCATCGCTTGTGATATTCATCCATTGAATAACCTGCGCGTGCTGCGCTACCTGACCGAAGAGCTGAACGTCAGTGAAGAAGAGAAAAAACGCTGGTATGCGCACTGGATCCAGCAAGGGTTAAACGCGGTGGAACAGCTACTGCGCCAGAGCCAGTCGGGGCAATTTTGTGTGGGTGAGACGCCGACGCTGGCAGACTGCTGCCTTGTTCCGCAGTGGGCGAACGCGCTACGTATGAACTGCGATCTGAGTGGATATCCGCGCTGCAAAGCGGTGTACGACGCCTGCACACAACTGCCAGCGTTCATTGCCGCAGCGCCAGAAAATCAACAAGATAAAATTTCAGCCTGACCAGGAGAACCATAATGACTAAAGTGACACGCGCAGTAATTGTGGGAGGCGGGATCGGCGGTGCGGCAACTGCGCTGTCACTGGCCCGCCAGGGGATCAAAGTGGTGCTGCTGGAAAAGGCGCATGAGATCGGTGAGATCGGCGCAGGCATCCAGTTGGGGCCAAACGCGTTTTCGGCGTTGGATAGTCTTGGTGTTGGCGAAATCGCCCGCCAGCGCGCGGTGTTTACCGATCACATCACCATGATGGATGCGGTGAACGCCGAAGAAGTGGTGCGTATTGAAACCGGGCAGGCCTTTCGTGACCATTTCGGCGGCCCTTACGCGGTGATCCATCGCGTTGATATTCATGCCTCGGTATGGGAAGCGGTACTGACGCATCCGGACGTGGAGTATCACACCTCCACAAACGTCGTTGATATTCGCGAGACGCCGGACGATGTCACCGTTTTCGACGATCGAGGTAATAGCTGGAGCGGCGATATTTTGATTGGCTGTGATGGCGTGAAGTCAGTGGTGCGCCAGAGCTTATTAGGCGATGCGCCGCGCGTCACCGGTCATGTGGTCTACCGTGCGGTTATCGATTGTGCGGATATGCCGGAAGATTTACGTATTAATGCGCCGGTATTGTGGGCGGGTCCGCACTGTCACCTGGTGCATTATCCTTTGCGCGGCGGCAAGCAGTATAACCTGGTGGTGACATTCCACAGCCGCCACCAGGAAGAGTGGGGCGTGAAGGATGGCAGTAAAGAGGAAGTGCTTTCCTATTTTGAAGGCATTCACCCGCGTCCTCGCCAGATGCTGGATAAACCGACGTCATGGCGACGCTGGTCAACGGCCGATCGTGAACCGGTAGGGAAATGGGGGACTAACCGCATTACGCTGGTGGGCGATGCGGCCCATCCGGTGGCGCAGTATATGGCACAAGGTGCCTGTATGGCGCTGGAAGATGCAGTAACGCTGGGTAAGGCGCTGGCGCAGTGTGTGGGTGATGCGGCGCAAGCCTTTGCGCTGTATGAGTCGGTACGTATTCCGCGTACCGCGCGCATCGTCTGGTCGACCCGTGAAATGGGGCGGGTTTATCACGCCGCAGGGGTAGAACGTCAGGTACGTAACCTGCTGTGGAAAGGGAAATCGCAGGCAGAGTTTTATCGCGGCATGGAGTGGCTGTACGGCTGGAAAGAAGATAACTGTCTGCAACCACGCTGAGTACTTCTTACCCAATCAGGTGCACGGACGGTCCCCTCGCCCCTTTGGGGAGAGGGTTAGGGTGAGGGGAAAAATCTTGCCCGAATTAATCAGTAAGTCAGTTTGTCTGCAAACACCAGAGGCGCTAACATAGCGCCTCATTTTTTTGCGGGTGATGATATGCGTGTGTTACTGGCGCCGATGGAGGGTGTACTCGACTCTCTGGTGCGTGAATTGCTGACCGAAGTTAACGACTACGATCTGTGCATCACCGAGTTTGTCCGCGTGGTGGATCAACTGCTGCCGGTAAAAGTTTTTCATCGCATTTGCCCGGAGCTACAAAACGCCAGCCGAACGCCATCCGGTACGCTGGTGCGCGTGCAATTGCTGGGTCAGTTCCCACAATGGCTGGCAGAGAACGCCGCCCGTGCGGTGGAGTTAGGTTCCTGGGGTGTGGATCTTAATTGCGGCTGTCCGTCGAAAACGGTTAACGGTAGCGGCGGCGGGGCGACACTACTCAAAGATCCTGAACTCATCTACCAGGGTGCAAAAGCGATGCGTGAAGCTGTACCGGCGCATTTGCCCGTCAGTGTGAAAGTGCGTCTGGGCTGGGACAGCGGTGAGAAGAAATTTGAAATCGCCGATGCGGTTCAACAGGCTGGCGCTACGGAGTTGGTGGTGCATGGGCGGACAAAAGAGCAGGGTTACCGCGCGGAGCATATTGACTGGCAGGCGATTGGCGAGATTCGCCAACGGCTGAATATTCCAGTGATTGCCAACGGTGAAATCTGGGACTGGCAGAGCGCGCAACAGTGTATGGCGATCAGCGGCTGTGACGCGGTGATGATTGGTCGCGGAGCGCTCAATATTCCCAATCTGAGCCGAGTGGTAAAATATAACGAACCGCGAATGCCGTGGCCGGAGGTGGTTGCTTTGCTACAAAAATATACCCGTCTGGAAAAGCAGGGCGATACTGGGTTATATCACGTTGCGCGGATTAAACAGTGGTTGAGTTATTTGCGTAAAGAATACGATGAGGCAACGGAATTATTTCAGCATGTTCGGGTGTTGAATAATTCCCCTGATATTGCAAGGGCTATTCAGGCAATTGATATCGATAAGCTGCGATAAGAGTGGAATCGCAGCTTATCAGAGACAATGAATCGTTTATTCAGCTTCATCATCTTGTTGCGCTCCTTTCATGAGCTAAGCCATATATTGCCACTGGCGCAAGGCGCGCGCAGGGGGAGGACAATCGCCTCCTCCCCCTGCATCCCCGGGCTCTGGCGAACAAAATCGCCGTTGCGTGGTACCTTCAGCTTATCCCCTTCGTCTACCGTGTCGTGCGCAAGTTAACGTCCCTGTAAAACGCGCCCTCAGCCCACATCCATGTGGGCTGCCCCGGCCTTCAGGGAACGCCTCGGCGATTTTGACGCTACCAACAACGGAGCTGTTTGCAAATCAAGTACACAAAATATCGAGTTCCTGACCTGACAACTTATATGCCATATCTGATTTTTAAAATATCATCTTAAATACGCCAGTCACCACCAGTAGTCCAATCAGGAAAATAATCAATACAGCCCAGAGTATAATTTTCATTGGCGTTCCTTTATTTGTGAGTGTCGAATAAGTATAGGAAAAAAAGAAGCCCTTTGCCGTTACTCATAAGTGATTAAGATAAATCGGAGAATATCATTCACTTACTGTATATTTTTCTGAATATGTCGTTTTATTGCCACTGATGTATTGCCACGCGAAACTAAAAAATATATCGCAACACACGGTAATCTCCGCGCACCTTTTCTTACCTGATTATTCCCCCATGAATCGTGATTCCTTTTACCCAGCCATCGCCTGTTTTCCTCTGTTACTGATGCTGGCCGGGTGTGCGCCTATGCATGAAACCCGCCAGGCGTTAAGCCAGCAAACACCCGCTGCGCAAGTTGACACCGCATTACCCACGGCGCTGAAAAATGGTTGGCCAGACAGCCAATGGTGGCTGGAGTATCACGATAATCAACTCACTTCATTAATTAACAATGCACTGCAGAACGCACCGGATATGCAGGTGGCTGAACAGCGCATTCAGCTGGCTGAAGCCCAGGCGAAGGCAGTTGCCACTCAGGATGGCCCTCAGATCGATTTTTCTGCGGATATGGAGCGGCAAAAAATGTCGGCAGAAGGGCTAATGGGGCCGTTTGCTCTGAACGATCCTGCCGCAGGTACGACCGGTCCGTGGTACACCAATGGTACTTTTGGCTTAACGGCGGGCTGGCATCTTGATATTTGGGGAAAGAATCGGGCGGAGGTTACTGCTCGCCTCGGTACGGTTAAAGCACGGGCGGCGGAACGCGAGCAAACCCGCCAATTGCTGGCTGGCAGTGTAGCCCGCCTGTACTGGGAGTGGCAAACCCAGGCAGCGTTAAACACTGTTTTGCAGCAAATCGAAAAAGAGCAGAACACCATTATCGCGACCGATCGCCAGCTATATCAGAACGGGATTACTTCTTCAGTTGAAGGTGTGGAAACCGATATTAATGCCAGCAAGACCCGGCAGCAGCTCAACGATGTCGCGGGGAAAATGAAAATTATTGAGGCACGGTTAAGCGCACTTACAAATCACCAGACAAAGGCATTGAAGCTTAATCCGGTCGCGTTGCCGAAAGTGGCAAGTCAGCTTCCTGATGAACTGGGGTATTCATTGCTGGCACGGCGGGCAGATTTGCAGGCAGCGCATTGGTACGTTGAGTCATCGTTAAGCACCATTGATGCGGCAAAAGCGGCATTTTACCCTGACATCAACCTGATGGCCTTCCTGCAACAGGATGCGTTGCACTTAAGCGATTTGTTCCGTCATTCCGCGCAGCAAATGGGCGTTACGGCAGGCCTGACGCTACCCATTTTCGATAGTGGTCGTCTTAACGCCAACCTCGATATTGCAAAAGCCGAAAGCAACTTGTCTATCGCCAGCTACAACAAAGCGGTGGTTGAAGCGGTGAATGACGTGGCGCGGGCAGCCAGTCAGGTTCAGACGCTGGCGGAGAAAAACCAGCATCAGGCGCAAATTGAGCGCGATGCCTTGCGTGTGGTAGGTCTTGCGCAGGCCCGCTTTAACGCGGGTATCATTGCTGGTTCCCGCGTCAGCGAAGCCAGGATCCCGGCGCTGCGTGAGCGGGCCAATGGCCTGTTATTGCAAGGGCAGTGGCTGGATGCCTCCATTCAACTCACTGGTGCGTTGGGCGGGGGTTACAAACGCTGATGATATACGCCTTCTATACTTAACGTTTATTCAGCGTTAAGTGGAGAACTCGATGGCACAGGTCGCGATTATTACCGCTTCCGATTCGGGGATCGGCAAAGAGTGCGCGTTATTACTGGCGCAGCAGGGTTTTGATATTGGTATTACCTGGCACTCAGATGAAGAAGGGGCAAAAGATACCGTGCGTGAGGTGGTTAGCCACGGCGTACGTGCGGAGATGGTGCAGTTGGATCTCGGTAAACTGCCAGAGGGGGCAATGGCGCTGGAGAAACTTATTCAACGGCTGGGGCGCATCGATGTGCTCGTGAATAATGCGGGCACAATGACCAAAGCGCCGTTTCTTGATATGGCTTTCGATGAGTGGCGCAAGATTTTTACCGTTGATGTTGATGGTGCATTTTTATGCTCGCAAATTGCGGCCCGCCAGATGGTGAAACAAGGGCAGGGCGGTCGCATCATCAACATTACGTCGGTACATGAGCATACGCCGCTGCCGGATGCCAGCGCCTATACAGCCGCTAAACATGCACTCGGTGGGCTAACCAAAGCGATGGCGCTTGAGCTGGTCAGGCATAAGATTTTGGTGAATGCAGTCGCGCCTGGGGCTATCGCCACACCAATGAATGGCATGGATGACGGCGACGTGAAGCCCGACGCGGAGCCTTCGATTCCCCTGCGGCGTTTCGGCGCAACGCATGAGATTGCCAGCCTGGTGGCGTGGTTATGCTCTGAAGGCGCAAATTACACCACCGGGCAGTCGTTAATTGTCGATGGTGGCTTTATGCTGGCGAATCCGCAGTTCAACCCAGAATAGCACTGTGAGGTGCGTGGTTATTTCAATGGGTAATATTTGGTAGGCATGATAAGACGTGCAAGCGTCGCATCAGGCATGGTGCGACGGATGTCGGATGCGGCGCAAACCGCCTTATCCGAGGCAATGGTTTTACGCCTGATCATCCGGCTTTTTCTTCCCGCGCCGTTTCAGCCACCAGCGCACGCCAACCACCAGAACCACGACCAGAATCAACCAGACCCAGTGCTTCAAATGCTGGTCGAGATTGTGCAACCACGGCGCAATCACCTGACCACCAGCATAACCGATAGTGGTAAAAATCAACGCCCAGGCAAATGCGCCGAGAATATTCAGCGGCAGAAAGATTTTCGGCGGCAGCTGGCTGGCACCAATCAGCGTCGGGCCAATGACCCGAAAGCCATACATAAAACGCGTACCAATGACAAACAGATACGGATGGCGCTGGATAAGTTTCTGCGCCCGCTCAATTTTATCCTGATGCTTAGAGAAACGGCGTAACAGCTTGCCACCAAACCGCCGCCCGCACAGATAAAGCACTTGGTCGCCAATCATGCCGCCAAGCGCTACAGAAAGTACCACCAGCGGGAACTTTAATAACCCCTGATGTGCCGCAACGCCTCCCAGCAACGTCACGGTTTCACCTTCCGCCAGACTTCCGAGCACCAGCGCGGCATAACCATATTGTGAGATGAGTGTATTGAGATCCATAGGCCCGTCTGTCTCCCTTTGGTTGCTTGTAAGCATACACCCTGTGAATCATTCACGCTGAAAAAGGACGCTCATCAGACGGTGCAAATTCTATGAATGCACAAAAAATAATCACAAGCTGACTTATACTTGAACTGTCAGGTTCATGAACTCACAACAAGGGGGCGGTATGAGCCATGTCTGGGGACTGTTTTCCCATCCCGATCGTGAAATGCAGGTGATTAATCGCGAAAACGAAACGATTTCTCATCACTACACCCACCACGTTTTGCTGATGGCGGCGATTCCGGTGATTTGCGCCTTCATTGGCACTACACAGATTGGCTGGAATTTTGGCGATGGCACTATCCTGAAGTTATCCTGGTTCACCGGACTGGCGCTGGCCGTCTTGTTTTATGGCGTTATGCTGGCTGGGGTCGCGGTGATGGGGCGGGTCATTTGGTGGATGGCACGCAATTACGCGCAGCGTCCGTCGCTTGCGCACTGTATGGTCTTCGCGGGCTACGTTGCGACGCCGCTGTTTTTAAGCGGTCTGGTGGCGCTTTATCCGCTGGTCTGGTTATGTGCGCTGGTCGGCACGGTGGCGCTGTTTTACACCGGCTACCTGCTTTATCTCGGTATTCCGAGCTTCCTGAATATCAACAAAGAGGAAGGCCTTAGCTTCTCCAGTTCGACGCTGGCGATTGGCGTGCTGGTACTGGAAGTGCTGCTCGCCCTTACCGTTATACTATGGGGTTACGGTTATCGTTTGTTCTAGAAAGTTCTTTTGTGTTGCATTGCTGGCGTAAATGTCAGCAATGCAGCATTTCCTCACGATTCTCCTTTGACGATCGCACTTTTTGCTCGTTATGATGGCGTCGCTAGCCTCAGTAAATCCTTACTCCGGCGGTGCGCAACCTGTGCGCGTGAACCACTATCTGAATGCTCATCATGCCGAAATTTCGAGTTTCTTTATTTAGCCTGGCCCTGATGCTGGCTGTGCCTTTTGCACCGCAGGCCGTTGCGAAAACGGCAGCCGCTACCACCGCTTCACAGCCGGAAATTGCCTCCGGTAGCGCTATGATTGTTGATCTGAATACCAACAAAGTGATCTATTCGAACCACCCGGATTTGGTGCGTCCGATTGCGTCTATCAGTAAATTAATGACCGCGATGGTTGTGCTGGATGCACGATTGCCGCTGGATGAAAAACTGAAAGTGGATATCAGCCAGACGCCGGAGATGAAAGGGGTCTATTCGCGCGTACGACTGAACAGCGAAATCAGCCGTAAAGATATGCTGTTGCTGGCGCTGATGTCTTCAGAAAACCGCGCGGCGGCAAGCCTTGCGCACCATTATCCCGGTGGCTACAAAGCCTTTATTAAGGCGATGAATGCGAAAGCGAAATCGCTCGGAATGAACAACACGCGCTTTGTTGAACCGACCGGATTGTCGGTGCATAACGTTTCAACTGCCCGTGACTTAACCAAACTGCTCATTGCCAGCAAACAATATCCGTTGATTGGTCAGTTAAGTACTACCAGGGAAGATATGGCAACCTTCTCTAACCCGACGTATACGCTGCCGTTCCGCAATACTAACCATCTGGTGTATCGCGATAACTGGAATATTCAGTTAACCAAAACGGGCTTTACCAATGCGGCGGGCCATTGTCTGGTGATGCGCACGGTTATCAATAATAAACCGGTGGCGCTGGTAGTGATGGACGCGTTTGGCAAATATACCCATTTTGCCGATGCCAGCCGCCTGCGTACCTGGATTGAAACCGGTAAAGTGATGCCTGTTCCGGCAGCAGCGTTGAGCTATAAAAAACAAAAAGCCGCTCAGATGGCGGCGGCGGGGCAGACGGCGCAGAACGATTAAGGGTAGGCAGAATAAGGCGTTTACGCCGCATCCGGCATTCGGAGCACAATGCCTGATGCGATGCTTGCGCATCTTATCAGGCCTACAAACGTGACGCGTCCGTAGGCAGGATAAGGCGTTCACGCCGCATCCGGCATTCGGTGCCCGTGCCTGATGCGATGCTTACGCATCTTATCAGGCCTACGTCTGCATCAGGCATCCAGCCGTATTTACTCCACTTCCTGCCAGTTTTTCCGCTTACTGGTTTTACCGATCCCCGGATTCATGCTGTTGGTCGGATCGTTCTCGCGATAGAACTTCTGCAACGTCTCCGGTGCTTTATACAAATGACCGACGTTATGCTCGGCAGGGTATTGCGCGCCGCGCTGCTGTAGCAGTTCCAGCATCTGTTCTTTCAACGCATGTACATCCACGCCTTTTTTAACGATGTAATCCTGATGGAAGACATAGCACATAAAATGGCCGTAATAGAGCTTGTGCACCAACTGACTGTCGATCTCCGGCGGTAAATGCTCATACCACTCGGTGTCGTTACGCCGCAGAGCGATATCCAGCGCCAGAATGTCTTCGACTTCATCGGAATGCACCGCCTGATAACGAATTGCTGCGCCCGCAGCGGCGAAACGGTGTAAAAACGCTTTGCTGCCTTCTTCCGGCGTACAGACAAAGAAATCGCCCTCGGCCTGTTTGAAATAATCCACCAGCCACGATTTAGCTTCGCCGACGCCATCGCCCGCCATTTTTAACAGCAGATGATGTTCATATTTATCGCGCCAGCTTTTCATGCGCGGTGGTAAATGGCTGGGGAACAAGTGACCGAATTTTTGCATCGCACGGTCGGTAAAATGCGGACGGAAGAATTTCACTTTCTCCAGCATCGCATCGGTGCGTCCCTTGAGATTAAAGAAGAACGGCATCTTGTCGGTGCCTAACTTATCAATCATCAGGAAGGTGTCTTTGCCGTATTTTTCCGCAATATCGTAGATATCCCGGTGCATATATTCCCCGGCAACTGGCAGATTTTCGAAATTAGCCAGAATATGACGGCGGATTTCGGTCAGTACTTCCGGCTGGTTGGTGCCGATATAAAACACCTGCTGATTTTTTTCTGCTTCGAAGGTATCAAGACGTACCGCAAAGACGGCCAGTTTACCGGCGCAACCGGAGGATTCAAACAGGCGATCCGGGTCGGCGTTATAACGTGCTGGTGTGTCGGCTTCAATATCACGAACGCGGTGGACATAGTCATAATCGTGGGCGTGACGACCATCGTGGCGCACATCGTCATCTTTGATGCGATCGTCATCCAGCTTGCTAAGGATCTGCTCCGGCGTTTCGCCGAGATCAATCCCCAGATGGTTCACCAGCGTCAGTTTGCCGTCTTCATTTATACGCGCGAATAACGACATTTCGGTATACGCCGGGCCACGCTGTACCAGCGAGCCGCCGGAGTTGTTACAGATACCGCCGATGACCGATGCGCCTATACACGATGAGCCAATCACCGAGTGCGGTTCGCGTCCCAGCGGTTTGAGGGCTTTTTCCAGCGAATAAAGCGTGGTGCCCGGATAGGCCAGCACCTGTTCGCCCTTGCCAAGAACGTGCAGCTTGTCGAGACGCAGGGTGCTGATGATCACGATATCGCGATCATAGTCGTTACCGTTTGGCGTCGAGCCTTCGGTCAGACCTGTATTGGCAGCCTGCATCAGAATAATTTTGTCGGCGGTGACGCAGGCTTTCAGCACCCGCCACAATTCCAGTAGTGAACCAGGGAAAACGACAGCCAGCGCGTCGCCCTGACCAGAACGGAAGCCCTTGCGATAGCGGGCCGTTTTTGCGGGATCGGTGAGCAGGTGTGAATGACCGACCAGACGGGCAAGTTCATTCAAAAAGGCTTTATTATCAGTTGTTGTCATGGAAGACATTTTCCACTCCTTGTGGTGGCGAAAAAATATCACAAACTAGCATAGCGCCTTGTATGACAATTCAGCGAGTGAATATTTTGAAAATTCAGACAATAAACTGAGCATTCTTTTTCTCTCTCCATCATGCTTATGGCAAACTACGGTTTTTGCACCATTTTCGCTGCCTCGTCGGGCAACAGAGGAAGAATTATCCATATGAAATGGCTATGTTCAGTAGGTATCGCGGTGAGTCTGGCCCTGCAACCAGCACTGGCGGATGATTTATTCGGTAACCATCCATTAACGCCTGAAGCGCGTGATGCGTTCGTCACCGAACTGCTCAAGAAAATGACAGTTGATGAGAAAATTGGTCAGCTGCGCTTAATCAGCGTCGGCCCGGATAATCCGAAAGAGGCGATCCGCGAGATGATCAAAGACGGGCAGGTTGGGGCGATTTTCAACACCGTAACCCGTCAGGATATCCGCGCCATGCAGGATCAGGTGATGGAATTAAGCCGCCTGAAAATTCCTCTTTTCTTTGCTTACGACGTGCTGCACGGTCAGCGCACGGTGTTCCCGATTAGCCTCGGTCTGGCCTCGTCTTTTAACCTCGATGCGGTGAAAACGGTCGGACGTGTCTCTGCTTATGAAGCCGCAGATGATGGCCTGAACATGACCTGGGCACCGATGGTCGATGTCTCGCGCGATCCGCGCTGGGGACGTGCTTCCGAAGGTTTTGGGGAAGATACGTATCTCACTTCGATTATGGGTAAGACCATGGTGGAAGCGATGCAGGGTAAAAGCCCGGCAGATCGCCACTCGGTGATGACCAGCGTCAAACACTTTGCCGCTTACGGCGCGGTGGAAGGTGGTAAAGAGTACAACACCGTCGATATGAGTCCGCAGCGCCTGTTTAACGACTATATGCCGCCGTACAAAGCGGGGCTGGATGCAGGCAGCGGTGCGGTAATGGTGGCGCTGAACTCGCTGAATGGCACGCCAGCAACTTCCGACTCCTGGCTACTGAAAGATGTGCTGCGCGATCAGTGGGGCTTTAAAGGCATTACCGTTTCCGATCATGGCGCAATCAAAGAGCTGATTAAACATGGCACGGCGGCAGACCCGGAAGATGCGGTGCGCGTGGCACTGAAATCCGGCATCAACATGAGTATGAGCGATGAGTATTACTCGAAGTATCTGCCTGGGTTGATCAAATCCGGCAAAGTGACGATGGAAGAGCTGGATGACGCTGCCCGTCATGTACTGAACGTGAAATATGATATGGGGTTGTTTAACGACCCGTACAGCCATCTCGGTCCGAAAGAGTCTGACCCGGTGGATACCAATGCCGAAAGCCGCCTGCACCGCAAAGAAGCGCGTGAAGTGGCACGCGAAAGCCTGGTGTTGCTGAAAAACCGTCTCGAAACGTTACCGCTGAAAAAATCAGCCACCATTGCGGTGGTTGGGCCACTGGCGGACAGCAAACGTGACGTGATGGGCAGCTGGTCCGCAGCCGGTGTTGCCGATCAATCCGTGACCGTACTGACCGGGATTAAAAATGCCGTCGGTGAAAACGGTAAAGTGCTGTACGCCAAAGGGGCGAACGTTACCAGTGACAAAGGCATTATCGATTTCCTGAATCAGTATGAAGAAGCGGTCAAAGTCGATCCGCGTTCGTCGCAAGAGATGATTGATGAAGCGGTGCAGACGGCGAAACAATCTGATGTGGTAGTGGCTGTAGTCGGTGAAGCACAGGGGATGGCGCACGAGGCTTCCAGCCGTACCGATATCACTATTCCGCAAAGCCAACGTGACTTGATTGCGGCGCTGAAAGCCACCGGTAAACCGCTGGTGCTGGTGCTGATGAACGGGCGTCCGCTGGCGCTGGTGAAAGAAGATCAGCAGGCTGATGCGATTCTGGAAACCTGGTTTGCGGGGACTGAAGGCGGTAATGCGATTGCCGATGTGTTGTTTGGCGATTACAACCCGTCGGGCAAGCTGCCGATGTCCTTCCCGCGTTCTGTCGGGCAGATCCCGGTGTACTACAGCCATCTGAATACCGGGCGTCCGTATAATGCCGACAAGCCGAACAAATACACTTCGCGTTATTTTGATGAAGCTAACGGGGCGCTTTATCCGTTCGGCTATGGTCTGAGCTACACCACTTTCACCGTCTCTGATGTGAAACTTTCTGCGCCGACCATGAAGCGTGACGGCAAAGTGACCGCCAGTGTGCAGGTGACGAACACCGGTAAGCGCGAAGGGGCGACGGTAGTGCAGATGTACTTGCAGGATGTGACGGCTTCCATGAGTCGTCCGGTGAAGCAGCTGAAAGGCTTTGAGAAAATCACCCTGAAACCGGGCGAAACTCAGACCGTCAGCTTCCCACTTGACATTGAGGCGTTGAAGTTCTGGAATCAACAGATGAAATATGACGCCGAGCCTGGCAAATTCAATGTCTTTATCGGCACTGATTCCGCACGCGTTAAGAAAGGCGAGTTTGAGTTGCTGTAATGCTTTAGTAAGGGCGCGACGTTTGCGCCCTTTGCCTGATGCGTTGCGCTTATCAGGCCTTCAGGGGTTTTTAACCTATTGAATTTTCGCTGTTTGTAGGCCGGATAAGGCGTTTACGCCGCATCCGGCAAGAAACGCCGGGCAAAATATGCCCTTTAAGTATTTATCTGATTCTGCAACTGAATCCTTCCGCTCAGGCTAACCCCGCCATTATCAACTATGCTTTTCTCTTAATTCGCTGAAAACAACAGTAAAAGAATGAGGAAAGCATCATGCCACTCTCAAAGCTCTGGGCAGGTTCACTGGTTTTGTTGGCAGCCGTGAGCCTGCCGCTACAGGCGGCTTCCCCCGTTAAAGTCGGTTCGAAAATCGATACCGAAGGCGCGCTACTCGGCAACATTATTTTGCAAGTGCTGGAAAGCCACGGCGTACCGACGGTGAATAAAGTCCAGTTGGGAACCACGCCGGTGGTGCGCGGGGCGATTACTTCCGGTGAACTGGATATCTATCCGGAATATACCGGCAATGGCGCGTTTTTCTTTAAAGATGAAAACGATGCGGCGTGGAAAAATGCCGGGCAAGGCTACGAGAAAGTCAAAAAGCTCGATGCAGAACAAAACAAGTTAATCTGGCTGACGCCTGCGCCTGCAAATAACACCTGGACCATCGCCGTGCGTCAGGATGTTGCAGAGAAAAACAAACTCACTTCGCTTGCCGACCTGAGTCGTTATCTGAAAGACGGTGGCACCTTCAAACTGGCGGCCTCAGCAGAGTTTATCGAACGCGCCGATGCCTTACCCGCTTTTGAAAAAGCCTATGGCTTTAAGCTCAGTCAGGATCAGTTGCTGTCACTGGCCGGTGGCGACACTGCGGTGACAATCAAAGCTGCTGCCCAGCAAACATCCGGCGTTAATGCGGCGATGGCTTACGGCACCGACGGCCCGGTCGCGGCGCTGGGGCTGCAAACCTTAAGCGATCCGCAAGGCGTGCAACCTATCTACGCGCCTGCACCAGTGGTGCGTGAATCGGTGTTGAAGGAGTATCCGCAAATGGCACAGTGGCTACAGCCAGTCTTCGCCAGCCTCGATGCAAAAACATTGCAGCAACTGAATGCCAGCATTGCCGTTGAAGGACTGGATGCCAAAAAAGTGGCTGCCGACTACCTGAAACAAAAAGGGTGGACGAAGTAATTTCCCGTGACTTATTTACGTATTAATCCTGTTCTGGCGCTGCTGATGTTGCTGACGGCAATCGCAGCGGCGCTGCCGTTTATCAGTTACGCGCCTAATCGTTTAGTCTCTGGTGAGGGGCGTCATCTCTGGCAGCTGTGGCCGCAAACGATCTGGATGCTGGTGGGCGTTGGTTGCGCCTGGCTGACAGCCTGTTTTATTCCCGGTAGAAAAGGCAGCATTTTTGCACTCATCCTGGCGCAATTCGTCTTCGTGTTGCTGGTATGGGGCGCAGGAAAGGCCGCGACGCAACTGGCGCAAAATGGCAGTGCGCTGGCGCGTACCAGCCTCGGCAGTGGTTTCTGGCTGGCTGCGGCGCTGGCATTGCTGGCCTGTAGCGATGCCATCCGCCGAATCTCCACGCATCCGCTGTGGCGCTGGTTGTTGCATATGCAGATTGCCATTATTCCGCTGTGGTTGCTGTATTCCGGCGCGCTTAACGATCTCTCGCTAATGAAAGAATACGCCAACCGTCAGGATGTGTTTGATGATGCGCTGGCACAGCATCTGACCCTGCTGTTTGGTGCGGTGCTGCCTGCGTTAGTGATTGGTGTGCCGCTGGGCGTCTGGTGCTACTTTTCCACTGCGCGGCAGGGGGCGATTTTTTCTCTGCTGAATGTCATTCAGACCGTGCCTTCGGTGGCGCTCTTTGGCCTGTTGATTGCGCCGCTTGCCGGACTGGTTACGGCCTTTCCGTGGCTGGGAACGCTCGGCGTAGCAGGAACCGGAATGACACCCGCACTGATTGCGCTGGTGCTCTATGCCTTGCTGCCGCTGGTGCGCGGTGTGGTAGTCGGCTTGAACCAGATCCCGCGCGATGTGCTGGAGAGCGCCAGAGCGATGGGCATGAGCGGGGCGCAGCGATTCCTGCATGTTCAGTTACCGCTGGCGTTACCGGTATTTCTGCGCAGCCTGCGGGTGGTGATGGTGCAAACCGTCGGCATGGCGGTGATTGCGGCGTTAATCGGCGCAGGTGGTTTTGGTGCGCTGGTTTTCCAGGGGCTGCTAAGCAGTGCCATTGATTTAGTGTTGCTGGGGGTGATCCCGGTAATCGTACTGGCGGTGCTGATCGACGCACTGTTCGATCTGGTTATCGCACTGCTGAAGGTGAAAAGTAATGATTGAATTTAGCCATGTCAGCAAACTGTTCGGCACACAAAAAGCTGTTAACGATCTCAATCTCAATTTTCAGGAAGGGAGTTTCTCGGTGCTGATTGGTACATCAGGCTCCGGTAAATCCACCACGTTGAAAATGATCAACCGTCTGGTAGAGCATGACAGCGGAGTGATCCGCTTTGCCGGAGAAGAAATTCGCTCGCTGCCAGTGCTGGAGTTGCGCCGCCGGATGGGCTATGCCATTCAATCTATTGGCCTGTTTCCCCACTGGAGCGTGGCGCAAAACATTGCTACTGTGCCGCAATTACAAAAATGGCCGCGGGCGCGGATCGACGACCGTATTGACGAATTAATGGCGCTACTGGGGCTGGAGCCGAATTTGCGTGAGCGTTATCCGCATCAGCTTTCCGGCGGTCAGCAGCAACGTGTGGGAGTGGCCCGCGCACTGGCTGCCGATCCGCAAGTCTTACTGATGGATGAACCTTTTGGCGCACTGGACCCGGTAACGCGCGGCGCGTTGCAACAAGAGATGACGCGTATTCACCGTTTGTTGGGGCGTACCATTGTGCTGGTCACTCATGATATTGATGAGGCGCTACGGCTGGCAGAACATCTGGTATTGATGGATCACGGTGAAGTGGTGCAGCAGGGCAATCCGCTGACGATGCTGACTCGTCCGGCGAATGATTTCGTCCGCCAGTTTTTTGGCCGTAGTGAACTGGGTGTGCGCCTGCTTTCGTTACGTAGCGTGGCGGATTATGTGCGCCGCGAAGAGCGGGCTGAAGGTGAGGCGCTGGCAGAAGAGATGACGCTACGCGATGCGCTCTCCCTGTTTGTCGCGCGGGGATGCGAAGTGCTGCCGGTGGTGAACACGCAGGGCCAGCCTTGCGGCACGCTGCATTTTCAGGATCTGCTGGTGGAGGCGTAAGCGTATGAAGATGTTGCGCGATCCGCTGTTCTGGCTCATTGCTTTGTTTGTGGCACTGATTTTCTGGCTGCCTTACAGCCAGCCGCTGTTTTCTGCCTTGTTCCCACAACTGCCACGCCCCGTTTATCAGCAAGAAAGTTTTGCTGCTCTGGCACTGGCTCATTTCTGGCTGGTGGGAATTTCGAGTTTGTTTGCGGTGATCATTGGCACAGGTGCCGGAATTATTGTTACTCGCCCGTGGGGCGCGGAATTTCGCCCACTGGTGGAAACTATTGCCGCCGTTGGGCAGACTTTTCCGCCCGTTGCGGTGCTGGCGATTGCCGTTCCGGTGATTGGGTTTGGTCTGCAACCCGCGATTATCGCCTTGATCCTGTACGGTGTGCTGCCCGTCCTGCAGGCGACACTTGCCGGGCTGGGAGCGATTGATGCCAGCGTGACAGAAGTTGCGAAAGGTATGGGAATGAGCCGTGGTCAGCAACTGCGTAAGGTCGAGCTACCGCTGGCGGCTCCGGTGATTCTGGCGGGCGTGCGAACTTCGGTGATTATCAACATTGGTACGGCGACGATCGCCTCAACGGTAGGGGCCAGCACGCTGGGTACGCCCATCATCATCGGGCTTAGCGGATTTAATACCGCGTATGTGATCCAGGGGGCGTTACTGGTGGCACTGGCGGCGATCATCGCAGACCGCCTGTTTGAAAGGCTGGTGCAGGCGCTTAGCCAGCACGCAAAATAAAGGTATAACCTGCGAGCATGACGCCACCAATTCCGCCTAACGCCATAAAAAGGAACAGGGCGATGACCCCAATTTTAGCTATGCGCATAATGCACTCCTTATGTTAACGAAAGGATTGTACAGTAAAGCGCATTTGTTAACGAATCATTAAATGCCGAGTGGGAAAATATCATGGCCTTGTTCCTGCCAACTGGTAAGTTGCTGCTGTTGGGCAGAGGTTCGATTTTCACCGCACCACACCAGCAATGTACGGCCTTCGAACAGTTCAGGGCGTAGTTGATTGAGCGAGTGGGCGAGGACATCAATGCGCCATCCTTGTTGACTGGCAATCCAGCCTTCCAGCCACAGACGGGTGGTATCCTGAATATTCCAGCCAACCACCAGCGCATCTTTACCCTGTTTTTTACGTGCCGAAGCCAGACAAATGGCGATGTAGTTGATCAGTACGCCGTCGAGGATCGCCAGCAGCGCCTGGAGAGTCGGTTGTTGGCACTGAAGTCGTCGGCGCAGAGGAATAAACAGGTGCGTGGTGAGTGTCTGGGCGGGGTAATCCTGACCGCGCTCTTTGATCCACGTTCGCAGGCTATGCAGATTGCCGCTTTGCAGGTAAGTCAGTAATGTTTCTTGCTGATCGCGCCAGCCGTTCTGCACATCAACATTTTCATTACTGAGCAGCATTTTAACTTTGCTGACCTGCACGCCGTTGTCGATCCAGCGTTTGATCTCGCGGATCCGGTCAATATCGGCATCATTGAACAGCCGATGACCGCCGTCTGTCCGTTGCGGTTTCAGCAATCCGTAACGCCTCTGCCACGCGCGTAACGTGACAGGGTTAATATCACAAAGCAACGCCACTTCACCAATTGTGTAAAGCGCCATCGTCTCACCCTTGCTCGCGAGGTCCCAGTTTAACTTTAGACGCAGTTTTGCGAACCAGGTAGTTTTGCCCGTTTTTTGTTCATCTATAGGGTGATTTTATTTTTGCCAGACGATTTTGAGTGATCGTACTCACGAATTCTCATTTTTCTGCAAGAGTTCAAAGAAAGTTAAACGCAGGCAATGTATGTTACGCGTTTTAAAGGGAAGTGTGGTTTGCGGGTATGTACGATTTTAATCTGGTGTTGCTGCTGCTTCAGCAGATGTGCGTTTTTTTAGTCATTGCGTGGTTAATGAGTAAAACGCCATTATTCATACCGTTAATGCAGGTCACGGTTCGTCTGCCGCATAAATTTCTCTGCTACATCGTCTTTTCCATCTTCTGCATCATGGGCACCTGGTTTGGGCTGCACATTGACGATTCTATTGCCAATACCCGTGCGATTGGTGCGGTAATGGGCGGCTTACTCGGCGGTCCGGTCGTCGGTGGGCTGGTTGGTCTGACCGGCGGGTTACATCGATATTCGATGGGGGGCATGACCGCGCTAAGTTGCATGATCTCGACCATCGTTGAAGGATTGCTCGGCGGCCTGGTACACAGCATCCTGATCCGTCGCGGGCGCACTGATAAAGTCTTTAACCCCATTACCGCCGGTGCCGTCACGTTCGTCGCTGAAATGGTGCAAATGTTGATCATCCTGGCGATCGCCCGACCTTATGAAGATGCGGTGCGTCTGGTGAGTAATATTGCTGCGCCAATGATGGTCACCAATACCGTCGGCGCGGCGCTGTTTATGCGTATATTGCTCGATAAACGCGCGATGTTTGAAAAATACACTTCGGCTTTTTCTGCTACTGCGCTGAAAGTGGCGGCTTCGACGGAAGGCATTTTGCGCCAGGGGTTTAACGAAGTGAACAGCATGAAGGTGGCTCAGGTGCTGTATCAGGAGCTGGATATTGGTGCAGTCGCGATTACCGATCGTGAGAAATTGCTGGCCTTTACCGGAATTGGTGATGACCACCATTTACCTGGTAAACCGATTTCTTCGACTTACACCTTAAAAGCGATTGAAACCGGTGAAGTGGTCTACGCCGATGGCAACGAAGTGCCTTACCGTTGCTCGTTGCATCCGCAATGCAAACTGGGTTCGACGCTGGTGATTCCGTTGCGTGGTGAAAATCAGCGGGTGATGGGCACCATCAAATTGTATGAAGCCAAAAACCGTTTGTTCAGTTCAATCAATCGCACGCTGGGCGAGGGGATTGCGCAATTGCTTTCGGCGCAGATTCTCGCTGGGCAATATGAGCGGCAAAAAGCGATGCTCACCCAGTCAGAGATCAAACTACTTCACGCTCAGGTGAACCCCCATTTTCTGTTCAATGCGCTTAACACCATTAAAGCGGTGATCCGCCGCGACAGCGAACAGGCCAGTCAGCTGGTGCAGTATCTTTCCACTTTTTTCCGCAAAAACTTAAAGCGGCCTTCGGAGTTTGTTACTCTCGCCGACGAAATTGAACATGTGAACGCTTATCTGCAAATTGAAAAGGCGCGCTTCCAGTCGCGGTTGCAGGTCAATATTGCTATTCCGCAAGAATTATCCCAGCAGCAATTGCCCGCGTTTACCCTGCAACCGATTGTGGAAAACGCTATTAAACATGGGACATCACAACTGCTGGATACAGGGCGAGTAGCAATCAGCGCCCGACGTGAGGGGCAACATTTGATGCTGGAGATCGAAGACAATGCTGGCTTGTATCAACCGGTAACCAATGCCAGCGGGCTGGGGATGAATCTGGTGGATAAGCGTTTACGTGAACGGTTTGGCGATGACTATGGGATAAGCGTCGCCTGTGAACCTGATAATTACACCCGAATAACGTTACGACTGCCATGGAGGGACGAGGCATGATTAAAGTCTTAATTGTCGATGACGAACCGTTAGCACGGGAGAACCTGCGCGTATTTTTGCAGGAGCAGAGTGATATTGAAATTGTCGGCGAGTGTTCAAACGCCGTGGAAGGGATCGGCGCGGTGCATAAACTGCGCCCGGACGTGCTGTTTCTCGATATCCAGATGCCGCGTATTAGCGGTCTGGAAATGGTGGGGATGCTCGACCCGGAACATCGTCCGTATATCGTTTTTCTCACCGCGTTTGACGAATACGCCATTAAAGCCTTTGAAGAACATGCCTTTGATTATCTGCTGAAGCCAATTGATGAAGCGCGGCTGGAGAAAACGCTGGCGCGATTGCGTCAGGAGCGCAGCAAGCAGGATATTTCGCTGTTACCGGAAAATCAACAGGCGCTGAAATTTATCCCTTGTACGGGGCATAGTCGGATTTATTTGCTGCAAATGAGAGATGTAGCATTTGTCAGCAGTCGGATGAGCGGTGTCTACGTTACCAGCCACGAAGGGAAAGAGGGTTTTACCGAACTGACTTTGCGCACCCTGGAGAGCCGTACACCACTACTGCGCTGCCATCGTCAGTACCTGGTTAACCTCGCGCATTTACAGGAGATTCGTCTGGAAGATAACGGCCAGGCCGAGTTGATTTTACGTAATGGCTTAACTGTTCCGGTCAGCCGCCGCTATCTGAAAAGTTTAAAAGAGGCGATTGGCCTGTAAAAGACTGCTAAAATGGTTTTTTGCCTCATCAACACCTGAAGGCCTCATGCTAAGTAACGATATTCTGCGCAGCGTGCGCTACATTTTGAAAGCCAATAATAACGACCTGGTGCGCATTCTGGCGCTGGGTAATGTCGAAGCCACTGCGGAACAGATCGCCGTCTGGCTACGCAAAGAAGACGAAGAAGGGTTTCAGCGTTGTCCGGACATTGTTCTGTCTTCATTCCTGAATGGCCTGATTTATGAAAAACGTGGCAAGGATGAGTCAGCTCCGGCACTGGAGCCGGAACGTCGCATTAATAACAACATCGTGCTGAAAAAATTACGTATCGCGTTTTCGCTGAAAACTGATGATATTCTGGCGATCCTTACCGAACAGCAGTTCCGCGTTTCGATGCCGGAAATTACGGCGATGATGCGTGCACCGGATCATAAAAACTTCCGCGAATGCGGCGATCAATTTTTACGTTATTTTTTGCGTGGACTGGCAGCGCGCCAGCATGTGAAGAAAAGCTAAGACGGGCATGGCGGCCATGCGAAAAACATGGCCGCCGACAGATTATTTCACTTCTTTAAAACCAGCGGCTTTCATCACCAGTTCCATTTGCGCCATAGTGATACCTTTTTTGGCATCTTCAGCAGAAACGTTGATACCTGAAATACCCTGCAGGGCTTTAAAATCAACTTTTTCCATATCGATAGTCACGTTTTCCTGAGCATAAGTATCGGTAAAGGTTAATTTTTCTTCAACGCCAGGGATGTTTTTATATTTGGCACTTAACGGCTCAAGTGTCTTGGCAGCATCTTCTTTGGTGGTTGCACCAATGGAGGCAAATTGAATTTTGGTTTCAGAAGATTGCTTAAGAACCTTGTCACCTTTGTAGACATAGGTAATAGCAATTTCAGTACCGTTCAGATTAGCGCTAAATTTCTTCGATTCTTCTTTGTCACCGCAGCCAGCAAGAGAGAAAACCAGAACAGATGCAACAACAAGGGAAAACAGCTTATTGAAAGCCTTCATGTAAAACTCCATTTTATTTAATCAAGGAACTGGTGACCACACCAGGGGCCATATAGGATATGCCTAATACCTTGGCGTGAGCAGTCCGGAACTGGAGTAGAACTCTTTGTAAAAAGCACTATTTGTCCTTGTTACTCAAGCAAGGTTAATAATTGTTCGCAAAGCAAAACGCAGTTATTCATTGCTTCTCCCCGTGCCTCGCCTTCTGTATTACGAAATTGTCCCAACACATGTGCCAGCCGATAAAAACCCATCGCGGTGAGTTCATTGACCAGCAACTCTGACTGACTAATGGCACTCTGTTCCTGATAGCGCCAGCCATTATGGAGCAGTTGAATAAGCAACGCCTGACAGCGCATCAGTAACTGATGAGTGGTAGACGGTACAGGCAGAACGCTGGTAGAAGGTAGCGGTGCCACAGGCGAAGTTTCTGCGTCCAGTGCCCAGGCGCGGGTTTGCGTCATCATTACTCGTGGTTCCAGTGTCAATTGCCCCTCAGCAAAATTGATAAACCCAGAAACCAGACTAACGGGATCTTCTGTTTGTTGTAACAGAGCTGCCATGCGTTCAACAGCAAAGGGCGCACTGGCTGAAGCTGGCAGTGATAACGTCAGCACATTATCGTCACCTTCGCCACTGATTACCTGCGCATCCAGTGTCTGCCGACTGCTGTCCCAACCGAGTGAAATGCACTCTTCTACTGGCAGAATAAATAAGTTATCGACCTGGTTAAGCGGTCGTATGGCGGCTGGCGGACGTTGGCGTAAATATTCCCGCAAAGCCACAATGCCCGGCTGGCGCAGTGGTGCGCTCAACATTTGCCAGGCATCAGGCGACAGCGGAACAACACTGCTTAAGCGGTTGCGGGTAGCTAACAGCAACTCGCCATCAGCACTGCGTTTTGCTGCTTGTGAAACAATTTGCCCACCCGCCAGCGCGCCAGCCTGAAAACTAAACAGCCGCCGTTTTGCCGCTGGAGAGTTATCCTGTTCACTTCTCGGCCAACTGCGCGAAAGATGCAAAATACTGCCGGTGTCGGGATCGGTGAACCAGATACGTAAACCATACCGCTCATTATCCTGCCAGCAACGCATACCTAGTGACACCAGCCGCAAATGATCAAGCTTTGCTTCGCCAGCAATGCCTGCGCCAATGACCGTGCGCCACGGTATGGGCGGTACTTCACCGACACTGTCACGTCGCGCCATCTCTTGTGCACTGTTCAAGCGACTGGTTAACGCCGCAAGCTGGCACAAGCATTTTCCGGCATGATAGTAGCTGGCGCGGGCGTGGAAGGCATCAACGCTTGCCCGTAGCTGTCGTAGTGATTCACTTACCCAACGCCAGTTGCAGCGTTCCGCCGCTTGCTGCGCGCGGCTGAAAGCGGCCTCGTAGTGGATTGACGGTTGGCTGATGCCGCCCAGCCATAATGCCTGACTTAATTGCTGAACATATTGACGACATGCTTTACCTTCGTCGCTGGAAAACGGATCGTCAGATGATGTGACGTGTTCACTGTGCATCTGCCAGATCAAATGAGTAAATTCTGCTTGTTGATTTTTGGCCTCGACGAAGGCCTGCACAGCCAGTACGACATGTTCACACAGCGTGCCTTCAATACAATCACAGCGTGCGAAACGAATGCTGCTGCGGGAATAAAAACGCACATCGCTCATCGGTAAGCGGGCAGAGGGAATTTCGCCCGGGGTGCAGAACAACTCAATGGTGATGCCTTTAGCGGCCAGCGCCTGCGCGCGTTTGCGCGTGGTATTGGGCAGGGTAGCCAGTTCTTCCTGCCAGATTGCCGGTTCCCACTCTTCTTCTTTTTCCGTAGGCTGGGCGGTGGCACAAAGTCGTTGATAACTTAACACCAGCATCACGCGATGACGGCACATGCCGCTGGCCCCGCAGCTGCATTGAGCCTCTTTCAGTGCCTGACTGTTCGCCAGCCGGGTACGGACACCGTCACTGAACGTGGCGATTAAAGCGCCGTTCTCATGGCAGATTTCCGGGACGTTGCCATTTTCCAGTTCTTTAAGGCTGCGCTTAACAAAACCGGCATTGCTTAACGCCGTCAAAGCTTGTGGTGTCAGTTCTAATAATTCCGGACGTAGTGAATTCATGACTGAAGATTCTCCGCAAGCCAGGTCGCCAGTTCGCCCGGTGTCATGGCAGCTATTTGTGCGCCGACATTAACCAGCGCCTGGGCCATATCGCGGTCATAGCAAGGTGTAGCGGTGCTATCTAGCGCCGCCAGTCCCAGCACTTTGATGCCGCTCTGGACACACTTTTTCACCTGATGCGTCAGCAATGATGATGAACCCCCTTCATAAAAATCGCTCACGAGGATAATGACGCTTTTCGCTGGTTGTTCAATAAGTTGCCGACCATACTCCACGGCACTGGCGATATTGGTCCCGCCGCCCAGTTGTACTTTCATTAATAACTCTACCGGATCAGCAACGTCTGCCGTGAGATCAACGACGCTGGTGTCAAACGCCACCAGATGGGTACGAATGCCGGGTAACTGCCATAAACAGGCCGCCATCACCGCTGAGTGGATCACCGAATCGACCATTGATCCGCTTTGATCAACCAGTAACACCAGCTGCCATTGTTCGCTATGGCGCTTAATGCGACTGTTAAAGCGGGGGGATTCGATATACAACTTGCCGTGTTGCGGGTGCCAGTGTTGCAGGTTGGCGCGCAGAGTACTTTTGAAATCGAAATTACGCGCCAGTGGAATAAATGAGCGGCGACGGCGATCGCGGACACCAGAAAAAGCCTGACGAACTTCCTTTGCCAGTCGCGCCATAATTTCTTCAACAACCTGGCGCACTATCCGGCGGGCGGCAGCCAGCACTTCGGGATTCATCAGATGTTTGGTGTGCAAAACGGCGCGTAACAGGCTTTCAGAGGGCTGCATACGTTCCAGCACGTCGAGATTTGTCACTACATCTTCAATGCCATAGCGCAGTACAGCATCGCTTTCCAGCCGCTCAATCACCTGTTGCGGAAACAGCGTGTGAATACTGTTGATCCAATCAGGGGTGGTGAGATTTGAGCCACCTAATCCACCGGAGCGTTCACCACGCTGGAGCCGTTCAGGATCGCGCCCGTACAGCCACTCCAGCGCGTGGTCCATCCGCCGGGCGTTGTCATCCAGCCCACAAAGCGTCGTTTCTGCCGCTTCGCCAAGAATTAATCGCCAGCGTTGTAGCTCACGAGTGGTCAGAAGATCGTTCAGTTCAGACATGGAAAACTCCCCAGTGTTGCAGTGATGCCATTGCCTGCTGTTCGAGTTGTTGATGATGTGCAATGGCTTGCGGTGGGCAATGCAACGGCATTTGCAGCGCCGAAACGGGAAGCTGAGCGAGCTGGTAATGCTCAAGCACCTGATGCGCCAGCGTCCCGCGTTCTCGTGGCGGTAGCCAGGCCATCGCCGCGCGCAAATCGGGCAGGGCGTTAATAAAATCGGCGTCACTCAGTTGATTCAAATGGCTGCTGAAACCGGCGATAAATGCAGGCTGACTGGCCAGTTGATGGCGGGCTAATGCCAGCAAACCGTGCAGCGCCTCGCCAGATTGTGCCGGGGATAATTGTGCCAGCATCGTCAGCGCCGCTTCGGCACTGGCGTTGGGATGTTCCAGACGCATCAGCGCGCCAAGGGCCGCACCGCGATCCAGCGCTGGGGCATGAATCGCCTGACTGCGACGTTCCAGTAAGGCTACCGCCGCAGAAAGCGAAACGCCGGGTAAATTAACGCCGCTATTTAGATCGCGCAGGATATGGCAAAGCGCCTGCCAGCTATGCAGGTGAGCGTGAAACTCCTTTTCATCCGGTCTGCCGTTGGATTCACACAGCCACAGCGTGCGATCGATAGCCGCGCATAACGTCGTCTGCAATATCTGCGCGCCTTGCATACCGCTGATTTCATCGAGTTGCCATAAGGCATAAAGCACTTCAAGCGC
The DNA here is from genome assembly GCF_009820205.1 of Escherichia sp. HH26CH. Classification (NCBI taxonomy): domain Bacteria; kingdom Pseudomonadati; phylum Pseudomonadota; class Gammaproteobacteria; order Enterobacterales; family Enterobacteriaceae; genus Escherichia; species Escherichia sp. HH26CH. The sequence goes on from NZ_VNXM01000019.1 coordinate 102,332, forward strand.
CTGGCCCATTTCGGCAAACTGATTTTCCTGGGCGATTAATAATGTGAGTTGTTCCAGTAATTGCTGACTGAAGGACGCCAGACCCGCTAACGCTGCCTGGCTAAGACATGTGGTGATGCCGCTGATTCCACCCGCGTCCAGCATATCGGCTTCTAATTTATTGCGTGCGGCCTCCTGGAGTGTGGCACCAAAGCAGGCGGCTTCAATCAATGCCGCATGTTGGCTAAGTGGCTGGGTTAATGTCCAGCGTTCTTCACCGTTGCCCGCCAGCGTCAGTGTACTTCCTTGCTCGCGCACAATGCCGGGAATCTCCAGTATTGCCAACCGATGTAGCACCTGACTTTGCGCCAGTCCATCGGGGGTAAAGCGATTTAAGGTAAGCTCCGCCGGAAGAGAGATTCCGGTACGTTCCAGTTCGCAGGTGACATCTTTTGGCAGAGGTGGCTGTGGCGTCGAGGGGGCAAGTTTACCGAATCCGTCACCTGCTAATGTGTCTATCAACGTTACCAGTATCGGATCGGTATCGGGATGAATAACGCCGCGATAGCTCCACGGCAACGGCGCATTCAAGGCTTCTTTAATCAGCGAGCCTGCTATGGCATCCAGCCAGTCAGCGCGTAACGGTAGTGTATGACCGCGCAGCTGTGCCAGCGCCATCGCATGTAGATGAGCGGCAGCCATATCCGCGGTTGAAGCAGGCAAGTGGTGCTGGCGCAAACGGGTAAGAACCGTTTTTAGTAGTTGTTCACCTGCCTGCTGCAAACCTGACTGCCAGCACCAGTTTTGCCAGACCGGGGCTGGCATTCCTGAAAGGTATCCTGCCAGCACATCAAGGCGCTTTTCACTGTATGGCGTGAGATAGCAACCTGTAACGGCATCATCCTGTGAGAGCAATTCTGGCTTGTTAATTTCTTGCGGGCATTCGCGCCACATTTTTGCAAGTGCCGGAGCGTGCCAGCCTCCGCAGACGACTAATACGTCGCCATTATTTTGCTGCATCGCCCATGCAATCCAGCGGGCCATAAAGGCTTCGCGCTGACGATTGAGTGCATCGCCGGAGGCGTCGCCCCGCAGTTGTGCAAAATAGTGCGCCAGTGCAGAGGGTAATATAGTTTGCTGGCTTTCATTTTCGAACAAGTGATCCCACAAGGTGTCGCTGTTATCCATGCGGGTGGCACGCAGCAGCAAGGCCTGGCTTTCCTCTTGCATATCCGGCGAATCATCCTCTTCTTCACTTTGTGCCCAGCAAGGCAAATCGATGAAGTAAGTTTGTGCCTGAATACGACGTGCGGCTTGTAGCGCCTGCCACTCCGGCGAAAATTCAGCAAATGGCGTCCAGGCACCACGCCCGGGGGCCGCACCGTCCTGATACTGGCAATAACTGTAAATAGCTACCGGAAGCTGGTGGGCTAACAACAGTTCGTCTACCCGGTCATTAAAATCAGCCGGGCCTTCAATCAACACGTATCGTGGCCGCTGGCTTTCGATTAACGATTTCACCAGCCGGGCGCAGGCCGGACTATGATGCCGGATGCCGACAATTAACGGCTCGCTCATGGATCTTTCCTCACGGCAGGCGGTGGCGAGCTTGATAATAAGCCTGCCAGTGAGCTTCTTTATGTGTAGCGACACGTTGTTCGAAGTAACGGCGCAGACGTGCGCGATCTTCTTCGTTATCTTTGACGATGGTTCCGGCAATACAGTCCACCAGGTCGGCTGGCTCCCCCGCGCGATTCGCTAAAAACCAGGCGCGGACGCCCACAGCGTGGGCCACGTTCACGGCTTCAGCGGTGGACATAATCGCTGTCAGTGTATCCATTGACGTTTTCTTTTCGCCGTTGGCACGCAGATCGCGGAAGGTGCGTACCAGTAACTCAAGTACCGCGTCAGGCACTTTATGCGGAATACCGCTATGGGCCAACAAACGCGCCGAAGCACTGGCGACCAGTTCCAGCTCCTGGGCGAAATCCATAATCGGAAAAACCGTTTCAAAATCGAAGCGACGCTTTAGCGCAGCGCTCATTTCATTGACGCCGCGATCGCGGGTATTGGCAGTGGCAATAATATTAAAGCCTTCTCGCGCATAGAGCTGACTGGCTTCACCAGTGAGTTCCGGCACCGTCATTACCCTGTCAGAAAGCATACCTAACAGACAGTCTTGTACTTCCAGCGGTGTACGCGTTATCTCTTCAAAACGGACAATTTTGCCGTCGCGCATTCCCTGGTAAAGTGGGGCAGGGACCAGCGCTTCCGTTGACGGGCCATGGTTGATAAGCAGGGCGTAGTTCCAGCCGTACTTGATTTGATCTTCGGTGGTAGATGCGCCGCCCTGGATGGTTAACCCAGCATCGCCGCTAATAGCGGTTGCCAGTAATTCAGACAGGAGAGATTTTGCGGTGCCAGGTTCCCCCACCAACATCAAACCGCGCCCGGTAGCAAGAGTGACTAACATGCGTTCGACAGCGGAGGGACTAATCACGACTTTACGGCTGATATTTTGCGCGCTATCGCCAAGAATAAAAGAACGGGCCGCAGGCAAACTTAACTGCCAACCGGGCGGGCAAGGTGCGTTATCATTTTGCTTTAATTTTGCCAGTTCATCGGCGTATAACACAGCGGCAGGCGGACGCTGCAGATGATTATTCTGCGGTGACATATATTCATCCCTGAAATGTATTAATCAAATAAACGATATTTTACGCGCAATAAATGTTTGGCGCATTAGTTGTTTGAGCGGAAAATATCTGGAAAGCAGATCACAGTAAATAAAAAAACCTGCTGGTGAGGCAGGTTCTTTTATTTACTACTTTCAGGCCTAACACCACGGCCTGTGCAACATCGTGTTCCAACGAACGAATTATAACCATCGGTGGACCCCGTTGCAATTAAGATAATGAGATTTATAATCCTGACTGTTGGGACGTTGCGCCGGATCGAACCCATTTCAAGTCCTGGCTACCGGACGGGTGGTGCCGCAGGTAGTGCCCTGATCCGGAGTGCAACATCGTGGTCCAACATACGTAAACCAGTATCGACAGGCAGTGTAAGGGTAAGATGCTGGTGTTGCGCTCCTTAATAAGGAGAGCGGATGGACACGCTGACACAAAAGTTAACCGTGCTCATTGCCGTACTGGAGTTATTAGTGGCTCTGTTACGGCTGATTGATTTGTTGAAGTAACGGGCAAATTGAAACGCATCTAAGGGGGAAAATACCGCTTCCCCCTTTAATAAAATGATTATTGCTTCCATTAATTCACCCGATAACTTTTTTCTTATTTATAAATTCATCGATTTTATAATGAACGTACATTTGACCGGGATGTGAGTATTTATGGTGGATTATGGGCAAAAATATCTGGAAAGCAGATCGCAGAAAATAAAAAAACCTGCTGGTGAGGCAGATTCTTTTATTTACAACTTTGACGTTAAGTTACTGATTATGCAACATGGCGCCCCAACGAACGAATTATAACGACCTACGGACCCCGTTGCAATTAAGATAATGAGATTTATAATCCTGACTGTTGGGAAGTTGCGCCGGATCGAACCAATTTCAAGTCCTGGCTACCGGACGGGTGGTGCCGCAGGTGGTGCTCTGATCCGGAGTGCAACATGGCGACTCAACATACGTAAACCAGTATCGACAGGCAGTGTAAGGGTAAGGTCCTGGTGTTGCGCTCCTTAATAAGGAGAGCGGATGGACACGCTGACACAAAAGTTAACTGTGCTCATTGCCGTACTGGAGTTATTAGTGGCTCTGTTACGGTTGATTGATTTGTTGAAGTAGCTGGCAAATTGAAACGCATCTAAGGGGGAATACCGTTTCCCCCTTTAATAAAGCTATACTCGCCATACTTCAAGTTGCATATGCTGCGGCTGCGGGTTATTCGGCCCATCCATGGACCTCACCCCTTACGGGGCCGCTACAAGTAGCGTTCAAATCCGCTCCATGCGGATTTGTCGTTCACTCCAGTCACTTACTTTAGTAAGCTTCTGGGGATTCACTCGCTTATCGCCTTCCTGCAACTTGAATTATTTAGAGTATATTATTCTATTTCTTGGTTGAATATGTTCTGTAGTTCACGATTAAAAATTGCTATTACAGTTTTAGGTGATTCACCTCGTAATTTTCGCTCATCAATAAATTCATCTCTTATATAAATCAACGCATCATTTATTAGCGGGTCGGCATCTTCTCTATCACGTTGATGAAATGTTGGACGTAGCCGGAATCGTTCCTGTCGATAGACGGAACCTGTAACTAATTCAGAGCATTTATGGATCTCAAGTCTGAAGGAAAACGGATCTTCAGGTACAGGGACTTCATAATCATAAATAGCGACCAGCTCTTTTTGCACGATCATCGCTTTTCCCGGTGGTAAGTCGTGTTAATAACGGGCAGTCGCATTACTCCCCGCTGTGTATTAATGGAAAATGACGTCAGGTGCGCTTAACGCTTCACTCAAATCAAACGTATCGAGTTCGGCAAAAGTGACAGATTTATTGTCACGGTACACTCGAAGAGAACGGAAGCTCATTAGCGCTTTGTTATCAGCACTGTAGTGGTTAAAACCGGGTGAAAACTTAAGGACCAGCCGGTACTCGCCCAGGTCATAGACAAATGCGTCCTCAAAACCTGACTCCCAGCCTTTGTATCGCATTCCCATAAGTTGCCCAACGGTTGCGGATTTACCTTCCCAGCGAGTCAGGCTGTTACTGGCTGACTCGTCAGGTGTGAGCAGCACTGTGCGCCGCATCAACTGGCGAAAAGGCGGCATAATTTCGTAATCGGCAAAAACCTGTGCAAATTCACTGCGCATTTCTGCTGTCATTTCTAACGGGTGGGCAATGCCAATCAGAGCATCCGCAGGCAGGTCAATTGGCTCATCTTGTGCGTTGCAGAACTCCCCCTCAGCGGCCACACGAAAGGCGTTGAGTAAACGACGCGGTTCATTTGCCGGATAAACCGCCCATATTAATCGCTGAGTAACCAGGCGAGTAAAGGGATGATTAACAAACAGAGAATGAAAATCTGCCAGCGACCAGCGTCGGGTGGTGCGTAGGGCAGTTTCAAGACGCGGGAGCAGGTTTTTGCTCACCTGAGTGGCATCTTTTTTTAGCCCTTTTAGTCGGGCCAGTGCCTCGGGCGCTTTCAGTTGATCGTCATCGGCGCGCAACCGGGGAACACTTTTCTGGCGAACGTTTTGCTGATCAAAGATAACCGGGTTGAGGTTTTCATCGAAGCGAACGGTAAACTGCCGGGGTCCAAAATCAAATATCAACGCCTGCGGATCATCCAGGCCCAGTGTTGGGACTAATCTGTCCGCTAACTCTTCCTGGCTTAGTCCACGATTTTCTGCGACCACCTGAAGAAATTCCGCCGCGTTATCACGTAAGGGACGGGATTTCGCCCGTTGCGATATATGATGCAGCTGTATCAGCGCCATATCATTATTCATCAGGGTAAGTATGTTCAGGCCACTGACGGCACGGGCAGATTTGCCTTCCTGTGGCCAGGCGAGGATCTTTGTCGTCAGATCCCGAGCCGTGCTTTCGTCACCAAAGAGACTTAACGCCAAAAAAGCCCAGTTGTCTTTTGCGGGGGCGCCAGCCTGTTGCCAGGCGGTGAAGAGATCCCAGGCAAAAGCGGCCAGCGTTTGTGGCTGGCAGAACGTTTTCAGTTGTTCCAGCCCGCAATAAAAACGTCCGCCCTGGGTAAAGCGCAGCATTTCGCCAATAATTTCCAGAGCGTCATCAGTAACAGGCTGATTATTCGTGATAAGACGCGGCCTGGACCACATTGCCGGATGCCAGAAATCAGGGGCTTTGGGAATGCGTGCCGGGTAAATCTCTATTGGACTCTGTTTAAGTAATTGCTCCAGGGCAGGCCATACATCTGTACGCTGCCAGCGGTTTGCTACAGTTTGCAGTAATTCGCCATGCCCTTGTTCATACAGTAAACGCAGAGCGCTGAGTGCCGCTTCGCTGTTATCGCCAGACCTGGCAAAGATTAATGGGATCAGCGCCGTAGCCGTATGCTCCGGCCATTGTAAAATCCACTGGCGAGCCAGATTACGCTGGCCCGCAAAACGATGCCAGACGCGGGCAATGGGTAACGCCAGTTCGGTAGTGCCGAATTGAATCAGCAGCGGAAATATCTCTTTTGGATGTCGGGCAAAGGCGGCGCTTAAACCGGGCAAAGCATCGGTACCCAGGACACTTAACAGATATTCTACCCCGGTGTAATGAAAATCAGCCGCAACAATTTGTTGCCAGCACGATACCGCCATTTCGCGCGGCATCTGCGCGATAAGGTACAGATTCCACACTCCCCAACGCTTTTCATCAGTGTAATTAAATTTGCGTTGGAAAGTTCGCCACCCCTCCATCAACGCAACGCTATCTTGTGCCAGTAATGCGCTGGCGGCCTCTTCCCGGTAGTGTTTATTTTCATTCTGTTTTGCCTGATAATTGAGCAATCTTCCTAATGAAGTATGTGTCTCTAGTTGATCGGTATCCAGAGCATCCAACTGTCCTGTGAGAATAAACTCATTAAACTTCCACCTGTGATCTTCAAAACCTAATTCCCGCAAGAAGGTATCGGTTCCTCTGCTAGCGAGACGTTCGTCAAAAGGCATGGCGCTAAAATGGCTGATTGTAGTTTGCTGTTCCTGCGTCCAGTGTTCCTGGGACGACCTGTACGCTTGCGGTACAAGCGTAAGTTCAGGTAGCGAAAAGTGAGTTATGGAAGCCTTTTTCCTGCCACGCCACGGTGGTGAAACGAGGATTTCAGGCAGACTATTGTTATCGGTGCTATCAATAACCGGTTTTGGCGAAGCCGATAAATAACTATTCACCACTGCCCGGGCTTGAGTACTTAACCACGGGATCACCTCTTCTGCCAGTTGTGGCTGCGATGCCATCAGCGTTTGTAACAGCGTACGCCAGTATTCATCACGTGCTTTTTGCTGTGCAGGCAGCTTTTTGTCTTCGATGATAGGATAACCAGGGCGCGTAGGGGGGGCTTTTAACGCCAGTAGTTCTGCCAGTGCGGCGAGCGTCGCATGGGGAAAGTTTTTACTGTATTTAGCCACACGCTGCAGGCTGGGTTTGTTTTTATCGACAACTAACAGCAAGATGCGAATAATTTGCGGATGGTTAATTTGTACCAGCAGGCTACCGCAATCTTCTTTATGGGCATACATTGCCAGGCGTGGAATGGCTGCCAGTCCTTGTTCGCGCAAAAGGGCGGCGCAGGCCGCGTAGCCGAAGTGGTTTTCATGCGACATGTAGCTGGCTTCGCGATCGCTGAATATATCCTGGCTCCAGTAGCGTTCGAGTTTTCTCACCGCTCTGGGGTCATTAGCAACAACTTTTAACCACTCCTTAGAATGAAAATGAGTCCGCGGGCATTCAAGGCCTACCAACTCATTGGCGATTTCTGGTTTCTCCGGGATGATGAGTGCAATAAAAGGACGGCGAACTTTGGGTATTCCTGGCAGTGCGGCAATGAGTTTGTCGGCGCAACGCTGCCAGCAGCTTTCCTCTGCCAGAGAGAGATGCTTACGCAGTCGGAGATCGAATTCGTTATAGGTTTCTGAGCGATAACCATAACCATCGTCCTCGTTCTGATACTGCAATGTTACTACCAGAGGATCACTCTCATAACACCGTACAATAAACTGGCGTGCAATCACCACTTCAGTCGCATATTCCAGTCCCTCTTGTTGGACGATTTCGTCGAGCAACTGTTGGCTATCATTTTGCGCGATACAGGCTAGCGCCGCCATTGTCCGGGCCGGAATTGAGGGTTTGTGCTCGCCGATCAAGTTGATGGCTTGCGTAATGGCCGACTGCCACTCCAGTGAAAAATTTTCATAACGCCAGACAATGTTTTTTTTCTTCTCAGCAATGTGTAGCAATTTATCACCCAGTGTCTGGATGAGGCTTTCAGTGATAACAGGCACCGGTTCGCCCGGCCAATTGCGATGGCTGAGTGGTGTTTTGCCTTTTTTATATTTCAGTTCCAGCTGGGCGTTATCCGCCAGCCACGGTAATTCCTTGTCCATGTTCTTTCCTTATTCAAACAGGGCTTCAATATCGTTAATCAACTCGCTGGCGGTGATGTCATCGAGTGCGGAGAACTGCGCTTCCTGTGTTGAATGACTCCCCCAGCCATAGCTTTCTGCTTTGCCTTCCCATAGCCACAGCTTGCTTAAGAGTTGCTCGGCACTGAGTTCGGCTGGCGACATACCTACTGCAAAGCCTTCATCGATTTCCATGATTAATGACCAGCGGCCCAGAGGTTTGATCATCCAGCCGATCCAGCCTCCGTCTTGCGGTTCACCACGCACCCAGCCTTTATTCGACAGCCCCATAACCCGACCGCTCGGGCATTTTCTGCCTGCCCAGCGGGTCAATTCGCTGGCATTGCGCTCGGTTTCTGTCAGGGCATAACTGTTGCGGTCGAGCTGGCGGAACGGCGGTAACAGCTCGTAGTCGGCAAAAAGCTGACCAAAGGCGGCGGCATCCGTCGGTGATATTTCCAGAACGTGAGGAATACCAATAGAGATATCGCCTTCCGGCAGGGTGAAAAGATCATCGTCAGCGGTGCTGTAGCTGTTATCTTCTGCCACCCGGAAACAGGCCAGTAGCTCGTTTTCGGTGCTATAAACGCCCCAAATCAGACGGCGGGTTAAGTGGCGAACCAGCGGATGCTCAACCAGGAATAGCTGGAAGTTTTCCGGCGACCAGCGGCGGCGCAGGCACATGGCGGATTCCAGCCTTGCCACCTGCTGGGCGGCAACGGTACGCGCATCTTTTTTCAGCAGTTTGTAGCGGTTAACTGCATCGTTCGCTTGGGTTTCATCATCGCTTTTGTTCGGTTTAGGCAAGTCTTTCAGGCGGCTGCCGGAAGCATCACGCACAAACGGTTTTAAGGTTTCATCAAAGCTGACGGTGAACTGCCGTGGCCCGAAATCCAGCAGCAGCGAACCGTTATCATCCAGACCGAGATCGGGCGCTAAGCGATCTTCAAGTTCTGCCACTGTGAGTTCGCGGCTTTCGGCAATGTCGGCAATTTTTTCTTTTGCCCGCTCCTGTAATGCTTTGAATTTCAGTTTCTGAGCAATGCCGTTAAGCTGCATCAGGGCGATATCGCTGCCGATAGCGGCGAGGATATCAAGCCCGACGGTGGCACGTTTATGCTGGGATTCACCAGGCCAGGCGCGGATTAATGGCGTCAGTTTGCGGGCGGTGTCATCGTTGCCGAGAACACCTAACGCAGTGAACGCCCAGCTCTCTTTCGACGGCGCGCCAGCGGTCTCCCAGGCGGTAAACAGATCCCAGGCAAACTCAGCCAGTGAGTCGGCAGTACAGGCGTCTTTCACCTGTAATAACCCCGGATACAGCGTATCTTCCTGAGGGAAGCGAAGCATTTCACCGAGGTGGAAGAGGGCGCTATCTGGCAGTGATTGGGCGTTTGCTTTTAATACCGGGCGCGTCCAGAGCGATGGCTGATAAAAGGCCGGAAGAGTGGGGATTTTTGTCGGGTGATTATCTAAGGGATCGAGCGCAAGCAGAGCGTTCACCGCGTCTGTTACTTCCGGCTGGTTATAACGCCGGGCGATTTCTTGCAATAATGGCTGCTGACCGTTTTCTGTAAGCATACGCAAGGCAGCGCGGGCGTTGTCCTGCGCTTCACCGGCTTTGCCGAGCGCCGCGGGCAGCAGGCCGGTAATGGCGTGTTCCGGGTATTTCAGCAGCCAGCTACGGGCGTCTTGTCGTAGGGTTTTGAGTTTGTTGAAGGCGCGGGCGATCAGTGGCGCTAATTCGATAGCCGCAAAATATTGTGCTACAGGCAGAGCTTCTTGTGGATAGCGTGAAAAGGAGTGAATAAAACCCTGTAACCCAGCGAGTTGCAGGTGCGTCATGACAAACTCGACACCGACGTGTGGCTCTTTACTGAGGACATTCCACGCCTGCGCTGTTTTTTCGATAGGCAGGGCGGCTAACATGTAAAGCTGCCATTCCCGTTGATAGGAGTGCCAGAAGGTTTTAAATTCGCTGATCAGCGCAGAATAATCTCCCCTCTGCCAGAGTTCTACAACAGCATCAGACGCTTTCATATACTGGCCATTATTCCAGCGATTGAAACCCAGACGTGCCAGGTAGTTCTGAATATCCTCTTTTTGGCCGATGTCTATTTGATGTGCGTGCCAGCGATGCCTTGCATGAATCTCTTTTTCTGCCGTCTCGGTCAATGTGCAGCATGACTCCAGCGGTAATGGCGTTAAATCCAATACCGGCATTACAGATTTTTTCTTTCTCGAAAGCCAGGGCGGTGAGACTAATATGGCTGGCAGTAGATCGGCGCTGGCATGGTTTGAGGGCTGTGTCAGTTGTTGCAGGCATGATTTCAGCACTGCAACTGCGGGTGTTGAGAGCCAGGGAGTAGCCTGTTCTGCTAGTGCCGGTTGCGAGATAAGCATCGTCATCAGCATAATGCGCCAACTATTCTCTTCTTTTTGCGCAAGAAGTTCCGCCAATGCTGCCAGTGCTGCGTGTGGGAACGCAGTGCAAGCCTTAGTCATTCGTTCATGGCAGCGTTTAGTTTTGCCAGACACACGTATAAGTAGCATTAATGCTTGTGGGTGATTGATCTCTGCGAGAATACTTCCACAAAGATCAGCATAAGCATAGGGGGCGAAACGAGCGATTCCGGCAATCCCTTGCTCCTGCAAAACGGTGACATTCCAGATGCAACCATGGTAATAGTCATTAAAAAGGTCGTACGCGCAATAAGATTCCAGTGCTTTGAGCAAGGAAGATTCTTGTACAACAAGTTTCAGCCATTCAACCGTTTGAACATTTTTCTGCTTCAGTAACCGTCGTGCGACTTCTTCTGCAATCTCCGGGCGTTCCGGTAGCATTAGCGCTACCATCGGTTGTTGAATGGGAGGAATATCAGGCAAAGCTGTAATGAATTTATCTACACAGCGTTGCCACAAAGTTTCTTCTGCTAGAGCCAAATGCTTACGCAGTCGAACGTCAAAGGGGGTAACACAATGTGCATGGTTTAATAATGGCTGAAAAGTAATGTGTATGCTTGTTCTGTGATAAGTGCAATCGAACGAGATATATTGCATGGCAATAAACATATCCACGGCAAATTCTAGTCCGTAGACATAGACAATTTCATCCATGAGTTCAGGGCATTCGCCCCAGAATTTACGCGAAACCAGAACAACCTGTACAGCCAACGCAGCAGGAGAAAGTGGACCATTAGCGAGAGCTTCATTGATATTCTGTTGCCAGTTAGCAGAACATGCACTGAAATCGTATGTTGTTAATTTTCCTGATAGATTATGAATATTCTGGCCTAAATTCAGAAGGAGGCTGTCTTGTGGTTTGCTTACAGCATCCCCAGGAAAACGTCGGGAAGGTAAGGCCTCCAGAGACTTTTTCTCTGATAAATGGATAGTGGAATCATCTGCCAGCCACGGGCATGGTGTTTCAGCAGGTTCAACAACCATACTTTGGTCAAATACGACAGTGGTTTCTGCCACGCCAGTTGTATCTACTTCGACCGTTTCTATTTTGATTGCGGGCTGGGATGGCGAAGATAATTCTTCCACATACCCCTTCTTCACCTTCTCCGCAATCAGCTTCAGTTCCGCTTTTTCCGCCGCCGTAGCATCAGCAAAGCTTTTTACCTGGCTTTGCCCGTTGGTACTGACTTTGCCCCAACTGATATGCAGCTCGTTTCCCTGCTGCTCCACCGCCCAGAATTTATGTGATTTTTCGTCCTGATAAATATAGGTTTTCATTGCAAAGTCCTTTTAATCAAACAATGATTCAATGTCGTTAATCAACTCGCTGGCGGTGATGTCGTCGAGCATGGAAAAAGTAAGTAAAGGTTGTTTACCGTAGCGATCATCTGGCGAGGTGATTTTTACGCTTTCAACAGGTAACAGGTCGCCATAACCTGTTTCGCCGTAAATTAATGAAAAATGTTCTGTTTCAAGTTCGAGATCGCCATAAGGGGTAGATTTGCGCATCGCATAGACGCTGCCGCTTTCTTCCAGGCGTTGCCAGCCTCGGCGCTCTAGCCCGACAATACGTCCGGCCTGACAGAGCTGTCCTTGCCAGCGTGTCAGGTCGTGGGTATTCCGTTCATTATCAGCAAGACGATAACTACCACGATCGAGCTGTTGGAAGGGGGGAAGCAGTTCGTAATCAGCGTAAATTTGCCTGAATGCAGCGGCAGATTCAGGGGGGATTTCCAGCACATGCGGTATACCGATGTTTCCTGCTGGCAGCGTGAATAACTCATCCTGCGCATCGCTGTAAGTGCTGTCTTCTGCGACCCGGAAGCAGGCAATCAGCGTGTTTTCTTCAGTATATACTCCCCATAACAGCCGTCGGGTTAAGTGACGTACCAGCGGATGCTCCACCAGAAACAGGCGGAACTGTTCTGCCGTCCAGCGTCTGCGCTGGCACATAGCCTGCTCCAGACGATCAATCTGCTGACTGGCAATGGCGCGCACATCTTTCTTCAATTGTTTGAAGAGGTTAACGGCGTCAGTTGCCAGTGTTTTATCATCGCTCTGATTTGGTTTGGGTAAATCTTTCAGGACTTTGCCGTTTGCATCGCGCACTACAGGTTTTAAGGTTTCGTCAAAACCAACGGTGAATTGACGTGGGCCGAAATTAAGTATCAGCGAGCCGTTGATATCAAGCCCTAAATCTGGAGCCAGGCGGTCTTCCAGTTCGGCCATAGTCAGCCCACGGTTTTCAGCAACTATGTTGATTTTCTCGCGGGCATGTTCCTGTAATACAACGAATTTAATCTTTTTCGCAATGCCATTAAGCAGCATTAGCGCAACATCGCTGCCAATATCAGCTAATACATCCAACCCGGACACCGCCCGTTTATGCTGTGATTCCCCAGGCCAGGCACTGATAAGCGGGGTTAATTTACGCGCGGTGTCGTCATTGCCTAAAATCCCCAGCGAAGTAAATGCCCAGTTTTCTTTTGCGGGTGCGCCAGCTTCTGTCCAGGCGGTATACAGATCCCAGCCAAAGTCAGCCAGTGATTCGCGAGTGAAGGTTTCTTTGATGATCTCCAGCCCAGCGTAGGCGGTAATGTCGCGAGGAAAGCTCAGCATAGTGCCCAGGTGGCGCATAGCGTCATCTGGTAGAGGCAGGTTGTTACTTTTAAGCCGTGGTCTGCGCCATAAGGTGAACTGATAAAAGCCGGGCAGTGGGGCGATTTTTGCGGGATATTCTTCCAGAGGATCGCTATCAAATAATGTTGCCAGCGCAGCTAAAACATCAGGTTGATTATATCCTTGCGCGATTTTCTCAATCGTTTCTCGCTGGTTTAATTTCACTAGCAGGCGGAGCGCCTGGCGGGCATATTCCCGATTTTGGCACGGTTTGCCCAGTGCCAAAGGCAGTAGCCCGGCGGCGGCATGGCGCGGGTTATTTGCCAGCCAATTAACGGCATCCTTGTAAGCCATTTTTTTCTGTAACCGCTGCGCCATTGGTAAGGCTAGTTCACTGGCCCCAATAAAGAGGGTGAATATCCACAGTCGTTGATGATCTCGTTGCAAGCAGGTCATAAACGCAGGAATGGCCGTACTACCAAAAACTGCCAGAATCTCTTTCTCACCTGAATATCGCTCCTCAATGATTATTTGGTTGAGAAATGAAATCGCCTGTTGTCCCGGTAAGTAACAAAGCGCAGATAGATTCCAGCTTTTGTTGGCATTGTTGTGATATTTCGCAAACTCAGCTTTTAGTGCTGGAAAATCAAAGCGCAACAAGGCATCAACAGCGCTTTGCGGTATATATTTTTTTTCATGTAAGTCATCTTCGCAATGCAGCCATTCATTAAAACCTAATTGCCAAAGGATTTGTTGTTCTGGTGTAAAAGGAATGAAAGATGTCTCCCAGCTTTCTTTTTCAATTAGTGGCAGGTCGGTAAATAAGGTTTGCTGTGATGCCTGATATTGTGCGATTTCATAGAATCTGGATATGTCAGTATGGCTGATTAACTCTGTAATTCCTGGTGTGATATCCGTGACGGCAGGAATGGGAAGCACAGGTAAATCAAATACGGGTATTACATTTTTCTTCTTATTTATTATCCACGGTGGAGCGACAAACAGCTCTGGCAACATATCCGCAGTGGCATACTCACATTCTTTAGCTACTGACTGAGGACGACATTCAGATAAGATGCCTGCCGCTTTAGCATTAACCCAGGGAATGACGTCAGTGACTAACTCTGGCGTGACGGTAATCAGTTTGACAAGCGCTTTACGCCACTCTTTGTCTTCATGTATTGCCAGCAAAGTAGCATAAGCGGCAATAGCCGCAGCGGGATGTTTTTGGCAGGCTTTGCTTAAGTATTCCAGGTGCTTTTTCTTGCTATTTACACCGAGGATCAGAATTTGAATCGCATCCGGGTGATTCGTTTTCCATAGCCATTTGACAAGATCTTCAGTCTCGCTGATGCGCTCGAAGAGATAAGTGGGATTGTCAGAATGCTCTTCCACAAACTCAGTAAGTATCCGGCTTACACCGCGCCCCCCATTATTTGCCAGCAACATTGCCAGATAAGCGCGAAAATCACGATACAACGGTGGGAAGTCGTATTTTTCTGCTGTAGTCAGAGCTATATCATCGGTTACTACCAGTCTTAACCAGGTTATCGCCGGAACGTTTTGGTCTGCATAATGTAGCGCCATAGCATTGGCAATATCCGGGCGTTCAGGGAGCAGTAACGCGGCAAAAGGTTGCCGTGCTGGGGATAGCGTCGGAATAGCAGTAAGCACTTTATCCACACAGCGTTGCCACTCATCTTCTGAAGCGAGTGAAAGATGATGACATAGACGTTGATGCCAACTCGGTAGCGATTCTGCTTCGTGATTAGGTGGAATGATGGTGGTTACTGCGCCTTTTACTGGTTTATATTTGAGTTGAAGAGCGAGAAGGGCGATTTCAACGGCACTTTCCAGACCACAGCGAATGACTAAGTCATCGACCAGTTCATCTTGAGAGTAAGAGTTCCAAAAGCCCCAGAGCAATGCTGCATCAGATTGCGCACTCCCTGTCGGTTGATTACCCTGAACTCGCATTTGTAACTCAGCAAAAGCCTGCTGCCAGTTTTCTGGATAAGAGCGGTAATTATTGTCGGGGTCATATGCCCTCGTGTTATTCGCGATGCGCTTCCATATTTGGCCATCTTTGTGCAGATAATTGATATCTCTGGGGCGAGAGCGATGTGGAAAAGCAAATCGGTTAATATCGTCGGTTAGCGGAATGGCTGCATCATCAGCCAGCCATGGGCGTTTGTTTTTACTCTCAGGTGAAGTTTCAACGTCAGGAGTGACTTTGGTGACGGGGGGGATATGCACGTTTGCCGAAGCGTCTTCCACATAGCCTTTTTTCGTTTTCTCAGCGATAAGCTTCAGTTCCGCTTTTTCCGCCGCCGCAGCATCAGCAAAGCTTTTTATCTGGCTTTGCCCTTGGGTGCCAACTTTTCCCCAACTGATATGCAACTCGTTACCTTGCTGCTCCACCGTCCAGAATTTATGTGATTTTTCGTCCTGATAGATAAAACTCTTCATCCGTGTTCCCTGTATTTATATCCAGTTATAAGCGGATGCTATCAGTTAATGAAAAAAATTAAGAGCGTTGAACAAACAAGAAAACAACTTTAGGAATTCATAAAGAAAAGGCGCTGTCGATGCAGCGCCTTGAAGGGGGATTATTTCACCTGATGGCCCGGTTTAGCACCGGCATCCGGGCTTAGCAGGAAGATATCTTTCCCGCCAGGACCGGCAGCCATCACCATGCCTTCGGAGATACCGAAGCGCATTTTACGTGGTGCCAGGTTAGCCACCATAATGGTGTGACGACCAATCAGTGCCTGCGGATCCGGGTAAGCAGAACGAATGCCGGAGAAGACATTGCGTTTTTCACCGCCGAGATCCAGCGTCAGGCGCAGCAGTTTGTCAGAACCTTCAACAAACTCTGCGTTTTCGATCAACGCCACGCGCAGGTCAACTTTGGCGAAGTCGTCATAGGTGATGGTTTCCTGAATCGGATCATCTGCCAGCGGGCCAGTAACTGGTGCGGCAGTGGCTTTCACTTCTTCTTTAGATGCTTCCACCAGTGCTTCAACCTGCTTCATGTCAATACGGTTATACAGCGCCTTGAACGGATTCACTTTGTGGCCCAGCAGCGGTTGCTGGATACCATGCCAGGTCAGTTCCGTATTGAGGAATGCTTCTGCACGCTCGGTCAGTTTCGGCAGTACCGGCTTCAGGTAAGTCATCAGCACGCGGAACAGGTTTATGCCCATCGAGCAAATTGCCTGCAGGTCGGCATCGCGGCCTTCCTGTTTCGCCACCACCCACGGAGCCTGTTCATCGACATAGCGGTTAGCCAGATCAGCCAGTGCCATGATTTCGCGCACTGCTTTACCAAATTCGCGGCTTTCCCATGCTTCACCAATCACTTCAGCGGCATCCGTGAAGGTTTTGTACAACTGCGGGTCAGCCAGTTCGCTTGCTAACACGCCGTCAAAACGCTTGTTGATAAAGCCCGCGTTACGGGATGCCAGGTTTACAACCTTATTAACGATATCGGCATTCACGCGCTGGACGAAATCCTCGAGGTTGAGATCGATATCATCAATGCGCGAAGAGAGTTTCGCAGTGTAGTAGTAACGCAGGCTGTCAGCGTCAAAATGATTCAGCCAGGTGCTGGCTTTAATAAAGGTGCCGCGAGACTTGGACATCTTCGCGCCGTTCACCGTTACATAGCCGTGAACAAACAAGTTGGTCGGCTTGCGGAAGTTGCTACCTTCCAACATGGCAGGCCAGAACAGGCTGTGGAAGTAAACAATATCTTTACCGATGAAGTGGTACAGCTCGGCGGTGGAGTCTTTCTTCCAGTATTCATCGAAGCTTACGCTGTCGCCGCGCTTGTCACACAGATTCTTGAAAGAACCCATGTAGCCAATCGGTGCGTCCAGCCAGACGTAGAAATATTTGCCCGGCGCGTTCGGAATTTCAAAACCGAAGTAAGGGGCGTCGCGGGAGATATCCCATTGTTGCAGGCCAGATTCAAACCACTCCTGCATTTTGTTTGCCACCTGCTCCTGCAACGCACCGCTGCGGGTCCATGCCTGCAGCATTTCGCTGAAAGAGGGCAGATCAAAGAAGAAGTGTTCAGAATCACGCATTACCGGGGTAGCGCCAGAAACCACCGATTTCGGCTCGATCAGTTCAGTCGGGCTGTAGGTCGCGCCGCAGACTTCGCAGTTATCGCCGTATTGATCCGGGGATTTACATTTCGGGCAGGTGCCTTTTACAAAACGGTCCGGCAGGAACATGCCTTTTTCCGGATCGTACAGTTGAGAGATGGTGCGGTTTTTAATAAAACCGTTTTCCTTCAGGCGAGTATAGATAAGTTCTGACAACTGTCGGTTCTCTTCACTGTGCGTCGAGTGATAGTTGTCATAGCTGATGTTAAAGCCTGCGAAATCAGTCTGATGCTCCTGACTCATTTCGCCAATCATCTGCTCCGGAGTGATACCAAGCTGCTGAGCTTTCAGCATGATTGGTGTACCGTGGGCATCGTCGGCGCAGATGAAGTTGACCTCGTGGCCGCGCATTCGCTGGTAACGGACCCAGACATCAGCCTGGATGTGCTCCAGCATATGGCCGAGGTGGATTGAGCCGTTAGCGTACGGCAGTGCGCACGTCACCAGAATTTTCTTCGCGACTTGAGTCATAGTAGGCATTACTTCTTAATAGTGAAAAGGGGTTAGATAGTACCAAATGGGAAAATGTTAAGTAAGTACTTCTCTATATTCTTCAGGTAAACTATCAGCTGATGGTTTATCTATACAAAAAAGGAGTCGGGATGAACGAACAATCCCAGGCCAAATCACCAGAAGCCCTGCGCGCAATGGTCGCCGGGACACTGGCCAATTTTCAGCACCCAACCCTGAAGCATAACCTCACCACGCTGAAAGCGTTGCACCATGTCGCCTGGATGGACGACACGTTGCATGTGGAACTGGTTATGCCATTCGTCTGGCATAGCGCGTTCGAAGAGTTAAAAGAGCAATGTAGCGCCGAACTGCTGCGCATCACCGGGGCGAAAGCTATCGACTGGAAACTGTCGCACAATATCGCCACCTTAAAACGCGTGAAGAATCAGCCGGGAATTAACGGCGTGAAGAACATTATTGCTGTCAGCTCCGGTAAAGGCGGCGTGGGTAAATCCTCCACGGCGGTAAATCTGGCGCTGGCACTGGCGGCGGAAGGGGCGAAAGTCGGCATTCTGGACGCCGATATCTACGGCCCATCAATACCCACCATGCTGGGCGCAGAAAATCAGCGTCCAACTTCGCCGGACGGTACCCATATGGCACCGATTATGTCTCATGGACTGGCAACCAATTCAATTGGTTATCTGGTTACTGACGACAATGCGATGGTGTGGCGTGGTCCGATGGCGAGCAAGGCGTTAATGCAGATGTTGCAGGAAACCTTGTGGCCGGATCTCGACTATCTGGTGCTTGATATGCCGCCAGGCACCGGTGACATTCAATTGACACTGGCACAAAACATTCCAGTAACTGGCGCGGTAGTGGTCACCACCCCGCAGGACATTGCGTTGATCGATGCGAAAAAAGGCATTGTGATGTTCGAGAAAGTCGAGGTTCCGGTGCTCGGTATTGTCGAGAACATGAGTGTGCATATTTGCAGTAACTGTGGTCACCATGAACCGATTTTCGGTACCGGTGGTGCAGAGAAACTGGCCGAGAAATACCACACGCAGTTGCTGGGGCAGATGCCGTTACACATTTCCTTACGTGAAGATCTCGATAAAGGCACGCCAACAGTTATCAGCCGTCCGGAGAGCGAATTTACTGCTATCTACCGCCAGCTGGCTGACCGCGTTGCAGCCCAGCTTTATTGGCAGGGAGAAGTCATTCCTGGCGAGATTTCCTTCCGCGCGGTCTGACGCGTATTAACCTTTTTGGTTGTTTTTCGTACACCGCAGAGATGTTACATTGATGCGGTGTATTTGTTTTTGCCGCATTAATGAACACTTATTTAATGCTGCGAATATTCTGCGGACCTTCGTCCGAAACTCTATAAAGTCGATTGATCGTACAGGCAATGCATCATTATCATCCTTCGTGGCTGTGTAGTGGATGTACAGCTATAGTTTGTTATGCACTCATTTTATCCAGGCATAACCTTTACTACAGGGATAACGTTCAATGAATAAGTACTGGCTGTCAGGAATTATTTTTCTTGCCTATGGAATGGCTTCTCCCGCGTTCTCTTCACAGACTGCCACATTAACGATTAATGGCAGGATCAGTCCCCCAACATGCAGTATGGCTATGGTTAATGGTCAACCTCAACAGCATTGTGGTCAGTTAACGTATGATGTTGATACCCGTCATCAGGTTTCTTCGCCAGTCAAAGGTGTGACGACAGAAGTGGTTGTTGCAGGTAGCGATAGCAAACGTCGAATCGTGTTAAATCGCTACGATTAATTTGCCACCCTGGTTCTTTAAGCGGATTTAGAAAGCTGAAATCATTCGTGTGAATGATTTCAGCTTTTTTATTGATATTAATAATACCATTTAAAAAAATCTGCATTAATTAATAGATGTGATAAATATTTAATACGCTTAAGTATTTGTTGTATTTATATTGCAATAGTTAATTTGTTTTAAATCAATAAAACAATATGTTTACATTGCGGCAACTTTTTTGATGTGAGAAATTTGTTTCCAAGAGATACAGACTCTTAACAACCAAAAAATAAATTTTATTAAGGAACATATTATGAAACGTTCAATTATTGCTGCCGCTGTCTTTTCTTCTTTTTTTATGAGCGCTGGGGTATTTGCCGCAGACGTTGATACCGGAACATTAACCATTAAAGGGAATATTGCAGAATCTCCGTGTAAATTCGAAGCGGGTGGCGATTCAGTAAGTATTAATATGCCAACTGTACCAACCACTGTCTTTGAAGGTAAAGCTAAATACTCGACCTATGATGATGCAGTCGGTGTAACCAGCAGCATGTTAAAAATTAGCTGTCCGAAAGAAGTTGCTGGTGTAAAACTCTCGTTGATTACCAACGATAAAATAACCGGAAACGATAAGGCGATAGCCAGTAGCAACGATACCGTGGGGTACTATCTCTATTTAGGTGATAACAGCGATGTCCTGGATGTTTCTGCACCTTTTAACATTGAGAGTTATAAAACAGCGGAAGGTCAATATGCTATTCCGTTTAAAGCAAAATACCTGAAACTGACAGATAACTCAGTGCAATCAGGTGATGTGTTATCTTCTCTGGTTATGCGTGTGGCGCAGGATTAATAAATAAAATTGCAAGTTTCTCCAGGTAATAAACATGGCCGCTATCCCCATGGCGGCTTTTTAATTTAAGAGGCATTAAGATGAAAGGATTATTATCTTTACTCATTTTTTCTATGGTCCTTCCTGCGCATGCCGGAATTGTTATCTACGGGACGCGCATTATTTACCCGGCAGAAAATAAAGAAGTGATGGTGCAGTTGATGAACCAGGGAAACCGTTCTTCGCTGCTGCAGGCGTGGATTGATGATGGCGATACGTCGTTACCACCAGAAAAAATTCAGGTTCCTTTCATGTTAACGCCACCAGTGGCCAAAATAGGGGCAAATTCCGGGCAGCAAGTAAAAATCAAAATTATGTCGAATAAACTGCCCACTAATAAAGAGAGCATTTTTTATCTGAATGTTCTGGATATTCCACCAAATAGTCCAGAGCAAGAGGGCAAGAATGCACTGAAATTTGCAATGCAAAACAGAATCAAATTGTTTTACCGGCCTGCGGGTATTGCACCGGTAAATAAAGCGACATTTAAAAAGTTACTGGTAAATCGCAGTGGCAATGGATTGGTGATAAAAAATGACTCAGCAAATTGGGTAACGATTTCGGATGTCAAAGCTAATAATGTCAAAGTCAATTATGAAACTATTATGATTGCCCCCTTAGAAAGTCAGAGTATTAATGTCAAAAGTAATAATGCGAATAACTGGTATCTGACCATTATCGATGACCATGGCAACTATATTAGTGACAAAATTTAATTGCAGGAGCTGCCTATGTTGAGAATGACCCCACTTGTATCAGCAATCGTAGCGTTATTGCTCGGCATTGAAGCTTATGCAGCTGAAGAAACCTTTGATACCCATTTTATGATAGGTGGAATGAAAGACCAGCAGGTTGCAAATATTCGTCTTGATGATAATCAACCCTTGCCGGGGCAGTATGACATCGATATTTATGTCAATAAGCAATGGCGCGGGAAATATGAGATTATTGTTAAAGACAACCCGCAAGAAACATGTTTATCAAGGGACATTATCAAGCGGTTAGGCATTAATACCGATAACTTTGCCAGCGGTAAGCAATGTTTAACATTTGAGCAACTTGTTCACGGTGGGAGCTATACCTGGGATATCGGAGTTTTTCGTCTCGATTTCAGTGTACCGCAGGCGTGGGTGGAAGAACTGGAAAGTGGCTATGTTCCACCGGAAAACTGGGAGCGGGGTATTAATGCGTTTTATACCTCTTATTATGTGAGTCAGTATTACAGCGACTATAAAGCGTCGGGTAATAGCAAGAGTACATATGTACGTTTTAACAGCGGGTTAAACTTACTGGGGTGGCAACTGCATTCTGATGCCAGTTTAAGTAAAACAAATAGCAATCCAGGGGTGTGGAAAAGCAATACCCTGTATCTGGAACGTGGATTTGCCCAACTTCTCGGCACGCTTCGCGTGGGTGATATGTACACATCAAGCGATATTTTTGATTCTGTTCGCTTCAGCGGTGTGCGGTTGTTTCGTGATATGCAGATGTTGCCTAACTCGAAACAAAATTTTACTCCACGGGTGCAGGGGATTGCTCAGAGTAACGCGCTGGTAACTATTGAACAGAACGGTTTTGTGGTTTATCAGAAAGAGGTTCCTCCTGGCCCGTTTGCGATTACAGATTTGCAGTTGGCCGGTGGTGGAGCAGATCTTGATGTCAGCGTGAAAGAGGCGGACGGTTCGGTAACCACCTATCTGGTGCCTTATGCAGCAGTGCCGAATATGCTGCAACCCGGCGTGTCGAAATATGATTTTGCGGCAGGTCGTAGCCATATTGAAGGGGCGAGCAAACAAAGTGATTTTGTTCAGGCGGGTTATCAGTATGGTTTTAATAACTTATTGACGCTGTATGGCGGATCGATGGTCGCGAATAATTATTACGCGTTCACTTTGGGGACTGGCTGGAATACACGCATTGGTGCCATTTCCGTCGATGCCACGAAGTCGCATAGTAAACAAGACAACGGCGATGTGTTTGACGGGCAAAGTTATCAAATTGCCTACAACAAATTTGTGAGCCAAACGTCGACGCGTTTTGGTCTGGCGGCCTGGCGTTATTCGTCGCGTGATTACCGGACATTTAACGATCACGTTTGGGCAAACAATAAAGATAATTATCGCCGTGATGAAAACGATATCTATGACATTGCCGATTATTACCAGAACGATTTTGGCCGTAAAAATAGCTTTTCTGCCAATATGAGCCAGTCATTGCCAGAAGGCTGGGGTTCTGTGTCCTTAAGTACGTTATGGCGAGATTACTGGGGGCGTAGCGGCAGCAGTAAGGATTATCAGTTGAGTTATTCCAACAACCTGCGACGGATAAGCTATACCCTCGCGGCAAGCCAGGCGTATGACGAGAATCATCATGAAGAGAAACGTTTTAATATTTTTATATCGATTCCCTTTGATTGGGGTGATGACGTTACGACGCCTCGTCGGCAAATATATATGTCTAACTCAACGACGTTTGATGATCAGGGTTTTGCCTCAAATAATACGGGATTATCGGGAACCGTTGGATGCCGGGATCAATTTAACTATGGGGTCAACCTGAGTCATCAGCATCAGGGAAATGAAACGACAGCTGGAGCGAATTTAACCTGGAACGCGCCGGTTGCGACAGTGAATGGCAGTTATAGTCAGTCGAGTGCTTATCGACAAGCTGGAGCCAGTATTTCAGGGGGCATTGTCGCCTGGTCGGGTGGCGTTAATCTGGCGAACCGTCTTTCCGAAACGTTTGCTGTGATGAATGCGCCAGGAATTAAAGATGCTTATGTCAATGGGCAAAAATATCGTACAACAAATCGTAATGGAGTGGTGGTATATGACGGAATGACACCTTATCGGGAAAATCACCTGATGCTGGATGTGTCGCAAAGCGATAGTGAAACAGAATTACGTGGTAACCGGAAAATTGCCGCACCTTATCGCGGCGCGGTCGTACTGGTTAATTTTGATACCGATCAGCGCAAGCCCTGGTTTATAAAAGCGTTAAGAGCGGATGGGCAACCATTAACGTTTGGTTATGAAGTCAATGATATCCACGGTCACAATATTGGTGTTGTCGGTCAGGGAAGCCAGTTATTTATTCGCACTAATGATGTACCGCCATCGGTTAATGTGGCAATTGATAAACAACAAGGGCTCTCATGCACAATCACCTTCGGTAAAGAGATTGATGAAAATAGGAACTATATTTGCCAGTAATAATCGGGTGGCTCTATGAAAATTCGCATAATGTTATTTATATTAATTATGATGGTAATGCCTGTGAGTTATGCAGCATGTTATGGAGAGTTATCTGCCCAGCATAATTTTGCTGTTCAGGGGGATTTTGCACTTACTCAAACACAAACGGCAACATATGAGCATAATTTTAATGATTCGTCATGCGTGAGTACAAATACTATCACCCCTATGAGCCCGTCGGATATTATTGTTGGACTTTATAACGATACCATTAAATTAAATTTACATTTTGAATGGACCAATAAAAACAACATCACGTTGTCAAATAATCAGACCAGTTTCACCAATGGTTATTCGGTAACGGTGACACCTGCGGCCAGTAATGCAAAAGTGAATGTTTCTGCGGGGGGCGGCGGTTCAGTGATGATTAATGGTGTTGCGACATTATCCAGTGCTTCATCATCGACACGCGGGAGTGCTGCAGTACAATTTTTACTGTGTTTATTCGGTGGCAAGTCATGGGATGCATGTGTAAATAGCTACAGAAATGCATTGGCACAAAATGCAGGTGTCTATTCCTTTAATCTGACATTGTCATACAACCCGATAACCACAACCTGCAAACCGGACGATTTATTAATTACTTTAGAGAGTATTCCCGTTTCACAATTACCAGCTACAGGTAACAAAGCAACAATAAATAGTAACAAAGGGGATATTGTTCTGCGTTGTAAAAACTTATTAGGTCAACAAAATCAAACATCACGGAAAATGCAGGTGTATTTATCAAGTTCTGACTTGTTAACCAACAGCAACACAATACTGAAAGGTGCGGAAGATAATGGCGTAGGATTTATTCTTGAAAGTAATGGTTCTCCAGTCACACTTTTAAATATCACTAACAGCAGTAAAGAATACACAAATTTAAAAGAAATTGCGGCAAAGTCAAAACTTACAGATACAACGGTTTCAATTCCGATAACTGCCAGTTACTACGTCTACGATACAAATAAAATTAAATCTGGCGCACTGGAGGCAACCGCATTAATCAACGTGAAATACGACTAATAACAAGCAAGACGAGCAAGTGGCTAATAATAAAAAATAACAAGGTGTCTGCATTTCCCCCTCATGATGAGGGGGCTTTTTTTAGCGATGATAAAAAATCTCACCATCGTAGGCTTTAATGATTTTACCGTCGGTGTCGCTGATCAACACGTACGCGCCACCCATATAGGTCCAGTGCGTCCCGGCATCAGGCGCGGGCAGGTTACGTAACTGCCACTGCTTAATGTTGTACTCATCGGTGCGGTACATCTCTGGGACGGTATCGCCTGGTTTGAAATGCTTAAAGTCAGCAATGAAACTGCTTAACTCATACTTAGAAATTCCCGAGGTATTGGTCGAACCCGCGGTGGCTGGTGCGGCCCAGGCGGCACTGGTAACCAGCAAAAGCACACCCAGCAACATCTTATTTTTAATGGTCATAAACTCTCCACTTTGGGGATCTGTAATATCAGTCGCATATCTTTCCTGCCATACAATATAACTGACAAGCGATATTTTGTTAGTGATCCCATGATTTCGTAAAAAGTGTAAATGAAAGGATGCCCTAAAAGCATCCTTAGCGAGCAGAGAGCCAGCGGAAATAGCTGATTTAAGAATCATCCTGGGCTGAAGATAACATGCAGCCTATCGCATAATGCCCATAAAGCCATGCACGCCCATATACACCCCAACTAAGCCAATCAACAGACTGGAAAAATAGGGGGCACGTTTAGCGAGAGTGTTAAATCCGCTCCAGCGTTTTGCGACCTGCTGAACGCTGATTGCTGCGCCAACGCCTACGGTGACTAGCGTTAACGCCAGGCCAATGCTGAAACTGACGACCAGTGTTGCGCCTAGTGTCAGGGCTTTCAACTGAATACAAATCAACAGCACGGTAATTGCTGCCGGGCAGGGGATCAGTCCACCTGTTAACCCAAACAATAAAATTTGCCAGTTGGTCACTTCTCTGCCATCGAAGCGTCGTTTAATGTCATTGGCATGGGCTCGTGCATGAGCATCCTGATACTCCCCATGTTCGTGATGGTGATGATGTCCATGGTCGTGGTGATCTTCGTGATCGTGATGATACTCATGATCATGCCCGTGCATATTCTCCAGCCAGTTGCGTTCGCCGCGCCAGGTACGCCAGAACATCCAGAACGCGGTGCCAATAATGATCACCGCGGAAATCAACTGGAGCCACGGTTCTGCAGATTGAGCAGTAAAACGTTTGCTGATCACCATCCCGCCAAAGGCAATCAACCAGACCACCGCGGTATGCGAAATGGTTGCTGCCAGTCCGAGCATCACCGCCTGTTTAATGGTGCCTTTGATGGCGATGATAAACGCCGCCATCATCGTTTTTGAGTGCCCTGGTTCCAGGCCATGAAGCGCACCAAGTAAGATGGCGCTGGGGATGAAGAACCAGGCATTTCCTTGCTGAAGAAGAGTGGTAAATTCGGTCATGATAATAATTCTTAGTATTAATTCGGCAATCCGATTCTACTCCCCCCCAGTACCTGATACTACCCCCCAGTAGAATAATAGTGCTATGATTTTTCATGTTCTTGTTAACCAGGTGTTGCCATGTCTCATACAATCCGTGATAAACAGAAACTGAAAGCGCGTGCCAGTAAGATTCAGGGCCAGGTCGTGGCGCTCAAGAAAATGCTCGACGAGCCGCACGAATGCGCTGCAGTTTTACAACAGATTGCTGCTATCCGTGGCGCGGTAAACGGTTTGATGCGGGAAGTGATTAAAGGTCATCTGACGGAACACATCGTTCACCAGGGGGATGAGCTAAAACGTGAAGAAGATCTGGATGTCGTTCTGAAGGTGCTGGATTCTTATATCAAATAATTTCACAACGTTATTGTAATACCGCCGTTTTTCCTCGTTTACAACGTGTGCGCGGGACATTACCATCCATCTCTGCGATTCATCATCGCAACCAAACGACTCGGGGTGCCCTTCTGCGTGAAGGCTGAGAAATACCCGTATCACCTGATCTGGATAATGCCAGCGTAGGGAAGTCACGGACCACCAGGTCATTGCTTCTTCACGTTATGGCAGGAGCAAACTATGCAAGTCGACCTGCTGAGTTCCGCGCAATCTGCGCACGCGTTACACCTTTTTCACCAACATTCCCCTCTTGTGCATTGCATGACCAATGATGTGGTGCAGACCTTTACTGCCAATACCTTGCTGGCGCTCGGTGCATCGCCAGCGATGGTTATCGAAACCGAAGAAGCCAGTCAGTTTGCGGCTATCGCCAGTGCGTTGCTGATTAACGTTGGCACACTGACGCAGCCACGCGCACAGGCGATGCGTGCCGCCGTTGAACAGGCAACACACTCTCAAACCCCCTGGACGCTTGATCCGGTCGCGGTTGGCGCACTCGATTATCGTCGCCGTTTTTGTCATGAACTTTTATCTTTTAAACCGGCAGCGATACGTGGTAATGCTTCGGAAATCATGGCATTAGCTGGCGTTGCTAATGGTGGACGGGGAGTGGACACCACTGACGCCGCGGCTAACGCGATACCTGCTGCACAAACACTGGCACGGGAAACTGGCGCAATCATCGTGGTCACTGGCGAGGTGGATTATATTACCGATGGTCGTCGCACCGTTGGCATTCACGGCGGCAATCCGTTAATGACCAAAGTGGTAGGAACTGGCTGTGCATTATCGGCAGTTGTCGCTGCCTGTTGTGCATTACCAGGCGATATGCTGGAAAATATCGCATCTGCCTGTCACTGGATGAAACAAGCCGGAGAACGCGCCGTCGCCAGAAGTGAAGGGCCTGGCAGTTTTGTTCCCCATTTTCTTGATGCGCTCTGGCAATTGACGCAGGAGGTGCAGGCATGAAACGGATTAACGCTCTGACAATTGCAGGCACTGATCCCAGTGGTGGCGCAGGAATTCAGGCAGATCTCAAAACGTTCTCTGCACTTGGTGCTTATGGTTGTTCAGTAATAACCGCCCTGGTAGCGCAAAACACCCGAGGCGTGCAATCGGTGTATCACATAGATCCTGATTTTGTCGCCGCGCAGTTGGATTCGGTGTTCATTGATGTGCGAATCGACACCACTAAAATCGGTATGTTGGCGGAAACCGATATTGTTGAAGCGGTGGCAGAACGGTTGCAACGTTATCAGATCCAAAACGTGGTACTCGACACCGTTATGCTGGCAAAAAGCGGCGACCCGCTGCTTTCACCTTCGGCGGTTGCCACGCTGCGCAGTCGATTATTGCCACAGGTTTCATTAATAACGCCAAACTTGCCCGAAGCTGCCGCCTTGCTCGACGCGCCACACGCGCGCAACGAACAGGAAATGCTGGAACAAGGGCGATCGCTGTTGGCGATGGGCTGTGGCGCAGTGCTAATGAAAGGTGGTCATCTGGATGATGAGCAAAGCCCGGACTGGCTGTTTACCCGCGAGGGTGAACAACGGTTTACCGCACCGCGCATTATGACCAAAAACACTCACGGCACTGGTTGTACGCTCTCTGCGGCGTTGGCTGCACTGCGCCCGCGCCATACAAACTGGGCTGACACCGTACAGGAGGCAAAAAGTTGGCTTTCTGCTGCGTTAGCGCAGGCCGACACGCTGGAAGTGGGGCACGGAATTGGTCCGGTTCACCACTTCCACGCGTGGTGGTGAGCACCTTACTATAGCTGCTTTGGTTATTGTCAGTATTTGGCGCTGACATTCAGGGATGAAACCAATGCAGCTGAGAATCACCAGTCGAAAAAAATTCACCGCTTTATTATGCGCTCTGGGGCTCATTTCTATCGTTGCGATTTATCCGCGTCAGACGGTGAATTTTTTCTATTCGACAGCAATTCAGATTAAAGACTACATCCACTTCTACGGTTATCGCCCGGTCAAATCTTTTTCTATTCGCATTCCTGCCAGTTATGCCATTCACGGAATAGATGTTTCGCGCTGGCAGGAGCGGATCGACTGGCAGCGGGTGGCTAAAATGCGCGATAACGGTATTCGCTTGCAATTTGCCTTTATCAAGGCGACGGAAGGCGAAAAGCTGGTGGATCCGTATTTTTCGCGTAACTGGCAACTAAGCCGCGAAAATGGCCTGCTGCGCGGGGCGTATCATTATTTCTCCCCGTCGGTATCCGCTTCAGTTCAGGCTCGATTATTTCTGCAAACGGTGGATTTCTCACAAGGCGATTTACCTGCCGTGCTGGACGTAGAAGAACGGGGAAAATTATCGGCAAAAGAATTACGCAAGCGGGTAAGTCAGTGGCTAAAAATGGTCGAAAAACGCACGGGAAAAAAGCCGATTATTTATGCAGGCGCGACGTTTTATCACACGAATTTGGCGGGGTATTTCAATGAGTATCCGTGGTGGGTTGCGCACTACTATCAACGTCGTCCGGACAATGACGGCATGGCATGGCGTTTCTGGCAACATTCCGACCGTGGCCAGGTGGATGGCATTAATGGCCCGGTGGATTTTAATGTGTTTAATGGCACGGTGGAGGAGCTGCAGGGATTCGTGGGGAGCACATTCACGAAGTAAACATCAAAAATCAGAATTTCGGGGGCTGATAAAACAGGTGTTCAACCCGGTATCATGAATAATACTCCATGGAAGAGACTCGCCAATGATACCTGTCGAACTGATTCGCCAAAAAGATTATCCAGCCATTGTTGATTGGGGATTGTCATTAACCGAAAATGAGCGAATTATTGCCTTAAAGGAATTGCAGAACTTTGATTATATTTCACTTCGTCTGGGGGAATATGTTGACGATGCAATCCCTTTGACAAAAATCGTTTGTACGCGTAGTTATGCAGATCAAAAAATGTTTCCTGTTAGCTGGCCAGTGAAACATACGTTACTTCATGTGGTTAGCAGAAGTCGTTACCATGCTATACATGATGCGCTAATCACTTATTTTAATCACTGCCCTCCTGATTATCTGGATAGCGTGTTTGAGGATTGTTTGCGCGTTCCGCATACATACCCAGATATCCGTCTTATCTGGCGTTGGTTTCAGCAAGGCTGGATTACCTTCAACGAAGCAGCGTTTGCCAACGCGTTATTTCACGTTGAGATGTATACTCGCAACGTTCAGGATGAAATTATCTGGCTGCGGGAAAACCCTCAAATCATAGAAAAGATAATTTTACCTTTCACGCAATATGACGTCCCTGTGCTTTTGCTAAGTCACTTTCATCAGGCCGATAACACGCATCATTGTGGTGTCGTTACCGAATTTTGGGATGAAGTGTTTAAGCAACTGTTTGCTGAAAATCTTTTACCTCGCCAGCTCATTAAAGAACTGTTAGCTTCATTAACAAATAATTTTAAAAAAGGTCGCATTGACTGGCATATTCGTCTGATAAAGATGTTTAACCCACAAGAAGATGAATGGATTGATAATCAACAGTTATTATTTTCAGGGCTGAATGCCAGCAATAATTCAGTCGTCAATTTTGTTATTCAGACAATTCAAACATTTTACTCTCACCCTGAGTTCGACCATTCATCATTTATGCAGTGTTTTCCGGTAATTAGCGGACGAGAAAAATGCGATAAATCATTATTAATAGCACTTGATATTGCCGGTGATTTGGCAGAGCGATATCCACAATATCGTACAACACTGGCGCAAAACGTATCTGGAACCTTAATTCAGCGTAGCGAAAAGTTACAACTGCGCACAGCTGAATTAATGTTGAAATACCAATTGGCACAGGACGTTGCCGCGTTAGCTGAGCCATGGTTGGCGGGCTTAAAGCACAGTGTACTGGCACTGTTACAATGTGATTCACCGCTGGGCGAAAGTCATGTTATTCCCATGCTACAACATGAGCAGGTTATTGTTCCTGAAAACTGGGATGCGTTGTTGTTTCAAACTGGAAAAATGTTGGAAAATAAAGAAGCCCTGGACATTGAGCTTTTTTATGCCGGGATTATTGCTCTGCAAGATGAACTTCCTGATGGTTATAAAAAACAGTTACAACCGTACTATAAAAAATTACATAAAAAGTATCTCGGATCATCAATACTATATAGCCTGAAGGATTTTTTTCAGCAGTGGTTAAGTGATGAGTATGCATCAACGCCAGAGCGACATGAACGCCGCCTTCCGCATTTACAAAACCAAAACCAATTGGTACTGGCACGGTTGCGTGATAACTGCCACTTAAGTTTACTGGCAACACCAAGCCATACGCCGTTCTATGTTTCGCCACAAATCCTGGTGGAGAGATTGTTGGCCCACGAACGCGAGAATTATCCGGTTGATGTTGATGATTTAATTGTCGCCTGTAATCGTATTTTGCCAGGCGAGGTTACCGAAGAAGTGAAGCAACAGGCATTAATGTTAACCGGGAAATATGCCCGGGCGGTGCACTATATGTTGGGGATCACAGATGATATATCGGCAACAAATGACGAGTATTTACCACTCTGGACACAGATTACACGTACCCGAGATACAAACGGAGTATTCCCACAATATGAATCTATCGCCATCGCGCAGGCGAGTTGGCCTGGCATAGCCCAACCATTTACCTGTACGTATCGCATATTAATTGATAAGAATGAATATAAAACCTGGTACAGACTGGCATTAAATAACCGTGTGATTCATTGCTGGAAGAGAGATAGTCTTCACCATTATCCTGGTCATTATTACTATATGAGTCTGCGTCGAGATGAGTGTTGTCACTGGAAGGATTAATTGTATTATTTATCTCTGGTACCACATAACCCGGATTCATGGTTAAATCATTTTATTCCAGCGACGGCATCGGGAAACGAAGTTGATGGCTTTGAAGAATGCTTATATCCTCTACAATATTTGCTTGAAAACCAACTTCGAGTTCATCAGGCAGGTTGGATCTACATTGCAGTTTGTTTACTTTTTGAGAAAAAGATTAGCCGCGATTTGGCAGCAGAATATATACAATTGGCTATCCAGCATAACTTTGTAAACAGTCACTATCTGTCTGAATGTATTGCTTATTTACTTATGAATAAGTATGCGCCAGTTAATAGATTTATTGAATATCTTGATAACCACAATAGTGATCCCGCAGTACGAAAATTTCAAAAGCAAATTGTTGAGAATTGCATCACACTGGCTGGTGACAACGATCTTCCCATTAACTATAAAAAAATAATAGCTTACATGAATGAATTTACAACGCAAGGATGTGTGAAATGACCGATATTAAAGAACAGTACTGTAATATTATTGAGTCGGGAAATTCAGAGCAGTTGATGGCTTTCTTAAAAGAACTGGATGAAAAGTCTCGAAAAGACTTAGTTCCATTAATCAAGAAGGATGTAAAAAGATTAAGTAGTTTCAAGGAGATATCACGGAATACATGGGGGATTATTGGTAATAAAAATCAATTTAAAATGTTAAGTATTGCAATATTATGCTGTTACAATAAAAAAGACTTTAAAAGTATAAATTCTCGCATATTTAGAGATAATCAAGATTTGGATATGGCACTGGCGCTATTTTCTCCTGACTGGTTTACCGATTATGTCAATATTTTCGCAGATAAAGATGGTTGTCCTTTTAATTACGAGCAAATTAGTGACTGGATCGCGGCAGGTTATCTTTCTAATGTGTCGCCAATGCTTATCGTAAAAAAAATAATTCATAGTAAAATGCTACAGAAGCACTCATTCACTTTAGATGTTCATCTCTGGGAAATATTTAATTATCCTTGTAATATATCATGGGCTGAAAGTTGGCATCATACACAAGAGAAACCAGAAGACGCCGATGAACATAGATGGATATACTTGTTCAAAAAATACGTTCAACAAAAAAGGTTAGACAGAATGCGGGTTTTAAAAGAAAGCCTTCTTGCTGTCATTCGCGGATTCAATAAAAATCAAACTAACTGGTATGTGGACTTGTTGACTGCTCTGGAACCTGCTGAAAATGAATGTTTGCAACTACAAAATGAATTATTTTCAGTATTTCATTGCCCGCAAAACAAACCAATTTCCTATGTATTAAAAATTATTAACAGCCTTAGTGCAAATCCTGAATTTGATTATGATGCATTTATTAATCATCTGCCTCTCATTTTTTCCTCAACAATTAAGAGTACTTTGAATAGTACTTTAATACTGGCTGATAAACTGGCAAGTAAATATCCTGATAAACGAATGACAATTTGTTATAACCTCACCGGTGTCTTTATAAATAAAGATGCCAGCCTTCAGGAGAAAGCGGCAAAACTAATTGTTAAGTATGGCGATCCGACAGATGCTGAGTTGAGTGCACTGTTGGATAGTTATATTAATAATTTGCTTGCTGGCACTAAACAATTATTAACGGATTTTCTTGATAGCAAACCCCCGGTTGCTGATGAAGCGTTGCTATTGCACCCAGTTATATCATTAATTCGTGATGATAACCGTATCCCAGAAATTGAAAGCTGGGATGATTTTGTCTTCCTGGCAGGTAGAGCGTGTCTTAACCTGGAATCGTATCATTTTGACCTGTTTCCCGCAGCGTTGTTACGTTTTGCGCCTGAGATTAATAAAGATAATCTTAGTCAACTGGAGCCTGCTTTTGGTCTGGCGCTGAAAACATTGCAATCTGGTTCTTCATCAGTTGGCGCATTCGATCAAATCCTTGCAACATTTATCCTTGAGTTTGCTGGTTATTTACTTAATAAATTACCTAACGAAAATATACTTAAAAAGTATAATCAATATCTTGAATTAATTAATAATGAAAATAAGAACTTAAAACTTAACTGGGGGTTTCATGAGTGGCAAAAATCTACCAAAGCAAAATTTCAGCCATGGATTGATATATTAATAAATGTCCTGCATTCGTTACAAAAATCAAACCACCTGCCACTTCTTTCAACTCCGACGCATTTGCCGTGTTTTATTGATCCCTGTACTCTTGTGCAAAGGTTAAGAAAATATCAAAAGGTAACTCAGGTTCCTGATAATTTAGATTTACAACTTGCTATTCAACGTTGCGTGATACCTGAAAATGAAATTAATTTAGCCGGATTAAACCAAAATGATACTGCGCTATTAAAATATTTCTTCCATGGTGATGTGAAGTCACTTAAATGTGTTGAAAATGATGATTTAGCATTGTCAGCCATTATTACACGTAATACCAGTCACTATGATTTAGCGTCATTCGAATACGGTTTGATTTTGCTAAGCAAAAACAATTTACCTGCAAATATCATCTCTAATGAGTTTTCATGGTGCCTTGAGACAAAAACACAGACAGTACCTTATTCAAAGGAGATAGTTTCTTACAAACAATTGAACTTTGATATATCTCGATACTGGCAGCAGGAAAAGACCAGACTTTTTTATGCCTTTAGTTTTATGAAAACATCGAATGGTTGGGAAACAGATAAGCAACGACTGTTATTTTCTTTTCCCGCTGCTCACGATCTTTTTTTAGTGCGGTTTATCGAATACCACTTTAAAACAGAATATAACGAGCCACGTGACACGATCCACTTGTTGCAGGCAATGCTTGAATTGCCTTTGCCGCTAACACCCATGGGACATCTACTTACCGCTTTTTGCATGCTTCACGCCGACAAAACTGTCCGTGCTCTTGCTGGCGAACTATGGATTGAAAAACTGTGTTATCCACAAGGTGTGAATTCTGCCCATATCGGCGACATCCTTGGTCGGCTGGAAAAAGAGGGCTGGTCGCCACTCAAACGCTTTACCGATCTTGCCATGCAGGCGCTTATCAATATCAGTTCCCGCCACAATCAGGCATTACTTGAGATGATAAGTGCAATGGACAGCCATTTGAGCACGGTAAAAATCACCAATTACAAAAAGCTCAATGAGCTGCAACTCGAACTTACAAGGAAGTCATAAATGGAAGAGACACTCACTTATAGTTACAACATCCCATCCGCTTTGCACAAAACAAACGGAAAAGATGAATTACGCCTGGCGAAATACAGTGAGATCCAAAAGGCGTCTGACGCTCCCTGTTTTTTTGTCGGTCAGGTCAGGCAACCTTTTTTGATGGCGCGTTGTTTAATTGCCCTTTCCAACGTGGTGAAGTCGAGCTTTAACCTTTCGCCCGCGCAACTGGCGCTACTGAAAGATCCCATTGTCAGCGCAGGAAATGAGCGGGTGCGTTTTGAAGGATTTTCCCACTGTGCCGGGGTCTATGCGCGGCTTGATATTTTGCCCGATGGCTTAAACGGAGAGTTTTTACAAAGCGGCACGACCAATGTCGATTTTAACCAGCCTATGCTCTCGGCATTAGCAGGGGTAAGCAATAGTGAAGCTGTTACCTTATCCGTCGGTCAGAAATCGGTGGGGTTACATCTGGAAAATCACCAGGTTATTGAACGCAAAGTGCCACTTCCGGTGAAATGGATCAAAGGTCTGAGTAGCGTACAGGTCTACCTTGCTCAGTCGGCAAAAGGCCACCAGTTTACTAAAGTCCAGGCGCAGCAACTGTTTCGTTCCTTACCCAAAGGACAGGTGAAAACCGATTACTATTTACAGGTACGCGGTACGACGCCACAGTTTTCGCCAGTAAAATCAGTTAACGCGATTTGTATCGGCGGGCTGCATCGTCTGCGCTTACTGGAACCCTTGTTACCTTTTGTTGACTGCTTGCAAGTTTTTGCGCAACCGGATATGCAATCCACCACCTGGCAACTGTGGTTTGGCGATTTGCGTTTTACGCTTTCGTTATCTCGTGATTGCTGGCGTGGATTTTCTGGTGAGGGAGCGACGCTGGATGCGCTAAATGAAGGGATTGACGAGGGCTGGCTGACTATTTTTGACGAACAGGCACAGGCCAACCAGACTATTAGTCCGGCATTTTTTGCTTCAGGTGGCAGTCAGTGGCTGGGAAAAACCGACACACTGGCCGCGCAACTGGCGGCAATGGGATTACTGGGTTACGACCTTACCGATAATGCCTATTTTTATCGCCAGTTGCCGTTCAAACTCTCCCGCATAATGAGTCTGAATCCCCGTCTGAAAGGGGCTGAGAAATTACTGCAAGAGAACAAAGTTGAAATTATTAGCCAGCAGCCAGCCAGAACAGAGGCGCGAGTTGAAGGGAGTGGAGTACGGCATACCGTCATTCTCGATGCAAATGGTGAACGCTGTACCTGCGAATGGTTCAGTAAATATCAGGGACAAAGAGGGCCATGCAAACATGTTCTGGCGGTGAAGAAACTGCTAAGGCAATAGGTGCGTGATATACTCCCTCCAGACTCATCGCCTGGAAAAAGACAAATGGAACAAGCGCATACCCAGCTGATTGCCCAACTGAACGAACGTATTTTAGCGGCGGATAACACGCCGCTTTATATTAAGTTTGCCGAAACGGTGAAAAATGCCGTGCGCAGCGGGGTGCTGGAACATGGCAATATTTTACCCGGCGAGCGCGATTTAAGTCAGTTAACCGGCGTTTCGCGTATTACGGTGCGCAAGGCGATGCAGGCGCTGGAAGAAGAGGGCGTGGTGACACGTTCGCGCGGCTACGGCACGCAGATTAATAACATCTTTGAATACTCGTTAAAAGAAGCGCGAGGATTTTCTCAGCAGGTGGTGTTGCGCGGGAAAAAGCCCGATACGCTATGGGTTAACAAGCGAGTGGTTAAATGCCCTGAAGAGGTGGCGCAGCAATTGGCGGTCGAAGCGGGTAGTGATGTCTTTTTGCTTAAGCGTATTCGCTATGTTGATGAAGAAGCGGTCTCTATTGAGGAGTCGTGGGTTCCGGCGCATTTAATTCATGATGTTGATGCTATCGGAATCTCTCTTTATGACTACTTCCGCAGTCAGCATATTTTTCCAAAGCGTACCCGTTCCCGCGTTAGCGCCCGGATGCCGGATGCCGAGTTTCAGTCACATATTCAATTAGATAGTAAAATACCGGTGCTGGTGATCAAGCAAGTGGCGCTTGACCAACAGCAACGGCCTATTGAGTACAGCATCAGCCACTGTCGCAGTGATCTATACGTTTTTGTGTGTGAGGAGTAGTTCCTCGCGGGTTGGCGCGCAATCACCGCCGCGATGCCCGACAACCCACGACGCCACTGCATTGCCCAGCAATACGGCATCCGCCAGTGGCAAACCAGAGGCCAGTCCAGCTAATACGCCACCTGCATGACTGTCGCCCGCCCCAATGGTGTCTACAACTTGCGTTGGAAATGCTGGGATGCAGCCAGAAGCGTTATTGCTGAAATACCATGCGCCTTCTTTATCGAGACGAACGATCAACGGCGCGGCAAATTTCTCCTGCCATTGCTTGCCAAGTGTTGTTATCTCTGCTGATAAAGCAAAACGTTCGGCGGCAATCTCACCCTCCTGACGATTGAGTGACACTAAAGGTCGACAGGCCATGATTCGCGCCAGTAATGCATCCGGGATATCGCCAATACGTGGGCCAAAATCGATGAACGGCGTCACGTCTTGCAGACTCTCCAGCCATTCCACTAACAATTCACCGCAGGGCGAGGCCAGTTGATAACCGGAAAAATAGAGCAGGCTGCCAGGCGCAACGGTTAATCGCGCCAACCATTCGCGATTCCACTGATTTTCCACACCACTGAACGACATAAACGTGCGTTCACCATCAGGCTCAACCAGCGCCAGACACCAGCCGTTATCGCCTTCGGCGTTATCGATGAGGCTGATTAATCCTTCTTTCGCCATCCGGTTACGAATAATTTCCGCCCACACACCCTGGCCGAGCGGCAGGGCATTACCCGCTTCGATACCGAGGCGCTTTAACGCCACGGCAATATTCAATGCACAGCCGCCAACGTTAACGCTCTGCTGTTTCAGTTCGATATCGCACCCACGCCAGGGTAGGGCATAAGCGTCGGCGATCACATCAATGACCGCCGCGCCGACGACCATCACCGGCTGACGCGTGGTTAATTCAGGCAGCAGCGTGTGTAATCGAGCGCCGCTCATACCGCCTCCCGTTGTTGGCGATACTTCGCCAGCGCCGTGGCGTAATGATTAAAATCAAGCTGATTTACCGCATCCAGCTCCGTCTTAAACGCAGGATCGATAGCGTTAACGCCATGCAACGCGCC
Organism: Escherichia sp. HH26CH; assembly: GCF_009820205.1. Taxonomy (NCBI): domain Bacteria; kingdom Pseudomonadati; phylum Pseudomonadota; class Gammaproteobacteria; order Enterobacterales; family Enterobacteriaceae; genus Escherichia; species Escherichia sp. HH26CH. Next base: position 140,129 of record NZ_VNXM01000019.1, read on the forward strand.
GCAAATCGCCGTCGCCATAGCGCCGATGGTGTCTGTGTCACCGCCAAGATTGGCGCACAGAATGGCGCAACGGTTCGGGTCGGTTTGTGCTAGTTCAACCAGCGCAATGGCGCACGGAACGGACTCAATAGTACTGGTACCTGCGCCAATGACCTGGTAAAGCTGTTCGCTGGCGGATTCGGTGCCGTCGGCATTGCGCACAATTTTCAGCGCAATCTCCAGGCGTGCCGCCAGTGAGGCGCTGAAGGTGGTGATGCGTTTTTGCTGTGCATGTCGCGCAATCGAGGGTAGAGAATCAACAATCGCTGACCAGCTTTCTCCGTCAATGGCACGGGAAATCGCCCATGCGATGACTACCGCACCTGCCACCGCCAGATCGGATTTATGGGTCGGGCTGGACGCCAGCGCCACATCATCAATAAAGGAATCAACATCGCGCGCCGGAAGCAAACAACCTAATGGCGAGACGCGCATCGCTGCGCCGTTAGTCACGCCATTGTTTTCCAGTTCAGCAACGGGTTTACCGTCGCGAATGGCGTTAAGCGCAATCTTCGAAGTTGGGCCAAGCACGTTTTTGTTAAAGGCGTTGAAACGCAGCGCCCAGTCGAGAATATTACGCCCAATCAGATCCGGATCGATCTTGCCTTCACGTTCCAGTAACGCATCCGCCAGACACAGCGCCATCGAGGTATCGTCGGTGAATTCGGCGCGGTTAAAATAACAGGCTGCGTTATTCTCCTTTGGCCCAGGCAGAAAACGGTCAATCCAGCCAAAGTGCGCTTTGACGCGACTGCGCGGCCAAAGCTCGGAGGGCATCCCCATCGCATCCCCTAACGCCTGCCCATAAAGAGCACCGAGAATACGTTCTGTTTTCATTTAACTTCCCCTTGTGTCAACGCAATATCGCGATCATCGACCTTGATAGCCGTAATTTCGTTGTCGGATTCGCGGAAAAAAATCATGAACAGCACGGCGATAATGGCAATCATCACCGCGCCGAAAGTCCACATCCCGGACCAGTTGAAAGTCAGTCCGTTTACCGGTTCCGGATAAGCGAACATCTTTTCCATCATCACACCGCCAAGACGATAGCCGAGCAAACTGCCGAAGCCCTGGCAGCAGAGCGTGATCAGCCCCTGCGCAGCGGTACGCATATGCACGGGGGCTTTTTTATCGACATAGATGTAAGCGGTAACGTAGTAAAAATCGTAACTTACTCCATGCAGCAAAATGCCGAGGAACAGTAACGCGTAGGTGAAATATTCATCCGCACTACCGTAAATAAAGAAGCCATAGCGGATCGCAGCGGTGACCAGACCAAGTAATAATACCTTTTTGATACCAAAGCGTTTGGTAAAAAACGGCAATGCCAGCATAAAGAAGATTTCAGAGAACTGGCCGAGCGTCATCCAGCCGGTGGCGTTTTTCATGCCGACTTCTGTCAGATAACCGTTGGCAAAGATGTAATAGAACGCCAGTGGCATCGCAAACAGGAATGAACAGAAGAAAAAGACGAGGAAGTTTTTATCGCGCAGCAGGATCAGCGCATCCAGGCCGAGCATGACTTTAATGTCCATTTTGCCGGTGCTTTTTGGCGGCGTGTCGGGCAGGAAAAACGCAAACACACCGAGCAGAGCAGAACTTCCGGCGGTAATCAGCAGCGGGATGTTGGTCGGAGAGATATCGTCATATCCCAGCATCTGAGGCAGGAATCCGCAGACCAGACCAGAGGCAATCCAGCCGATAGTCCCCAGTACACGAATGCGTGGGAAATCACGCTCCACATCCGGCACGTTGGCAAAAGCGATACTGTTAGTCAGCGCAATGGTCGGCATATAGGTTAGCGAGTAGGCCAGCAGTAACGGGAAGAACCCGGCAAAAGTGGTCTGTTGCGCAGCGAAATACATCAGCGCCGCACCAGCGAACATCAATACCGCCAGCACTTTCTGCGCCGAGAAAAAGCGGTCAGTGATGGAGCCAACCAGAATTGGCGACAGGATCGCCGCAATGGCGGTACAGGCATACGACCAGCCAATTTCTCCGGCACTAAAACCGCTTTTACTTAACCACAACCACAATGGCACAAACCACGCGCCCCAGATAAACCATTCAACAAACATCATGAACGACAGCTTTGCTGTTGTTTTCATCTTTTAATTCCTTCATGACAGGTAATGTAAGGTACGCGATGACAATACCATTTAATAATACCTTTTAAATACCTTTGCGGTGAAAACTTGACCGCGGTAACATTTTTTCTGATGAATCGAGCCAACAGAAAACGCTGAAAAAACATCCAAAAGATGGAAAAACTCGCCTGTAACGACCAGGATTATGATTGCCCGCAAAAGGCGGGCCAGGACAATCCATAGCCGATATCCAATCGGAATTTACGGGAGCATAGTAATGACAGATATTGCGCAGTTGCTTGGCAAAGACGCCGACAACCTTTTACAGCACCGTTGTATGACTATTCCTTCTGACCAGCTTTATCTCCCCGGACATGACTACGTAGACCGCGTGATGATTGACAATAATCGCCCGCCAGCGGTGTTACGTAATATGCAGACGTTGTACAACACTGGGCGTCTGGCTGGCACAGGATATCTTTCTATTCTGCCGGTTGACCAGGGCGTTGAGCACTCTGCCGGAGCTTCATTTGCCGCTAACCCGCTCTACTTTGATCCAAAAAACATTGTTGAACTGGCGATCGAAGCGGGTTGTAACTGTGTGGCGTCAACTTACGGGGTGCTGGCATCGGTATCGCGGCGTTACGCGCATCGCATTCCATTCCTTGTCAAACTTAATCACAACGAGACGCTAAGTTACCCGAACACTTACGATCAAACGCTGTATGCCAGCGTGGAGCAGGCGTTCAACATGGGCGCGGTGGCGGTTGGGGCGACTATCTATTTTGGCTCGGAAGAGTCACGTCGCCAGATTGAAGAAATTTCTGCGGCTTTTGAACGTGCGCACGAGCTGGGCATGGTGACCGTGCTGTGGGCCTATTTGCGTAACTCCGCCTTTAAGAAAGATGGCGTCGATTATCACGTTTCGGCTGACCTGACCGGCCAGGCTAACCATCTGGCGGCAACCATAGGCGCAGATATCGTCAAACAAAAAATGGCGGAAAATAACGGCGGCTATAAAGCGATTAATTACGGTTATACCGACGATCGCGTGTACAGCAAGTTGACCAGCGAAAACCCGATTGATCTGGTGCGTTATCAGTTAGCTAACTGCTATATGGGCCGGGCAGGGTTGATAAACTCCGGCGGTGCTGCAGGCGGTGAAACTGACCTCAGCGATGCAGTGCGTACTGCGGTCATCAACAAACGCGCTGGTGGAATGGGGCTGATTCTTGGACGTAAGGCGTTCAAAAAATCGATGGCTGACGGCGTGAAACTGATTAACGCCGTGCAGGACGTTTATCTCGATAGCAAAATTACTATCGCCTGATACGCCTCATACGAACAGCACTACCCCGTAGGGTGGATAAGGCGTTCACACCGCATCCGGCAACCTATGCCTGATGCGACGCTGAAGCGTCTTATCATGCCTACACAGCGCTGCCACGTATGCCGGATAAGGCGTTTACGTTGCATCCGGCATAAAAACACGCGCACTTCGTTACGGCTTCCCCCGGGAGGCCGTTTTTTTTTCCTGTCATTCTGATTAATTTTCATATTGTCGTTTTTGTGATCGTTATCTCGATATTTGAAAACAAATAATTTCATTATATTTTGAATTCGAAAATAAACGACAGGATGTGAAAATGTACGTGGTATCGACAAAGCAGATGCTGAACAACGCGCAGCGCGGCGGTTACGCTGTTCCGGCATTCAATATTCATAATCTCGAAACGATGCACGTGGTGGTGGAAACCGCTGCCAGCATGCATGCGCCGGTCATCATTGCCGGAACGCCCGGTACATTTACTCATGCTGGTACAGAAAATCTGGTGGCGCTGCTCAGCGCTATGGCGAAGCACTATCACCATCCATTGGCGATTCACCTCGACCATCACACGAAATTTGACGATATCGCTCAGAAAGTTCGTTCAGGTGTGCGCTCGGTAATGATCGACGCCTCGCATTTGCCTTATGCGCAAAATATTGCACGGGTAAAAGAGGTGGTGGATTTTTGCCATCGCTTTGATGTCAGCGTCGAAGCGGAGCTGGGGCAGCTTGGGGGCCAGGAAGATGATGTACAAGTCAATGAAGCTGATGCGTTGTATACCAACCCCATTCAGGCGCGTGAATTTGCCGAGACAACCGGGATTGATTCCCTGGCGGTCGCCATCGGCACGGCTCACGGTATGTATGCCAGCGCACCGGCGCTTGATTTTTCTCGACTGGAGAACATTCGCCAGTGGGTGAACTTACCGCTGGTGCTGCATGGCGCGTCAGGGTTATCGACTAAGGATATTCAGCAAACCATCAAACTGGGGATATGCAAAATCAACGTTGCAACGGAGCTGAAAAATGCATTCTCGCAGGCGTTAAAAAATTACCTGACCGAGCACCCTGAAGCGACTGACCCCCGGGATTATTTGCAGTCGGCTAAATCCGCAATGCGCGATGTGGTGAGCAAAGTGATTGCCGATTGTGGCTGCGAGGGCAGGGCATAACGCACCTGCCATTTAACAAGGAAAAAACATGAAAACGTTAATTGCCCGGCATAAAGCTGGTGAACATATCGGCATATGTTCAGTCTGTTCTGCCCATCCGTTGGTTATCGAAGCGGCGCTGGTATTCGATCACAACAGCACGCGCAAAGTGCTGATTGAAGCAACGTCAAACCAGGTCAATCAATTTGGCGGTTATACCGGAATGACACCGGCGGACTTTCGCGAATTTGTGTTTGCGATTGCCGATAAAGTCGGATTTGCTCGTGAGCGTATCATTCTCGGCGGCGACCATCTGGGACCGAACTGCTGGCAGCAAGAAAATGCGGATACGGCGATGGAAAAATCCGTCGAGCTGGTAAAAGCATATGTTCGAGCGGGGTTCAGTAAAATTCACCTTGATGCGTCAATGTCATGTGCGGGGGATCCAATACCATTAGCGCCAGAAACGGTTGCTGAACGTGCTGCCGTGCTTTGTCAGGCGGCGGAAAGTGTGGCGATAGATTACCAGCGTGAGCAACTGAGCTATGTCATTGGCACCGAAGTTCCGGTTCCGGGCGGTGAGGCCAGCGCCATTCAGTCAGTACACATTACCCGGGTTGAAGATGCCGCCAATACTTTACGTACGCATCAAAAGGCCTTTATTGCTCGTGGGCTGACAGAGGCGTTAACACGCGTGATTGCCATCGTGGTACAGCCGGGTGTGGAATTTGATCACAGCAATATTATCCATTATCAGCCGCAAGAAGCGCAGGCGCTGGCGCAATGGATAGAAAACACCCGAATGGTTTATGAAGCACATTCTACCGATTACCAGACCCGGACGGCTTATTGGGAATTAGTCCGCGATCACTTTGCAATATTGAAAGTCGGCCCCGCATTAACCTTTGCTTTACGCGAGGCGATATTTGCGCTGGCACAAATTGAACAGGAGCTTATCGGCCCCGAAAATCGTAGCAGTTGCCTGGCGGTGATTGAAGAAGTGATGCTCGACGAACCGCAGTACTGGAAGAAATATTATCGCCCGGGTTTTAACGATTCATTACTGGATATTCGTTACAGCCTGTCGGATCGTATTCGTTATTACTGGCCGCATAGTCGAATTAAAAATAGCGTTGAAACGATGATGGCGAATCTGGAAGACGTGGACATCCCACTGGGCATGATTAGTCAGTATCTACCCAAACAATTTGAACGCATACAGTTCGGGGAATTATCGGCAATACCGTATCAGTTGATTATGGATAAAATTTATGATGTTTTGCGTGCCTATCGCTACGGCTGTGCGGAATAAGGACGGTATATGACTAACCTGTTTGTTCGTAGCGGAATTTCTTTTGTCGATCGTAGCGAAGTTTTAACTCATATCGGTAATGAGATGATCGCGAAAGGTGTGGTTCATGAAACCTGGCCACAGGCATTAATTGCCAGAGAAGCAGAATTCCCCACCGGGATAATGCTTGAACAGCACGCCATTGCAATACCGCATTGTGAGGCGACTCATGCTAAGTCGTCAGCCATTTATCTGTTAAGACCGGCGAATAAAATAAAGTTTCAGCAAGCTGATGATGATAACGACGTGGCGGTGTCGTTGATTATCGCGCTGATTGTCGAAAATCCGCAGCAGCAACTGAAGCTTTTGCGGTGCTTATTTGGCAAGTTGCAGCAACCAGATATCGTTGAAACGCTAATCACCATTTCTGAATCGCAATTAAAGGAATATTTCACACAGCATATTTTAGATTCCGAATAACCAAAAACCTCTGTACCAATAAAAAGGATTGATTATGAAACGCAAGATAATTGTCGCTTGCGGAGGCGCGGTTGCGACCTCTACGATGGCGGCGGAAGAAATTAAAGAGTTGTGCCATAGCCATAATATCCCCGTTGAAGTAATCCAGTGTCGGGTTAATGAAATAGAAACCTATATGGATGGCGTACATCTTATTTGTACTACCGCCAGAGTTGACCGCAGTTTTGGCGATATTCCGTTAGTTCACGGCATGCCTTTTGTTTCTGGTGTCGGTATCGAAGCATTACAAAATAAAATTCTGACTATCTTACAGGGGTGACCTATGTTTTCAGAAGTCATGCGTTATATTCTCGACCTCGGCCCTACGGTCATGTTGCCGATTGTCATCATTATTTTTTCTAAGATATTAGGCATGAAGGCAGGCGATTGCTTTAAAGCGGGTCTGCATATCGGGATTGGCTTTGTTGGTATCGGCCTTGTGATTGGCTTAATGCTGGATTCCATTGGCCCGGCGGCGAAAGCGATGGCGGAAAATTTCGACCTGAATCTGCATGTGGTCGATGTCGGCTGGCCGGGCTCTTCACCAATGACCTGGGCGTCGCAAATTGCGCTGGTGGCGATTCCGATTGCGATTCTGGTTAACGTGGCGATGCTACTGACCCGTATGACGCGGGTGGTAAATGTTGATATATGGAATATCTGGCATATGACCTTCACCGGCGCATTGCTGCATCTGGCAACCGGTTCATGGATGATAGGGATGGCGGGTGTGGTAATTCACGCGGCGTTTGTTTATAAGCTCGGCGACTGGTTTGCCCGCGATACCCGAAATTTCTTTGAGCTGGAAGGCATTGCTATTCCGCACGGTACGTCGGCGTATCTGGGGCCAATTGCGGTGCTGGTGGATGCTATCATCGAGAAAATCCCAGGCGTTAACCGTATTAAATTTAGCGCCGACGATATTCAGCGCAAATTTGGCCCATTTGGCGAGCCCGTCACCGTGGGTTTTGTGATGGGGCTGATTATCGGCATTCTCGCGGGGTACGATGTCAAAGGTGTATTGCAGCTGGCGGTAAAAACGGCGGCAGTTATGCTGCTGATGCCACGGGTGATTAAACCCATCATGGATGGTTTAACGCCCATCGCTAAGCAGGCCCGTAGTCGTTTACAGGCGAAGTTCGGCGGTCAGGAGTTCCTGATTGGCCTTGATCCGGCGTTGCTGCTGGGGCATACGGCGGTGGTATCGGCAAGCCTGATTTTTATCCCGCTCACCATTTTAATTGCTGTTTGTGTTCCGGGTAATCAGGTACTGCCGTTTGGCGACCTTGCCACCATCGGCTTCTTTGTTGCGATGGCAGTTGCCGTGCATCGTGGAAATCTGTTCCGCACCTTAATCTCGGGTGTCATCATTATGAGCATCACCCTGTGGATCGCGACGCAAACTATTGGTTTGCACACCCAACTGGCGGCTAATGCTGGGGCGTTAAAAGCCGGGGCATGGTGGCTTCAATGGATCAGGGCGGTTCTCCCATTACCTGGTTACTGATTCAGGTTTTCTCCCCGCAAAATATTCCCGGTTTCATTATTATCGGTGCCATTTATCTTACCGGTATTTTCATGACCTGGCGTAGAGCGCGTGGTTTTATTAAACAAGAGAAAGCCGCTCTCGCAGAATAATTTTTGTCTGAGGGGGAGAATATCCCCCTTAACAATCAGGAGTTTTTATGAAATCAGTTGTTAATGATACTGATGGTATCGTGCGCGTTGAAGAACGAGTCATGCCTGAAATCATCCATCGGGACGAGGTACGGGTAAAAATTGCCAGCTCGGGGATATGTGGTTCCGACTTGCCCAGAATATTTAAAAATGGTGCACATTATTATCCAATAACGTTAGGCCATGAATTTAGCGGCTATATTGATGCGGTGGGACCCGGTGTTGATGACTTACACCCTGGCGATGCGGTTGCCTGTGTGCCGTTATTACCCTGTTTTACTTGTCCAGAGTGTCTGAAAGGGTTTTATTCCCAGTGCGCAAAATATGATTTTATTGGCTCACGGCGTGATGGTGGGTTTGCCGAATATATTGTCGTTAAGCGGAAAAATGTCTTTGCTCTACCTGCGCATATGCCTATTGAGGATGGGGCTTTTATTGAACCGATTACCGTTGGCCTGCATGCTTTCCATTTAGCGCAAGGTTGTGAGAATAAAAACGTTATTATTATTGGTGCCGGAACCATTGGCCTGCTGGCCATTCAGTGCGCTGTCGCGCTGGGAGCAAAGAGTGTGACGGCTATCGACATTAGCTCAGAAAAACTGGCACTAGCAAAATCTTTCGGTGCGATGCAAACATTTAACAGCCTTGAAATGAGCGCGCCGCAAATGCAGGGCGTTTTACGCGAGCTGCGCTTTAATCAGCTTATCCTCGAGACGGCTGGAGTCCCGCAAACCGTCGAACTGGCGGTAGAGATTGCCGGGCCTCATGCCCAGCTGGCGCTGGTGGGCACGTTGCATCAGGATCTGCATTTAACATCGACAACGTTTGGCAAAATATTACGTAAAGAGCTGACGGTTATCGGCAGTTGGATGAACTATTCCAGCCCTTGGCCGGGGCAGGAGTGGGAAACGGCGAGCCGGTTGCTGACAGAACGTAAGTTAAGCCTGGAGCCATTAATCGCTCACCGTGGAAGCTTTGAAAGCTTCGCCCAGGCGGTGCGTGACATCGCTCGTAATGCTATGCCGGGCAAAGTGTTGCTTATTCCCTGAAACCGCGGGCCAGCGTGATGCTGGCCCGGTATTGTGCAAAACAGATCATTCACCAATGGTCCCCCTTCGTTTACACTAGCCACAATTGAATATGGGTAAATGACGATGAATTCATTCGAGCGAAGGAATAAGATCATCCAATTAGTGAATGAACAGGGAACCGTGCTTGTTCAGGATCTGGCGGGAGTATTTGCTGCCTCGGAAGCGACAATCCGTGCCGATTTGCGCTTTCTCGAACAAAAAGGCGTGGTTACGCGCTTTCATGGCGGTGCGGCGAAAATAATGTCCGGAAATAGTGAAACCGAGACCCAGGAAGTCGGGTTTAAAGAGCGATTTCAGCTCGCCAGCGCGCCGAAAAACAGAATTGCGCAGGCGGCAGTCAAAATGATCCACGAAGGGATGACCGTTATTCTCGACAGCGGAAGTACGACAATGCTTATCGCCGAAGGTTTAATGACCGCCAAAAATATCACGGTGATTACCAACAGTCTCCCGGCGGCGTTTGCCCTTTCCGAAAATAAAGACATTACTCTGGTCGTCTGTGGTGGCACGGTCCGCCATAAAACGCGCTCGATGCATGGCTCCATTGCCGAGCGTTCATTGCAGGATATTAATGCCGATTTAATGTTTGTCGGTGCTGATGGTATTGATGCGGTTAATGGTATTACGACCTTTAATGAAGGTTATTCGATTAGCGGTGCGATGGTCACAGCCGCTAATAAAGTGATTGCCGTTCTCGACTCAACGAAATTTAACCGTCGCGGTTTTAATCAGGTACTACCGATTGAAAAAATTGACATTATTATTACTGATGATGCCATTTCAGAGGTGGATAAACTGGCATTGCAGAAAACACGGGTGAAATTAATTACGGTGTAGCATTGTTCTTTATGCCGGATAAGGTGTGTACACCGAATCCGGCATCACTGATACTCCCTGAATTAAGAAAGGGAAATTTGATTAACGCAATAATGGACAATCCGGTGGTAATCGACAACGCAACGCCGCCGGAAGTATTTCAATATGAAAGTTTTGCCCACTCAACGGTTCGCCATCAAGATTAAAGGTAATTTCGTGTGGCGCTTGTATATCGAACCACGCCGAAGCACCTTCGATAATATTCGGGTTATCTTCGTCAGATTTTAAGGTTGATACGAGAGCCGGAAGAATTTCATCTCCGGTGAAAATGCGCAGTTGCAGTAAGCCGTCGTTAATTAATGCGTTCGGGCACAATTGCTGACCGCCACCTGCCTGACGGCCGTTACCAATACCAATGACTAGTGCGTCACCTTGCCAGTGAAAGTTGTCACCGCGGATTTCACAACGGTCCGGTTGCAGTGTATCCATGCGCATTAAGCCGTGAATGATGTAAGAGACGCCACCCAGCGCTGCTTTTAATTTTTCCGGCGTTTCTGTGGTAATACGTGTCCCAAACCCACCCGTTGCCATATTAATAAAACAGGTTTTTTTGTTGACCTGCGCCATATCAATCGCAATAGCATCACCAGCAATTGCTAGTTTCAGCGCCTTATCCAGTGCCTCAGGTATACCCACGCTGGTCGCGAAATCGTTCGCTGTACCTAGTGGCAAAATCCCCAGCGCGGGTATGTCATCGCCCTCACACTGAATCAGCGCCGAGGAAACTTCATTAATAGTGCCATCGCCGCCACCGGCAATTACCGTTGCGACGCCCAGCTTCCGGGCCTCTTCTACAAATCGGGCGGCATCGCCTTTCTCCCAGGTGACCCGCACATGGATCGTCATTCCTTCCTCGCGCAACAGCATAATTGCTTCGCGCAAGGGTTGATTGTCAGTACTTTTGCCGTTAAGAATCAGTAAGCTGGCGGGAAATTCTGCCATAATCGTATGCCTTTATGATTGGTCTGTAGATAGTGTAGAGCAGAAAAGAAAAGGCGGAGTCAGAACAGGATGAAAATCGGAGGATAAAAAATCAGTTCAAGGATGGGGGATTCAGTGGTTACCACCAGGAGCTTGCAATGGGGACAGTGAATGTTAACGGTAGCCACCGATAAATTTCAAAAAAGAACATATACCTAATATTCAACTAAACAGTGGCATCTTCAATATCTTATTCTAAATATATTAAAGCCCTCATGGGGGGTACCTGGGAAGGGCCTTCATGTTTGTAATTCCTACTTATGTAGGAAATGTTGTACAGAACATTTATTATAATCCTATTCAATTATAATAATCATGCCATTATTATATTTAAACACCAGAGCGTGTCGTTGATATTTAATGGGGGAAGGTGAGATGAAAAAGACAGCTGCTATATCATTAATTAGTGTTTTTCTTATGTCTGGTTGTGCTGTGCATAATGATGAGACAAGTATCGGTAAATTCGGTCTTGCCTATAAAAGTAATATCCAGCGTAAACTCGATAACCAATACTACACTGAAGCCGAAGCATCTTTAGCCAGGGGCAGAATATCTGGTGCGGAAAATATAGTGAAAAATGATGCAGCTAATTTCTGTGTTACTCAGGGCAAAAAAATGCAGATAGTTAACCTGAAGACTGAAGGAGCAGGATTACATGGCGTCGCGCGTCTGACATTCAAATGTGGAGAGTGAGAATAGATTCAAGACTACCATGGACATATTCATTTTTATCTCTGATGGGATATTCTTCAACACCATTATTGAATGTGAGTAATAATGACAAACAGGTAGATGAAACTAAAGCAGAAATTTTATTTTTATGCAGCCATCAGAAAATGATGTCAAAAATATTCCAATGCTATAAGTTCATTTTTTTGTAAGCGTCAAACATGCGCGTTCTGATTGTGCGTAGCCGGAACCTGTACGAGCACGATGCCGTTAAGTGAAAGGCATCGTGCTATGAAGGGGAATTCTATCGATGTGGTCAATGGAAGACGGTCACCTGGGATCAATCCGTCTCTATGGTTTATGCATAAAAAATAAGCCCGTGTAAGGGAGATTACACAGGCTAAGGAGGTGGTTCCTGGTACAGCTAGCATTTTATGGGTTATGTTTTTCAGCGAAACGGATGATAACCTTAATAAATGCAGCTGTATGTGATCGGTTTCTAAGAATTTTCCATCCGGGAAAAATAATCGAAATTAATCACTTACCGTGGGGGTTACGCGTGGTTTCCCCGGAGAAATTACGCATCAGCAGCGCATAATTCAGTTCGAGATCCTGCGGTACCGGGATCCACACAGTATAACCATCGCCTGGTGCGACCGGCATAGCTTCACCTTTGGCGTTTTCCATATGCTCAAGGGTAAAGTTAATGTTGCCTTGCGGCGTCATCAGCTCAAGGCTGTCGCCAACGGAGAATTTATTTTTCACCGCTACCGCCGCGAGGTCCCCCTTGCGCTCACCGGTAAACTCACCAACAAACTGCTGGCGGTCAGAAACCGAATAACCGTATTCGTAGTTCTGATAATCGTCGTGAGTATGACGACGCAGGAAACCTTCGGTATAGCCACGATGCGCCAGACCTTCCAGAGTTTCCAGCAGGCTGGTATCGAACGGTTTGCCCGCAGCGGCATCATCGATAGCTTTACGATAAACCTGTGCGGTGCGTGCGCAATAGTAGAAAGATTTGGTACGGCCTTCGATTTTCAGCGAATGCACGCCCATTTTGGTCAGGCGTTCTACATGGGCGATGGCGCGCAGATCTTTCGAGTTCATGATGTAAGTGCCGTGCTCATCTTCAAACGCGGTCATATACTCGCCCGGACGCTGGGCTTCTTCGATCATAAACACTTTGTCGGTTGGCGCGCCGATACCCAGCGTCGGCTCAACATTTTGCACCGGAATCGGCTCGTACTTGTGCACGATGTTGCCAACGTCATCTTCTTTCCCTTCCTGGACGTTGTACTCCCAGCGGCAGGCGTTGGTGCAGGTGCCCTGGTTCGGGTCGCGCTTGTTGATATAGCCAGAGAGCAGGCAGCGACCGGAGTAGGCCATGCACAGCGCGCCGTGAACGAAGATCTCTACCTCCATATCCGGCACCTGATTGCGGATCTCTTCAATCTCTTCCAGCGACAGCTCGCGAGAGAGGATCACGCGGGTCAGGCCCATTTGCTGCCAGAATTTCACCGTCGCCCAGTTCACGGCGTTAGCCTGTACCGAGAGATGGATCGGCATTTCAGGGAAGTGCTCACGCACCAGCATAATCAGCCCTGGATCGGACATAATCAGCGCATCCGGCCCCATTTCAACCACCGGTTTCAGGTCACGGATAAAGGTTTTCAGCTTGGCATTGTGCGGTGCAATGTTGACCACGACATAAAACTTTTTCCCCAACGCATGGGCTTCGTTAATGCCGAGCTGGAGATTTTCGTGGTTGAATTCGTTGTTGCGCACACGCAGGGAGTAACGCGGCTGGCCCGCATAAACAGCATCTGCGCCATAAGCGAAAGCGTAACGCATATTTTTCAGCGTTCCCGCCGGGGAAAGGAGTTCCGGTTTAAACATAATTCTCTCGTTCTGATGACAGGTCAGATCCGCTTCACCTGATGAAGCGGTTAGGGGAGTGCCCCCACTTTAAGGGCGGGCATTGTAGCGCAATCGGCGGGGTTGGCTCCAGTGTAATTGTGATGAGCTTTTCGATGCCTGGCGTACAATTGACATCAGAATTGAGTATATTTACGACTGTGAATGCTGAGGAGTTAAAACATGTGGATGTTAAAGAAGGGAATCACGCTGGCTCTGTTGGTTCTGTTTTCTCTGCCCGCTACTGCCGGTCTTTCGCTGGAGGAGACTGCTCGCAAGGTGATTATCGGCTTTCAGCAAGAAGATGCTCAATTAATCAACTCGTTAATTGATAAAAAAACGGGGTTGTATGTTCTCTTCCAGCGTGGCGCTTCGATGGATGTCGAAAATTTTAAGTCAATTGATTTTAAAACGCCTGTTCCCGAGTATTTACTGTGGCCTTCGGCATGGGAACATATTCCGCGAGATGAAGAGTTTGATAAGAAAACTATCCCGGAATTTGACTGTGAACGTGGCTGGAATAAGCACGGATATTTTATTAGCAGCAGCGATACACACCATAAAGTCAGCCGTAATTTGGTCTTCACGCAGATGTTTGGTTCACCGCGAAACACTATTTCTGATGCGCAGATTGCCGCAGCGCGTCGAATGGAGTACGGGGCCGTGCGTGTGGTCGCTGCGCCAGAAGGGGGGAGCGATGGACTGGTATTTTATTTAAGTCAACTTTACGGTTATGACCGTGACTGGTATCTGACGGTGGTGGATCAGATTGGTGATTGTGGGGCGTGATAAAGATTTATCCGCCCGCAAGCAGTGATGTTATTTGAAGGGAATGCAACCCCATAATCTGTTGTGAAGTTCCGGATTGCAGGTAAAAAGCGCCTGAAGTTGCTGACGCTGAGGAGCATTTGGTTGAATGTCCGAAAGATTGAATTTGCGTTGCCATATTGCGAGCTGTTTACCTGCAAATTCTTCAGTTAGCTTGTGTTGCGATTGCAGCAGAAGAATTAAACCGTCCCATTTGTTCAAACTATGATAAAGCCGACAATATGCGCAAGCATGTTAAACTGACGGTGCGTTTTCCTGCAACTGCCGTATTTCCTCGAACGTGAGCGGAACGCGACACCATACACAGATGTTAACCATTAATCGCAGCCCGGTAGCGTCCGGGTTTGCCAGTGTGCTGAGAATAGTCTTTTTGACATCGCCATCAGGATTATCTTTTGCAAGAATGTGCATTGCGGCTAAACGCAGTGGGAATACATTCTGAGATAATCCCCATTCTGCCAGTTTTAAAATATTGGCATCATGAATGGAGTCCAGACCATATAAAGCAGCCCGGCGCTGTGAGGGAGTATATTCAGTTGAGGTGACAACATGACGCCAGAATTGCGCAACATCCATGACGTCATTAAGCATGTTTTTAGCGCGTAGACGGATCAACGTATTGTTATCCAGCAGTAATGCGCTGTTCAACGCCGGAGGAATTTCTATAGCTCGATCAGTAAGACTAAACAACGTTGCTTGTCGAATTTGCGGGCGGTTATTTTCTGTCAATAAGAATCTAAGTATCTTTAATCATTTCATCCCGGTCTGCTCAATCGACACGAAGGTAAGGGCCGTCTGCACTAACGTTGGCCCCGAAGCCGCAGTCGTTCGGCGTATTGGTGCTTACTTTAAGCGTTTCGGTAGTAAGTTTGAGAGCAATATTGCAGTGAATCATATTGTCTGCATCATCACGCAATGCAATTACGCCTGTGCCATTGTTCAGCGTTACAGATTCAGAAAACTCACCGATATTTGGCCCACTGTAAATGCCCATCATACCAAAGTAATAACCCTGAAAATCTACCTGCATCTTGCCTGTTAACCGCGCGGGTTTAAAGATGAACGTATTCCATGTCGCTTTGCCCGCGTAGCTCCAGTATTCATTGGTTGTTGAAAAATCAGAGGGCAAATCTGCGAGATTATCTTTGATAAGTTGCAAATTGTAGATGGATTTGGAATCTTGCGGTAGAAGCATGAGCCAGGCACGGGCTTTGCGCCATTGATTCTCACGCATCCAGGTCAGTGCGACATTGTTATAAGCCGTGGCGATCGCTTTCTCATCATTAGCTTTACAGTCTTCACTCCATGCGGCTTGCTGTTCGAAGTATTTGCGTGCCGCAGGGTAGTTTTTCGCTTTATACAATGCCTGCCCCTGGCTTGCATACATGGTGATTTTCGCGCAATCAGTGTTAATTTGCTCGTCAGTTATCTCAGCATGTGCATTAGCCGACAATAGCAAAACTAAAGATATGAAAAAGGGTAATTGCATGTTAAATCCATTTAAAGTGAATAATTCCAGTCGTGATAGTAATGCCGTGAGAGTCGGAAATAAAGCCGGACGCCAACAACCCACGCCCGGCATCGTAATTACGTATTGTCTTTCACCGTCTGGCTTGTGCCATTGGCTTTAACGGAGGCAATTCCGGTTTCACGAGATTGCGCGGTGGCGTACATCTGGCTGGAGCCGATAATTTGATGATTGGCGGCTTTCAGATTGAAATAGAATTTGCCGTTACTTGCTGTTTTTTTCTCATAGCGTTCTTCTTGTGGGCTGTTGCTACGCACTGACGCGATGCCCTTTTCCGCAGAGGCTTTTGAGGTATACAGCTCGCTGGTGAGGATAGTCTCCCCATTGCCCGCTTTTAGCACAAACCGGAATTGATTATCACTGTTCTTACTGAGTTCAAACCAACCAGCCATAATGACTCCTTGATTGAAATTGCGTATCGAAAACAGCATCTAAAAGGACTGTTTGCCGATTAAAGTATGAGCGATTTTCAGGTGCTTGCCAGGGCGGAGAGATAATGTCAGATAGCCGACAATGCGCGGGATAATGCTGCCGGATGTGGCGTGAATGCCTTCTCCGGCAGGTAAAAATGTTAAACGATGCGGCAAGCGTCGGCTTCCCAGCGATAACCGACACCGTAGACGGCGCGGATAAAAGACTGCTCTTCGTCCAGTGCTTCCAGCTTGCGGCGCAGGTTTTTAATGTGGCTGTCGATGGTGCGGTCAGTTACTACGCGGTAGTCGTCATAAAGGTGGTTCAACAACTGCTCACGGGAGAATACTTTTCCCGGTTCATGAGAGAGCGTTTTCAGCAGACGAAATTCCGCAGGCGTCAGGTCAAGCATTTTACCGCGCCATGAAGCCTGAAAACGACCTTCGTCGATAATCAACGGGCTTTCAGCATCCTGTTGCTGCAACTCACGCTGCGGTTTGCAACGGCGCAAAATGGTTTTGACGCGTGCTACCACTTCCCGTGGACTGTACGGCTTACAGATATAATCATCTGCGCCAATCTCCAGCCCGAGCAGGCGGTCGATCTCTTCGATTTTTGCTGTCACCATTACGATCGGAATGTCAGAAAAACGACGAATTTCCCGACACAACGTCAGGCCATCGGTGCCAGGGAGCATCAGATCCAACAGGATCAGATCCGGTGGTGTCTGGCGCACATATGGCAGTACCTGATCGCCGTGGCTGATAAGCGTCGGCGCATAGCTCGCAGCACGCAGGTAGTCGATAAGCAACTGCCCCAGCTTCGGTTCATCTTCCACGATCAAAATACGTGGCGTGTTTTCGTCGATTGGTAACTCGGTCATACTTCTCTCTGTAAATCCCGTTCCAGCGGTAACTCTACTGTAATGCTTACCCCGCCAAAAGGCGAATGAGCGGCAACAATGCGACCATTATGTGCTTCAACAATGTTAAGACAAATCGCCAGCCCCAGGCCGGAACCGCCGCTGGCACGGTTGCGGGAACCTTCGGTGCGATAAAAACGCTCAAACAATTTTTGCAGTTGAGCGTCACTAACGCCCGGTGCACTGTCGGCAAAGGTCAGGCGCACCGTTTTGTCATGTTGCTCGGCAGAGATATGCAGGCTGCCGCCGCTGTCGGTATAGCGCAGGCTGTTTTCCAGTAAGTTATTGAACAACTGCATTAAACGATCGCGATCGCCAAATACGGTAATGCTGTCTGGCAGGGAAAATTGCAGTTTCAGCCCGCGGCTGGCGAAACGCTCACGAAATGCGCCACCCGCGACTTCCAGTAGCGGGATCAGATCCACCGACGATTTCTGGTAGGCGAGAGCGCCTTCATCAGACATCGACAATTGATGAAGATCGTCCACCAGTTTGGTCAGTGTACCGACCTCTGCCTGTAAAGAAGCCACCGTCTCCGGGGTGAATTTACGCACGCCATCCTGAATAGCTTCCAGTTCGCCGCGCAGTACCGCTAAAGGTGTGCGCAGCTCGTGGGAGATATCGGCCATAAAATCGCGGCGCATCTGTTGGTTTTTCTCCAGCGTGCTGGCGAGCTGGTTGAAGTCTTGCGCCAGTTTGCCCAATTCATCTTCACTGGTGGGCGTCACGCGAGTAGTGAAATCGCCCGCTGCCAGTTTGTGTGTACCGTCCACCAGTCGTTTGACCGGAGCCAGCAAACCGCGCGCCAGTGGGAATGTCGCCAGCGCCGCTAACAAGGTAGATAAAGCGACAATCAGCCAACTGGTTTGCCTCTGTTGTCTGTCAAAATTGATATCGGTATTGCGGGTCAGTCGTTCAACAGGGGAGGCGATCACCGCACCCACTTCCGCCCCATTGACCATAATGGGCCGCCGTGTGCCGTCTGGTGGAATCGGTGCTCGCGGGCCAACCAGCACTTTGTTGTTTTGATCAACCACCCAGAATTGCGTGCGCCAACCGTGTGGCGGCATACCGGGGCCGGGCTTATCTTCGTTGTTATCATGCTCCAGCGAACGTAGGATCTGAAATACAAAGCGATCGTTATTACGCAGGAAGCGCCAGTTCCCGTGCTGGGCGTACTGCTCACCAAGCGCATCGCCGAGCATTTGCAGCCGTTGTTCATTACCATGCTTGATGTAATCGATAAAGCCGCGCTCAAAACTGATACGTACCGCCCAGTGCATCGTGATCAATAAGACAATGCAGGTGGCGAAAATCGCCAGAAACAGTTTGCCGGTAATACCGGGTCGCCAGAACTTCATTGCGCGCTCCTTTTTCGCCGTGAAATAGCGACATTTTGATGCGTATCGTTTGGCACTCTGGCAAAGACAAACGCCGGAAGGGCGATGATAAACGCCATGCTAAGCCAGGTGTACATAAAGACGGTTTGTGTGGTGCTGCTGTCTACGCTGACATGCTGTGAACCAAAAAGCCCCAGCAACAGCCCGGCGATGGTGACACCGATACTCATTGATAATTGCATAATCATCGACAGCAGGCTGTTGCCGCTGCTCGCCAGATTGTCTGGTAGATCTTTCAGCGTCAGGGTGTTCATGGAGGAGAAACGTGTCGAGTTGACCATTCCTTGTAAAAACAGGACGAACGGCAAAACGTAGTACCAGCCCAGCAGAGCGGTAGTCATAAACAGCAGGGTGACCAGCGACAGGCCCAGTGTGGTCGCCACCAGTACCCGACGGTAGCCAAAGCGATTCACCACCTGCACTACAATTCGCTTCATTCCCATGCTGCCGAGCACCATCGGGATCATCATCAGTCCGGCATGGAACGGCGAGAAACCGAGGCCAATCTGTAAGAAAACCGGTGTCATAAAGGGCAACATGCCACTGCCGATACGTCCGGCAAAGCTCCCCGCCAGGCCCAGCGAAAATGTACGAGTGCGGAACAGTTTCAGACTGAACAGGGCGCGGTTGTTGTTTCTGGCGTGCAGCAGATAAAGCACCAGTGCCACCACGCCAATCGCTGCCAGTCCGGCAATCGCCAGCGGTGAAAGTCCCGTGCCTTTACTGCCATCCAGCGCCAGCGTTAATACCGCCATGCCGACCGCCAGCAACAAAAAACCGGAGAGATCGAAACGCCGCGTCTGCATGGTGTAGTTTGGCATTAACATCAGCGTGGCGATCGCACCGATAATCCCTACCGGAATGTTGATCAAAAAGATCCAGTGCCAGGACGCGTATTCCACCAGCAGGCCGCCGAGCGCCGGACCCAATAGTGGGCCGACCTGACCGGGCAGCGTAACAAAGGTCATCGCCGCCATATATTGCTCACGCGGAACAATTTTCATCACTGTTAACCTGCCGACCGGCACCATCATCGCGCCGCCAACGCCCTGTAACGCGCGAGCAAGCAACAGTTCGTTTAGCGTGGCAGAAAGCGCGCAAAACAGCGAACCGAGGGTAAACAGTATGATGGCGGTAAAGAAAATATTGCGCACGCCGACTTTGTCCGCCAGCCAGCCGCTGGCGGGCAGCATCACCGCCACGGTCAGTACATAAGAGACAATGACCATGTGCATATGCAACGGACTTTCCCCAAGGCTTTGCGCCATTGAGGGAAGCGCGGTGTTAACGATGGTGGTGTCCAGCGACTGCATAAAGAAGCCGAAAGCCACAATCCACAATTGCCAGCGGGTGCTGTCGGGAAGATCTGTCATTTACTCGGTTACCGTTTGTTTAGGTTTACGCGAAAAACGCAGCCGCAGACGGTCGAAGAAGAGATACACCACTGGCGTGGTATACAGCGTCAGGAGCTGGCTCATTACCAGACCGCCGACAATGGTGATCCCCAGGGGTTGGCGCAGCTCCGAGCCGTCACCGCCCGACAACACCAGTGGCAGCGCACCAAACAGCGCCGCCAGGGTAGTCATCATAATCGGGCGAAAACGCAGCAGACAGGCCTGGAAAATAGCTTCCTGCGGCGTCAGGTTACCGTGCCGTTGGGCTTCGAGCGCAAAATCGACCATCATAATGGCGTTTTTCTTCACGATGCCGATTAATAGCATGATCCCTATCAGGGCGATTAGGCTGAACGGGGCATTGAATAGCTCCAGCGCCAGCAGCGCCCCAACGCCCGCCGAGGGCAGGGTGGAGAGAATCGTCAGTGGATGCACGTAACTCTCGTAAAGGATACCCAGCACGATATACACCGTGGCGATGGCTGCGATAATCAGGATTACCTGCGAGTTCATCGTCTCCTGGAATACCTGCGCTGTTCCGGCAAAACTGCCACGCACCGTCGAAGGCACACCAAGCTGGGTCATTGCGCGGTCGATCGCCGCACTGGCGTCCGAGAGCGATTTCCCGGTCGGCAGGTTAAACGAGATGGTCGAGGCCGCCGATAATCCCTGATGATTCACCGACAGCGGGGCATTCGCCGGTTGCCATTTAGCGAAATATGACAGAGGGATCGCTTTTCCTTCGTTATTAATGACGAACATTTTTTCCAGTGCACTGATGTCCTGGGTATAGCGCGGATCCACTTCCATCACCACTTTATACTGGTTCATCGGCTGGTAAATGGTCGAGATTTGCCGCTGCCCGAAGGCGTTATTCAACAGGCTGTTGGCGGCCTGCACGTCGATTCCCAGTCGTGCCATAGTGTCGCGGTCGTAAACCAGATTCATCTCCGCGCCGTTATCCTGCTGGTCGGAATTCACGTCCGCCAGTTCCGGTAACGTTGCCAGTTTTTTGCGGATTTTCGGCTCCCATTCGCGCAGCGCCGCCAGGTCGTCGGATAACAACGTGTACTGATAGCTGGCGTTCGACTGACGTCCGCCAACGCGAATATCCTGTACCGCCATCAGGAACAGATTCGCCCCCGGTTCTTTCGCCAGCTTCACCCGCAGACGGTCGATAATTTGCTGCGCCGTTTCGCTGCGCTCGTCGCGTGGTTTGAGAGTGATAAACATCATCCCACTGTTCACCCGCGAGCCACCGGTAAAGCCGGTGACATTATCCACTGCCGGATCGTCACGGATAATTTTCATAAAATCCTGCAACTTACCGCGCATCGCCTGAAACGAAATACTCTGATCCGCCTGTATCCCGCCCATCAACACGCCGGTGTCCTGCTCCGGGAAGAAGGTTTTCGGGATCGAGATATACAGCCAGATATTCAAAGCAATGGTGCCAAGCAGCACCACGCCCACCAGACGGATATGATTGAGCACCCATTTCAGCGACTTGCCGTAGCCTTGTTGCAGAGCAACCAACATGCGACCAAAACCACGCAGACGCTTTTGCTCGCGCGGCTTGCTGGCTTTTAGCATCCAGCCGCACATCATCGGCGTTAACGTCAGGGAAACCAGCAACGAAATACCAATGGCGACAGAAAGCGTCACGGCAAATTCGCGTAACAGTCGGCCCGGCAATCCGCCCATCAGCAGCAGCGGCAGGAACACCGCCACCAGTGACAGACTCATCGACAGTACCGTAAAGCCGACTTCGCGAGTACCTTGCAGCGCGGCTTGCAACGGTTTCATTCCCGCTTCCAGATGACGGGCAATGTTTTCCAGCACCACGATGGCATCATCCACCACAAAGCCTGTAGCGATGGTCAGCGCCATTAACGAAAGATTATTGAGACTGAAACCGCACAGGTACATCGCCGCAAACGTACCAATCAGCGAAACCGGCACCGCAACGGCGGGAATAATAGTGGCGCGACCCGAGCGCAGGAATAAAAAGACCACCAGAATCACCAGCGCCACCGAGATAATCAGCGTTTGCTCGACTTCCTCCAGCGAGGCGCGAATGGTGGGAGAGCGATCCTGGGCAATTTGCAGATCAATCGCCGCCGGAATGGTCTCCTGCAACTCCGGTAATTTTGCCCGGATGCTGTCTACCGTCTGGATAATATTGGCTTCCGGCAGCTTGCGGATCATCAGCAAAATAGCCGGTTTAGCGTTGGTCATCCCGGCGTTGCGCACATCCTGCACCGAATCGGTCACCGTCGCCACATCACCCAGACGAACCGCGCCGCCGTTGTTGTAATGAACAATCAGCGGTTGGTATTCGGCTGCGGTTTTTAGTTCATCGTTAGTCTGGATCTGCCAGCGGTGAGTGCCATCTTCCAGCGCGCCCTGCGGTTTACGCACGTTGGCATTGCTGATGGCAGTGCGCACATCGTCCAGCGACACGCCCTGATTAAACAGCGCCTGCGGGTTCAGCCCAACGCGCACGGCGGGCAACGAGCTGCCGCCGACATCGACATCACCGACGCCGTCGATTTGCGAAATTGTCGGAGCCAGTTGCGTCGAGGCAAAATCGTACAGTTCACCCTGCGAATAAGTATCGGATGTCAGCGTGAGGATCATAATTGGCGCATCCGACGGGTTCGCTTTGCGATAGGTCGGACGGCTGGGCATCCCACTGGGCAGCAAACTTTGTGCAGCGTTGATCGCCGCCTGCACATCGCGCGCTGCGCCGTTGATATCCCGATCAAAATCAAACTGCAAAATAATACGCGTGCTGCCAAGCGAACTGCTGGAGGTCATTTCACTGACCCCGGCAATGCGCCCAAGTGAGCGCTCCAGCGGAGTGGCAACGGAAGACGCCATTGTCTCCGGCGACGCACCGGGCAGCGAGGCGCTGACCATAATCACCGGAAAATCGACCTGTGGCAGCGGGGCGACCGGCAGCATACGGAAGCCCAGTATGCCGCACAGGGTAATGGCAACCGACAGTAAAATTGTCGCCACCGGACGGTAAATGAAGAGGGCAAAAAACTTCACTTACGCCTCCTCTTCATGGCGAGCAAAGCGGCTTTTGGTCCACAATGCCAGGCGGTCGAATAGCAGATAAATCACCGGCGTGGTAAACAGCGTCAGCACCTGGCTGACAATCAGACCGCCGACCATGCCGATACCTAACGGACGACGCAGTTCCGCGCCGACCCCGGTACTTAACATCAGCGGCAACGCGCCAAGCAGAGCCGCCAGAGTGGTCATCAGGATCGGGCGAAAACGCAGCAGACAGGCCTGGTAAATAGCATCGCGCGGCGACATGCCTTGCTCGCGCTCGGCTGCCAGCGCGAAGTCGATCATCATGATGGCGTTTTTCTTCACAATACCGATCAGCAAAATAATGCCAATGATGGCGATCACATCCAGCTCACTTCCGGCAATCATTAGCGCCAGCAGTGCGCCAACACCTGCCGTTGGCAACGTCGAGAGAATGGTGATCGGGTGAATAAAGCTTTCGTACAGAATACCCAGCACGATATACATCGCCACTACTGCCGCGACAATCAGCCAGACAGTGCTGCCCAATGCCGACTGGAAGGCGAGGGTGCTACCCTGGAACTGCGTGGTGATATCCACCGGCAGATTCAGCGTCTTTTCGGTGTCCATAATCGCCTGCACCGCATCGCCCAGCGAATAGTTATCCGGCACGTTAAAGGAGATGGTCGTTACCGGGAACTGATCCAGATGGTTGATGGAGAGTGGCGCAAAACGCTGCTCAATTTTGGCAATTGAGCTTAGCG
The DNA here is from genome assembly GCF_009820205.1 of Escherichia sp. HH26CH. Taxonomy (NCBI): domain Bacteria; kingdom Pseudomonadati; phylum Pseudomonadota; class Gammaproteobacteria; order Enterobacterales; family Enterobacteriaceae; genus Escherichia; species Escherichia sp. HH26CH. Next base: position 164,051 of record NZ_VNXM01000019.1, read on the forward strand.
GTACCACGCCACCGTCGCTGCTGGTCAGGCGGATAGTATCCAGCGCCGCGAGGCCTGGGGTATTTTCGGTGTTGTGTTCCAGCACCACGCGATACTGGTTGGCCTGAGTATAAATAGTGGAAATCAGTCGCTGACCAAACGCGTTGTACAGGGCGTTATCGACGTCCGCCATGCTGATCCCCAGACGGCTGGCGCTGTCGCGATCAACATTGACATACGCCACCAGCCCTTTGTCCTGCCAGTCGCTGGAGACATCAGAAAGCTGTGGCAGTTGCTGGAGTTTTTCCATCAACTGTGGCACCCAGGTACTGAGCGCATCCAGTGAGGTGGCCTGCAAGGTAAACTGGTACTGGGTGCGGCTGACCTGAGTATCGATGGTCAGGTCCTGCGTTGGTTGCAGGAAGAGATCGATGCCCGGCACTTTATCCACCGCCGTTTGCAGACGGGCGATGACTTTTTGCACCCGATCATCACGTTCATCCAACGGTTTGAGGTTGATCTGCAAACGCGCACTGTTCAGCGACGGGTTAGTGCCATCAACGCCAACAAATGAGGTCAGGCTTTGCACCGCCGGATCCTGCAAAATCACATCCGCGACCTGGCGTTGCCGCTGGGCCATATTGGTAAAGGAACTGGATTGCGGTGCCTGCAAAGTGCCCTGAATAATGCCGTTGTCTTGCACCGGGAAGAAACCTTTCGGAATGAACACCCACAGCAGCACGCTAAGCAGCAGCGTGCTGAGCGCCACGCTTAAGGTTAGCCACGGATGATTCAGCACTTTCGCCAGTCCACGACCATAGGCGGCGATTATCCTGTCGAACATTTTCTCCGAGGCACGGGAGAAGCGGTTCTGTTTACGCAGCGACTCCTGGCTGAGCATCCGCGCGCACATCATCGGTGTCAGGGTCAGCGACACCACGGCTGAGATCAAAATCGCGACGGCCAGAGTAATAGCAAATTCGCGGAACAGTCGCCCGACGATATCGCCCATAAACAGCAGTGGGATCAACACCGCAATCAGTGAGAAGGTCAGCGAGATAATGGTAAAGCCGATTTCACCCGCGCCCTTGAGCGCCGCCGCCAACGGTTTTTCGCCTTTTTCGATATAGCGGGAAATGTTTTCGATCACCACGATGGCGTCATCGACCACAAATCCGGTGGCGATGGTTAACGCCATCAGCGTCAGGTTATTGATCGAAAAATCGAGAAACACCATGACCGCGAAGGTGCCGATTAACGACAGCGGCACGGCGACGCCAGGAATGATGGTCGCCGGAATATTGCGCAGAAACAGGTAGATAATCATGACTACCAGCGCGATAGCCATCATCAGTTCAAACTGGGTATCGTCGACTGATGCGCGGATATTGGTAGTGCGATCGGAAAGTACCGTCACTTTTACCGATTTCGGCAGACTCTCGGTAAGCTGTGGCAGCATCTGTCGGATACTGTCGGCGGTGGAGATAATGTTGGCACCAGGCTGGCGCTGAACATTCATCACAATGGCCTGTTCTTTGTTCGCCCATGCGCCAAGCCAACTGTTTTCTGCGCCTTGTTCAACGGTTGCGACATCACCAAGACGAATCGGCGCGCCGTTCTGGTAGGCAATAATTAGCTGGCGATACTCTTCGGCGGATTGCATCTGGTCGTTCGCGGAAAGGGTGACCGCGCGGGAAGGGCCGTCGAGGCTACCTTTAGCCGAGTTAACGTTAGCACCGGTAATGGCGGTGCGCACGGTTTCGCTGGTCAGGCCGAGGGCGGCAATCGCCTGGGCGTTAAGTTTGACGCGAACAGCCGGACGCTGACCGCCGGAAAGCGTCACCAGCCCGACGCCGGAAATCTGCGAGATCTTCTGCGCGACGCGGGTTTCCACCATATCTTCCACTTGCGTCATCGGCATGGCGGTTGATGTGACGGCAAGCGTCATGATCGGCGGATCTGCCGGATTCACTTTGCTGTATACCGGAGGGTTAGGCAGATCGCTCGGCAACAGGTTAGTGGCGGCGTTAATCGCGGCCTGCACTTCCTGCTCGGCGACATCCAGCGGCAATGTTAGCTGGAATTGCAAGGTGATAACTGACGCGCCGCCGGAACTTTGCGATGACATCTGTTTCAGGCCAGACATCTGCCCGAACTGGCGTTCGAGCGGCGCAGTAACGGCGGAGGTCATGACATCCGGGCTGGCGCCAGGGTAGAGCGTGACCACCTGAATGGTCGGATAGTCCACTTCCGGCAGCGCCGAAACGGGCAGGGCGCGATATCCGATAATCCCGGCGAGTAAGATCGCCACCATCAGCAGCGTGGTGGCAACAGGACGCATAATAAACAGGCGCGACGGACCGCCTGTGCTGCTCGGAGGTAACACCTGCATCAGGAACGCGCTCCTTTTTTCGCGTATTCGCGGCTGGTGGCTTTCTCTTCCGAAGTGGTGGCGCTTTGAGCTTCAACCACTTCCACTTTCGCCCCTTCGGTCAGACGATCTATGCCATCCGTCACTACGCGGTCGCCTGCAGAAATACCTGCGCGGATCACCACTTTCTGACTGTCCTGAATGCCCGGCGTCACCAGATGTTTGCTGACCTTGTTTTCGCTATTCAGCACCCAGACAAAATGGCCTTCGTTGCCCATTTGCAGGGCGGCGGTGGGGATCACCACGGCGTTTTGTTCGGTGTCGACTAACATGCGCGCGTTAACAAACTGATTGGGAAACAGCGCATCGTCCTGATTATTAAAGCGTGCTTTCACTTTAATCGTACCGGTAGTGGCATCGATTTGGTTATCGAGACTTAACAGCGTGCCTTCACTTAATTTCTTCGAGTTGGTGCGATCCCAGGCTTCTACCACCAGCGGTTTTCCGGTTTTTTGCGCCTGCACAACGGTAGCGATATCGCTTTCCGGCAGGGTAAAGACTAAATCGATAGGATGCGTCTGGGTGATCACCACAATCCCGGTGGTATCACCACTGGAGATTTGGTTACCAACATCAACCTGCTTGAGACCAACGCGACCATCGACTGGTGCGGTGATGCGGCTCCAGTCGAGTTGCAGCTGTGCGCTGGCGACGCTTGCTTCATCAGCCTTAATGGTGCCTTCGGTTTCACTGACCAGCGCCTGTTGGGCATCCAGTTCCTGACGAGATACGAGATTGGTTTTTACCAGTTGTTGATAACGCGCCAGGTCACGGCGGGCGTTGGCAAGCGTGGCTTTATCTTTTGCCAGTTGGCCCTGGGCTTGTGCTAAAGCAACTTTGAACTGGCTGGGGTCAATTTCTGCCAATAAATCGCCTGCTTTGACCTGCTGGCCTTCCTGGAAATGCAACGCCATCAGTTGGCCGTCCACGCGGCTGCGCACCGTAACGGTGTTAGCAGCGGTAATCGTACCAAGCCCGGAGAGGTAACGCGGAACCGCCTGTTCCACGGCAGTTGCTGCCTGAACCGGGGCCAATGGGCCGGAACGCATACCACGGCGGCCACCGGCTGGCGACTGCTGTGCTTGCTTCGTCGCACCTGGCGCTGCGCTCTGGGATTCATTGCGGCCTTGCCAGAACCAGAAAGCGGCGATGGCGGCGATAACCACCACGATTACGATTACCCAACGGGATTTATAACTGCCTTTCATCGTTAAGAGTTTCTCTTCCTGAAACGTTTCGCGGAATGATACTAGTGTAGCCAGCCAATAAGGGAGAAAAATGGAGGAATTATGAAACACTGTCGGGAATCGTCTGAATGACGGGCACTTTTGCGAGCACGCATCCAGTAATAACACAGGAAACTATTTTATCTACGCGTTAGCGATAGACTGCATTAAGGGCAAAAGGAGGTAGGCCGACGATTTCAGCGGGACGCTGAAACGGGAAAGCCCCTCCCGAGGAAGGGGCCTTAAATAAGGAAAGGGTCATGATGAAGATACTCATCATCGTGGTGCTCTTAGTCGTTAGCTACCCAGCTTACTAAGACTACCAGGGCGGGGGAAACCCCGCTCTACCCTCACTCCTGAAAATATGCCTTCACGGTCAGAATGTCAATCCGCAGGCTTTGCAGTCTGCGATCCTGCTAGCAAATATTCTTTGCGAGTCGTTACGCAATAATCACAGATGAAACTATTTTATCTACGCGTTAGCGATAGACTGCATTCAGGGCGAAAGGAGGTAAGCCGACGATTTCAGTGGGACGCTGAAACGGGAAAGCCCCTCCCGAGGAAGGGGCCTTAAATAAGGAAAGGGTCATGATGAAGATACTCATCATCGTGGTGCTCTTAGTCGTTAGCTACCCAGCTTACTAAGACTACCAGGGCGGGGGAAACCCCGCTCTACCCTCACTCCTGAAA